>NZ_NPOR01000016.1:0-90635 GCF_003688325.1 Bifidobacterium sp. wkB338
GTGGTATTTACACCGAGAACTTTCTGGTTGTAACCGTTTTTCAAAAACTGCGTATACAAGTTTAACAATTCACGTGGCTACCCAGCTGATACTTGTATTCCTTATACATTCAATCAAAAAAAAAAGATCGTGGACAGTCCTTAATGGCAAGTGGTGCCAGTTGACATACATAGCTATTACGCTGGTTATTACTCCTCCTATCGCAATTTTATGCTCGGATGGAGGCCATCCTCATGGTCTTAATCCTTGCGTTCATTGCTGGCAGTTTAGCCAGCAAATCACTATTCCTAGCATCTACAGCTTTCAAAAAGAAGGAACGATAGTGATGGACAAAAACCGTTTATCATTCTTGACTGTTTAATCAAATAATGCTATCTTGGCGAGCATGGGTCGCAAGAGAAGCTTCGATGATGATGAGGTGCTTTCCCATGCACGCGAGGTTTTCTTGGAGCATGGCTATGAGGGCACGTCAATCGATGCTCTCGTCAAGGCCACGGGTCTGCTCCGAGGTAGTCTCTACGGTGCGTTCGGCAGCAAGCGTGGCATGTTCGTAGCTGCGCTACATGATGCAACGGATTCGGAGTCGAGGGATTCAAAAGTGCTCAATCTGATATTGGTGGCACTCATGGAGCTGTCAGATCATGATTTGGAGGTTCGTGGGCTGGTCAGGGATTACCTTGTGAGGCTGTCCAGATCGGGATCTGACGATACCAATGCTGTGACCGTTGATGTCGCCTCGCTCCTTGGTGAGACGCTGCTGCAGCGTGCACATATTCGGTTGCAGTCTGATGATGAAAGAAGATAAGTCATGAAAAACAAAGTGGCAATTGTCGGACAAACGCTGGAGATTGAACCGCAAGGCTTGGATAAGATATGGTCGTTCAAGGGGAAAATGGTGGTGCCGCTTGAGCATGTTCTCGGCGCGAGTGAGGATCCGGGCATTCTTGATGATGCCAAGGGGCTGCGTTCGCCCGGCCTTCATGTTCCCGGTAAATGGGCCGGCACCTACATTGAGCATGGAGAGAAGACATTCTGGAATGTCACCAGACCGGAAAGTCCCATCGTCATTCAACTCAAAGGCGAGCGCTATGACCGACTGGTGCTCGGGGTGGAGCAACCCCGCGAGCTGGTCAACCGGATCAACGCGGCCATCACTAAGCAATAAACGAAGATTTGCAGCAACTGAGTTTTTCTATCGACTATCGACGTTCGAATGTTTAGAAGACAGCCCAATGGACCGACATTCTAGTTACACCCAGTTTCCCGCGCTATCTGAAGCGCGTGCTGCCTAGTGACGCGACATCGCATTTCACTGGCTCGGGGACAAAACCTGAATTAGTTTCAAAACTTTTTGAAAATAAGAGCGTTAGTTTTCGTTTTTTGCTAGAAGGCTCGCAGACGGTCTTTCATGGCTCGATAGCGCTGAAAACGCCCGTTTTGAGACTCAACCGCTCTTTTGTGACCATGCCACGGGCTGCGACCGCAAGTGAATCAGCGCGGACAGCTTGCGAGCGGTTCGCAAAAACACAGGTCGCAGGTCATCGTCTTCTATGGGCGAGGTGAGTAGTCTCTAGTGGGTTGCCCTTGAGTTGGCGTTTTGGACGAAAGCCAGCCCACTCATCGGCTCTCGAATCAGAGAAACCAGTTAGAACAGAAGCCAATTTGAAACATCGAATGGACGAGCATCGAGGTTCAGATACAGGCCAACTTCACGAAAAACCCGATTCCGGCCCATTTCATAAAAGAGTCTCCTCTTTGCTTGCCGGAAACCCGCTTCGGCCAGTCGGGCGAATACTTGTCGCTGTACTCGTCAATCTTTGAGGTCTCTTTCGAAAGCAGCTCGAGGGCTTCGTCGAGATCCACGGCAAGTCCGTCCCTTCGAACCCGACTTTGAAAAGATGCATCTCATCATGCTGCTTGAATGCCGATTTGTCCTGCAGCAGGTAGAATCTCTCGCCGTTCACCTCGTTTGCCAGAACGGTCCTATCGAGCAGTTGATGCCCGCTCATCCGCACCAGCTTGCCCAGACGGCCCTCCCGCAATGTCCATGCCCCAGCCAATGGGCACCATTCCCTGGGTGCACCTGGGGTAATGGGCCGACAGGCCCATGGAAGGTCGCGCGCAGAACACAACAGCAAGCACGACAGAAGAAGTGAACGACAGGTGCCGAACCCCGGACGACAGTACCGCGGAAGACGAGTATTCCGACCAAAACCGAACAATTCTGGCAACTAGGCAGGCGCCCGTATGGGCACCTTTTACTTTTCAGGGACTTAGCTGCTAACTAAGGTATGCGGCTCATGACCGTTTCGTGAAGGCCCGACCAGCTCGACCCGACCCCGCTCCCGCCGGGTGCGCCACACGCTATCTGGCGGTTCAATCATCGCACAGACAAAAAGGCACAAGGTGCCGTGCGGTGTGGCTCGCGCGGTGCTGCGCCACACGTCCGTTGAGAGAAGGGGGCGAGCCGATGTTGGACTATGAAGAGAAGATGAAGAGAAGATGGAGCGTCGTGAGCTGCCTGACGCAGTGGCAGATGCTGGAAGGCTGGCGAGGGGCCTAGATCAGCTGCTCGAGTCCATGGCGCAGGCCGATCAACCTGACTCGCTCGAAGCCGAGGGAATCCTGGCCCTGATGTCGATAAGCGAGAGGTGTGTCGAGCGTATCAAGAACACCGTGGGCATCCTGGAGGCCCAGAACGAAATTCTTTACGCCGAGCAGCGGGCAACATCAAACCCCGCGAAAACCGAGGAGCGCGGCTCGGGTGGACACTACTCTGAATCCAATCGGGAGCTCCCTCCGCCGCCCGCCCTGCATAGAGCCTAGACATCGGCTATCCCTCTATTCCTAATGCCGCTCCGCACGGCTGCATTATAATGTTGAAAACACATTTATAGTGCATTCCGAGCGATGGGGGCGCAAATGTCGGACGGCTACAAAGAACTCATCAAGAGCAACCCCGACGAAACTGAGATCAGAATCTTCCTAGTGGACGGCGACCAGATCCCCGCGACCCTACGCATCCCCGACACCTTGCGTGACACAGCCAAGGAGGTGGCGGCCCTCCAGGACATGAGCTTCTCGGCATTCGCGCGCACGTGCATGCTCGAAGAGCTCGCGAAGAAGGGACAGTAGCCCGTGACCGAGCCAGTCCGTGACATGTCTGTCGAAGGCTTCATAGAGTCCTTCAACAACCAATACCCGACTTTCATTCTTGAGACATTACTGTGCGACCGCACTACGGGGCGCAACATCATATGGGCCGACAACGAATACGAGGCTCTGGGCGACGGCTACATGGGCGACGACGAGATAACCGTCGAGAATGCTCATGTACGGTAAGGAAGCAAGCAACCGAAAACAAGAGATAGACCGCCAGCACTACACTATTCCGAACCAAAGACCAAAAGATAAGCATTGTGGGAAAATCTAAACTTTTGGATTTTCCTACAATGCCAACTACGGCGGAATCCCTCCCACTCCTTATATCTTTCTGTATACATTGAATTTGTATTTAGTAAAATGCAGACAACACCACGGATCGGCTTTTGGTTGGACAATTCCAACCAAACACCACAGCAGACAGCAGAAAACATTCTGAACGCTAGGAAGCCGGTATGATTGTTACATATAAGGGGAAGAAAAATTTCTTTTAGGTACTTGCTTTCCTAAAACTGATGTGATACAATGATTTAAACCAGAAAAGGAGTAAAAAATATGCGGCAAGGTATTCTTAAATAAAACTATAATCAAATAGTGGGAACAAAGGATTATGATAGTCCCTTTTGTAGGGGCTTAGTTTTTTGTACCCAATTTAAGAATACTTTTGCCTTATCAATTTTGACATATCCCCAAAAACAGCACTCACAAACAGGTGTATGCTGTATATGTGTATGTCCGCAATTATCATCCCCAGTGGTAAAAGTATTTTACTGCTGGGGATTTTTATGCCCTTCGGGGCAGTAAAGGGAGGACAATCACATGAAAATAATCAATATTGGAATTCTTGCCCATGTAGACGCTGGAAAGACGACCTTGACGGAGAGCCTGCTATATGCCAGCGGAGCCATTTCAGAACCGGGGAGCGTCGAAAAAGGGACAACGAGGACGGACACCATGTTTTTGGAGCGGCAGCGTGGGATTACCATTCAAGCGGCAGTCACTTCCTTCCAGTGGCACAGATGTAAAGTCAACATTGTGGATACGCCCGGCCACATGGATTTTTTGGCGGAGGTGTACCGCTCTTTGGCTGTTTTAGATGGGGCCATCTTGGTGATCTCCGCTAAAGATGGCGTGCAGGCCCAGACCCGTATTCTGTTCCATGCCCTGCGGAAAATGAACATTCCCACCGTTATCTTTATCAACAAGATCGACCAGGCTGGCGTTGATTTGCAGAGCGTGGTTCAGTCTGTTCGGGATAAGCTCTCCGCCGATATTATCATCAAGCAGACGGTGTCGCTGTCCCCGGAAATAGTCCTGGAGGAAAATACCGACATAGAAGCATGGGATGCGGTCATCGAAAATAACGATAAATTATTGGAAAAGTATATCGCAGGAGAACCAATCAGCCGGGAAAAACTTGTGCGGGAGGAACAGCGGCGGGTTCAAGACGCCTCCCTGTTCCCGGTCTATTATGGCAGCGCCAAAAAGGGCCTTGGCATTCAACCGTTGATGGATGCGGTGACAGGGCTGTTCCAACCGATTGGGGAACAGGGGAGCGCCGCCCTATGCGGCAGCGTTTTCAAGGTGGAGTATACAGATTGCGGCCAGCGGCGTGTCTATCTACGGCTATACAGCGGAACGCTGCGCCTGCGGGATACGGTGGCCCTGGCCGGGAGAGAAAAGCTGAAAATCACAGAGATGCGTATTCCATCCAAAGGGGAAATTGTTCGGACAGACACCGCTTATCCGGGTGAAATTGTTATCCTTCCCAGCGACAGCGTGAGGTTAAACGATGTATTAGGGGACCCAACCCGGCTCCCTCGTAAAAGGTGGCGTGAGGACCCCCTCCCCATGCTGCGGACGTCGATTGCGCCGAAAACGGCAGCGCAAAGAGAACGGCTGCTGGACGCTCTTACGCAACTTGCGGATACTGACCCGCTTTTGCGCTGCGAGGTGGATTCCATCACCCATGAGATCATTCTTTCTTTTTTGGGCCGGGTGCAGTTGGAGGTTGTTTCCGCTTTGCTGTCGGAAAAATACAAGCTTGAAACAGTGGTAAAGGAACCCACCGTCATTTATATGGAGCGGCCGCTCAAAGCAGCCAGCCACACCATCCATATCGAGGTGCCGCCCAACCCGTTTTGGGCATCCATCGGACTGTCTGTTACACCACTCCCGCTTGGCTCCGGTGTACAATACGAGAGCCGGGTTTCGCTGGGATACTTGAACCAGAGTTTTCAAAACGCTGTCAGGGATGGTATCCGTTACGGGCTGGAGCAGGGCTTGTTCGGCTGGAACGTAACGGACTGTAAGATTTGCTTTGAATACGGGCTTTATTACAGTCCGGTCAGCACGCCGGCGGACTTCCGCTCATTGGCCCCGATTGTATTGGAACAGGCATTGAAGGAATCAGGGACGCAACTGCTGGAACCTTATCTCTCCTTCACCCTCTATGCGCCCCGGGAATATCTTTCCAGGGCTTATCATGATGCACCGAAATACTGTGCCACCATCGAAACGGTCCAGGTAAAAAAGGATGAAGTTGTCTTTACTGGCGAGATTCCCGCCCGCTGTATACAGGCATACCGTACTGATCTGGCCTTTTACACCAACGGGCGGAGCGTATGCCTTACAGAGCTGAAAGGATATCAGGCCGCTGTCGGTCAGCCGGTCATCCAGCCCCGCCGTCCAAACAGCCGCCTGGACAAGGTGCGCCATATGTTTCAGAAGGTAATGTAAAGATACATAATCGTCAAGACGGCAACAATCAGAAGTTATGGAGGGTAACAATGGAATATCCGAGAGTAGCGAATCGTGCGGGTCGCGGTAACCTCCCCGCACCCGCCTGACACCACTCGGGGTACCATGGGGATGCCAAACATAGATTTGCCCAAGCGGCCACCCGGTCCTATGTTTGGCGACATTCCTGGCTGGGTGGCCGCTTGGGCGGATAGGAATTCGCCATGGTCGCAAACCCCTACGGGGGCCTTGTCTCGTCGCTCGACGCCGACGGGTTCGAGGCCCTCTGCTCCGCAGTCGCCGAGAGAAGGTGCAGGGCCCTGATCGGAGCCGGGACCCTCGCCGAGGCCGCCGAGCTCTGGCGCCCGAGCCCGCCCTGCCCGTCGTGCGGCTTCCCCGACTGCTCGAGGGACGGCAAGACGCCCGCCGGGCGGCAGAGGTGGCGGTGCCCGAGGTGCGGGGAGGCCTTCTCGGCGCTGACGGGGACGGTGCTCGAGTCGAGCAACAAGGAGCTCCCCGTGTGGGAGCGCTTCATCACCTGCATGTGCTACAACGCGCCGGTCGACCTGGCTGCGGAGGTGTGCGGCATCGCCCATACCACGGCCTTCGAGTGGCGCCACCGCGTCTTCGCCACCGTGGACGGCTACCAGGACCGCCTGGTGCTGAGGGGGCGCGTCTGGATCGACGAGCTCTACCTCACCGACTCCGACATCGTCCGCAGCGCGGACTACGTGCCCAAGAGGGGCCTGTCGAAGAACAAGATCTGCATCGCGGTGGCCATCGACGCCTACAAGAACGCCGTCGTGGCCATATGCGGCCACGGCAAGCCCTCCTCAAGGCGCATCAGGGACGCGCTGCTGTCGCACATAGCGCCCGGTTCCGTCATCGTCCACGACATGGAGAAGGCCCACATGAGCCTCGTGAGGGCCGCCAAGTGCACCGACGAGGCGTACAAGGCAGACGTGAAGGACCCTGTGTACCTGGAGGCGATGGAGCTCGTGAACAACCTGTGCTCGTGGCTCAGGCGCTACCTATTCCGCTTCCCCGGGATGAAGAAGGGCAACCTGCAGTCCTACCTGAACTGGTTCGTGTACCTGTTCCGCGTCCGACGCGACGAGGAGAAATGGCCCAAAACGGCAAGGGTCATGCGCCATTTGCTTATGACCGATGCGCATTACCGCAGCTCAAGGTAGGTATAGGACCCGCACGATTCGCTACTCTCGGATTATTTCTGAGTTGGTAAAGGAGCGCTGATTTGACATGCAGATTATTGAAGGCTCTTATGGAAGTCCACATATGCTAACAAGGGAGATGAACTAGCCATGGCGGGCATCGACATCTCCCAAATCATCGAAACCACCGCTCCCGCGGTGCCGCAGATCTACGCCTACACTACGCCCGAGATCGCCCGTCATGATGGATGGACTAAGATCGGCTACACCGAGCAGGACGTGCGCGAGCGCATCAAGCAGCAGGCGCACACCGCTGACGTGCAGTGGCACCTGGAGTGGAGCGGCAACGCCACGTGGGAGCACCGCGCGGGCACGTTCCACGACACCGACTTCCATGCCTACCTCGAGAAGCAGGGCGTCGAGCGCGAACCCAAGAAGGAATGGTTCAAGATCAGCGGCGAGGAGTCTCACCAGCAGTTCTACCGGTTCCGCGACACCGACGGCGTGCTGGACGCACCCGGCGCCGCCTCCTACACCCTGCGCGACGAGCAGCAGCGCTCCGTGGAGCAAACGGGAGCCTTCGCCCGCGCCCATTGGGACGAGGGCGGCGCGCACGGCGGCGAGTTCCTGTGGAACGCAAAGCCGCGCTTCGGCAAGACGCTCACCGCATACGACCTGTGCCGCGACATCGGCGCGCAGAAGGTGCTCATCGTCACCAACCGCCCCGCCATCGCCAACTCCTGGTACGACGACTACGTGAAGTTCGTCGGAGTGGAGGGCGGCTACCGCTTCATCAGCGGCGTGGACGCCCTGGCCGGCAAGCCCTACTGCCTCAGCCGTGAGGAGTACCTGCGTGCCATCCGCAACGACCCGGAAGGCCCCAAGGGGTTCATCGAGTTCGTGAGCCTTCAGGACCTCAAGGGCTCCATCCGCTTCGGCGGCGTGTACCAGAAGCTCGACGAGGTGGCCGACCTCACCTGGGACGTGCTCATCATCGATGAGGCGCACGAGGGCGTGGACACCTTCAAGACCGACGTAGCGTTCGACCATATCAAGCGCCGCTTCACGCTGCACCTCTCCGGCACGCCCTTCAAGGCTATCGCAAACGAGAAGTTCGCCGACGACGCTATCTACAACTGGACCTATGCCGATGAGCAACAGGCCAAGCGCGACTGGCCTGCCGATTCCGAGCAGCCGAACCCCTACGCCAACCTCCCCAAGCTCAACCTGCTCACCTACCAGATGAGCGACATCGTCGAGCAGGAGGCCCGCGGCGGCATGGAGATTGACGGCGAGCAGACCGAGTTCGCCTTCGACCTCAACGAGTTCTTCTCGACCAAGCACAACGGCGGCTTCGTGCATGACGCCGACGTGGATAAGTTCCTCGACGCGCTCACCACGCAGGAGAAGTTCCCGTTCTCGACACCCGGGCTGCGCGACGAGCTGCGTCACACGTTCTGGATGCTCAACCGCGTCGACTCCGCCCGCGCGCTCGCCAAGAAGCTGAAGACGCACCCCATCTTCGGGGACTACGAGGTGGTGCTTGCCGCCGGCGACGGCAAGATCGACGCCGACGACGAGAACGAGAAGTCGCTCGACAAGGTGCGCCGCGCGATCAAGGACCACGACAGGACCATCACCCTTTCGGTCGGCCAGCTGACCACGGGCGTGACCGTGCCGGAGTGGACCGCCGTGCTCATGCTCTCGAACATGGCGAGCCCCGCACTGTACATGCAGGCGGCCTTCCGCAGCCAGAACCCGTGCCTGTTCGACCTGGGCGGCGGCAACTACGCACGCAAGGAGAACGCCTACGTCTTCGACTTCGACCCGGCGCGCACGCTCACCATCTTCGAGCAGTTCGCCAACGACCTGTACGGCGAGACCGCGCGCGGCGGCGGCGACGTGGAGACGCGCGAGCGCCATATCCGTCAGCTGCTGAACTTCTTCCCCGTCTATGGCGAGGACGATGAGGGCCAGATGGTCGAGCTCGATGCCGAGCAGGTGCTCAGCGTGCCGAGGCGCATCCACGCCCGCGAGGTGGTCAGGCGCGGCTTCATGAGCAACTTCCTGTTCCAGAATATCGCGAGCGTCTTCCGCGCGCCGGCAGAGGTCGTGGAGATCATCCAGCGCTTCGACCCCTACGAGCAGGGCAAGGCACAGAACGCCGAGAAGAACAAGGTCGAGATCGATGAGGGCACGGCACGCGATCTCTCCATCAACGACGAGGGCGAGGTGGAGATTCCCGACGAGCAGGTCGTAGGCAAGGCGGCGGACATCTTCGGGCCGAAGGTCTACGGCGATGTCGTCGTTGAGTTCTCGGGCCAGGTCCAAGATATCGCGAAGGCACACGCAGCCGATGACGACGACAGGGCGATGCTCGACAACCTCAAGGAGGCCTTCAAGCAGAGCGTGACCGCGCCTCTGGTTCAGGCCGCCAAGGAGAGCTACGGCAGCGGGCTCAAACCGCGCCAGCAGCAGCAGATCGAGCGCAAGGTCCAGGCGGACGCCGACATCCAACTCAACCGCCAGGTCGGCGACTACCAGATCCAGGCGCGCCGCATCGAGCAGTCGCGCAAGGACGAACTCAAGACTGCAACCAACGCAACCGAGCGCACCGAGGTGAACCAGCAGCATGACGAGCAGAAGGCTGAGGCGTTCCAGGCGCTCGCCCGGAAGCTCGAGGACTCCCGCGAGGAGCTCGTGCAGAGCGCCGGCGAGACCGTGGTGCGCGAGGTGGAGACGGCAAAGAAGGAAGACGAGAAGCAGGGCATCGAAGACAAGGTGCGCGCGCACCTGCGCGGCTTCTCGCGCACTATCCCGTCGTTCCTGATGGCGTACGGCGAGGAAGGCACGACGCTCGCGAACTTCGACACCGTGATTCCCTCCGACGTTTTCCAGGACGTCACGAGCATCACCGTGGACGAGTTCCGTTTCCTGCGCGACGGCGGTGACTACACCGACGCCGAGACCGGCGAGACGAGGCACTTCGTCGGGCACCTCTTCGACGAGGTAGTGTTCAACGACTCCGTGAGCGAGTTCATCAAGCTGCGCGAACGCCTGGCCAACTACTTCGACGAGACCCAGACGGAGGACATCTTCGACTACGTGCCGCCCCAGAAGACCAACCAGATCTTCACGCCGCGCAACGTCGTGGTCGAGATGGTGGACCTTTTCGAGAAGGAGAACCCGGGCTGTTTCGACGACCCGAGCCACACCTTCGCCGACCTATACATGAAGTCTGGCCTGTACATCGCTGAGATCATCAAGCGGCTGTATCGAAGCAACGGCATGAAGGCCGCTTTCCCGGATGACCGCGAGCGACTGGACCATATCCTGGAGCGCCAGGTGTTCGGTATCGCGCCCACCAAGATCATCTACGAGATCGCCACACACTTCATCCTGGGCTTCCACGACGAGGTCGGCCAGGGATGCGACTCGAACTTCGAGCTCGTGGACTCCGCGGAGCTTGCCAAGGAGGGCACGCTGGACGCCTACGTTGCACGCGTCTTTGGGCCCAAGCTGAGCGAGGCGTAAAGCGCGTGACGGACATAGTCGACAGCCTTCAGGACGGGCGTGCGGAGGCAGCGCGTGCAGCGGGGCTTACACATCGGCATGTGGCGGCACTTCGCGGCATTTCCCCTGGCTACCCCCGCTTTTCTTAAGACAGTGAGATTCTTCACTCCCCATTGACCACATTAATCGCCTGGAAAAACACCATATGGAGACCTCTGAAAAGCTCATTGAGTTCGATTTGAGTTTTACAGGCCCAGAAACGACCCTGTTTCGCCTCGGAGACAAAAACCGCGCTTCTACCCACTCGGGATAAATCTTTACCCCAATTCCTCCGAATACCGCCCAGTGCTTTGCTGTCTTGAGGGACGTGGAATATTGAATGAAATCGCAGATGAGGGGGGGGGGGGGTAAAGGCGATGGAAAAGCCTTCGTACCCACACAGGAACGGAGGCTTGATTAATAGAGTTTACTCAACGGCACTGTGCGGCACTCAAAAGTGCAGGTCAAAGCCCTGTCAGTCTACTCCCACTCGATGGTTGCCGGAGGCTTGGAGGTGCAGTCCAGGACCACACGATTGATGCCCGGGCACTCGTTGGTTATGCGTGTGGAAATAGTGGCCAGCACATCATAGGGCAGACGCGTCCAGTCAGCGGTCATGGCGTCCTCGGAAGAGACCGGACGCAGCACGATCGGAGAACCATAGGTACGCTCGTCGCCCTGCACACCTACTGAATGCACATTGGCCAGCAGCACCACCGGGCACTGCCAGATCTGCCGATCCAGCCCAGCCTTGGACAACTCTTCGCGGGCGATGGCATCGGCTTCGCGCAGGGTCTCCAAACGTTCGCAGGTGATCTCGCCGATGATGCGGATGCCCAGACCGGGGCCCGGGAAAGGCTGACGCCAGACGATCTGGTCAGGCAGGCCCAGTTCGGTGCCGATGGCCCGGACCTCGTCTTTGAAGAGGGTGCGCAGGGGCTCGATCAGCTGGAACTTGACGTCCTTGGGCAGACCGCCCACGTTGTGGTGGGATTTGATATTGGCCGCTCCGTCTCCACCGCCCGATTCGACCACGTCGGGGTAGAGCGTGCCCTGCACCAGGAACTTGACCTCCTTGCCGGTCTTGCCGGCCTCCTCGATCACCTGCCGCTGAGCCTTTTCAAAGGTGCGGATGAACTTCTCTCCAATGATCTTGCGCTTGCGCTCAGGCTCGGAAACGCCCTTGAGCGCGCTCAGGAAGTCCTGCGAAGCATCCACGGCAATCAGTTTGATGCCAGTGGCCGCCACGAAATCATGCTTGACCTGTTCGGCCTCCCCCTTGCGCAAGAGCCCATGATCAACAAAGACACAGGTCAGCTGGTCACCGACGGCCCTGTGGACCAGAGCGGCCGCCACGGCTGAATCGACGCCGCCCGACAGGCCGCAGATGACCTGGTCGTCACCCACCGTGCGACGGATCTTCTCAACCTGTTGCTCGATGATGCCTGAGGCGTTCCAGTCCGACGGCAGTCCGGCGCACTGATGCAGGAAGCGGTCGATCAGGTCCTGCCCCAGAGGAGTGTTGGTCACCTCGGGATGCCACTGGACCCCGTACAGCCCCCGGGAAGGATCCTGCATGGCGGCCACCGGAGCACCCTCGGTATGCGCCAGAACCTCAAATCCTTCAGGCGCACGGTTGACGGCGACACCGTGGCTCATCCATACATCCTGCCGTGCGGGTGAATCTTGCAGTATCCCCCTGGCACTGTCAATAAAGGCCTCGGTCTTGCCATACTCCCCCAGGGCCGCCTTGTCCACCTCGCCGCCCAGCTCATGAGCCATGACCTGGAAGCCATAGCAGATGCCCAGCACAGGCACCCCCGACTCGAAAATCCTCTTATCAATGGTAGGCGCCCCATCCACGTAGACGGAGGCCGGGCCGCCGGAGAGGATGACCGCCTTAGGATCCTTAGCCAACATCTGCTCCAGGCTCATCGAATGAGGCACCAGCTCGGAGTAGACCCCTGCCTCCCTGACTCGACGAGCGATCAGCTGAGCGTACTGCGCACCGAAATCGACCACCAGGACGGGACCCTGTGCCATATGACTCCTTATATATAGGTATGTTGTATCTGCCATGGATGTCCGGGAGCGGCGAACCAACGTCTGCGGACAAGTCCAGTATGGTTGCAGTTTTCGACAATGCTACCGTGATTGAGCCCTCATCGGCACCCCCGGTGGAAATTCATGTCTGTAAGCAGACAATTCCCTCGCATTTTCTCACAAGAGCGAACACACACTGCAAGAAAACGTTCAGAAAAGTCTGCTCGTTCACGTACGATGTAGGCATTGGGTACGAACCCGACGGATGCCTGAAATGACACCGTACGAGCCCGTAACCGAAGTAAATAAACAATCGCACTAAAGTGCAGGAGTACACATGACGAATCCTGTTATCGGCACCCCTTGGGCGAAGCTGGAGACCCCAATCGCCGAGGAGACCCTCGAGGCCGTCGACAAGTATTGGCGGGCGGCCAACTATCTTTCCATCGGACAGATTTATCTTCGCAGCAACCCCCTGATGAAGGAGCCCTTCACTCGGGAGGATGTCAAGCATCGTCTGGTCGGCCACTGGGGTACCACCCCCGGCCTGAACTTCCTGCTGGGCCATATCAACCGTCTGATCGCCGACCATCAGCAGAACACCGTTATCATCATGGGTCCCGGCCACGGCGGCCCCGCAGGCACCTCGCAGTCCTACCTGGATGGCACCTACAGCGAGTACTACCCCAAGATCACCAACGATGAAGCTGGCCTGCAGAAGTTCTTCCGTCAATTCTCTTACCCGGGAGGCATCCCCTCCCACTTCGCGCCTGAGACCCCCGGATCCATTCACGAGGGCGGCGAGCTGGGCTATGCCCTCTCCCACGCCTACGGCGCCATTATGAACAACCCCAGCCTCTTCGTGCCCTGCATCGTAGGCGACGGCGAGGCCGAAACCGGCCCGCTGGCCACCGGCTGGCAGTCCAACAAGCTGGTCAACCCTCGCACCGACGGCATCGTCCTGCCCATCCTGCACCTGAACGGCTACAAGATTGCCAACCCGACCATCCTTTCGCGCATCTCCGACGAGGAGCTGCATGAGTACTTCCATGGCATGGGCTATGAGCCCTTCGAGTTCGTTGCAGGGTTTGACGATGAGGACCATCTGTCCATCCACCGTCGCTTCGCCGACATGCTGGAGACCGTCTTCGACAAGATCTGCGATATCAAGGCCCGGGCCGAAACCGACGACATGACCCGTCCCTTCTACCCCATGATCATCTTCCGCACACCCAAGGGCTGGACCTGCCCCAAGTTCATCGACGGCAAGAAGACCGAGGGATCCTGGCGCGCCCACCAGGTGCCGCTGACCTCCGCCCGCGACACCGAGGCCCACTTCCAGATCCTCAAGAACTGGCTGGCCTCCTACAAGCCCCAGGAGCTTTTCGACGAAAAGGGCGCCCTGCGTCCCGAGGTCACCAGCTTCATGCCCAAGGGTGACCTGCGCATCGGTGAGAACCCCAACGCCAACGGCGGTCGGCTGCTCAAGCCGCTGGAGCTGCCTGACATCCACGACTACGAGATCGACATTAAGAAGCACGGCCACGGCTGGGGCGCCACCGAGGCCACCCGCGTCCTGGGCTACTACACCCGCGACGTGCTGGCCAAGAACCCCACCGACTTCCGCATCTTCGGGCCCGATGAGACGGCTTCGAACCGCCTGGCCGCCGCCTACGAAGTGACCAACAAGCAGTGGGATGCCGACTACCTGTCGGAGCTGACCGACGAGCATATGGCTCATACCGGCCAGGTCATTGAGCAGCTCTCCGAGCACCAGATGGAAGGCTTCCTGGAGGGCTATCTGCTGACCGGACGCCACGGCATCTGGAGCTCCTACGAGTCCTTCGTGCACGTCATCGACTCCATGATCAACCAGCACGCCAAGTGGCTGGAGGCCACCGTCCGCGAAATCCCGTGGCGCAAGCCTATCGCCGGACTGAACCTCCTGGTCACCTCGCACGTCTGGCGTCAGGACCACAACGGATTCTCCCACCAGGATCCAGGCTTCGTCGACATCCTGCTGAACAAGAACTTCAACAACGATCACGTGGTCAACATTTACTTCCCCGCCGACGCCAACATGCTGCTGAACGTGGGCGAGCGTTGCTACAAGTCGACCAACTGCATCAATGCCATCTTTGCCGGCAAGCAGCCCGCCGCCACCTACCAGAGCGTGGACGAGGCCGCTGCCGAGCTGGAGAAGGGTGCCGCCCGCTGGGATTGGGCCTCCAATGCCAAGGATGCCGAGGATGCTGATGTGGTCATCGCCACTGCAGGTGACATCCCCACCCAGGAGGCACTGGCCGCAGACGACATGTTGCAGAAGCTGGGCCTCAAGGTCCAGTTCGTCAACGTGGTCGACCTGCTGAAGATTCAGGACACCGAGGAGAACGATCAGGCCCTGTCCGACGAGGAGTTCACCGAGCTCTTCAGCAAGGACAAGCCGGTCCTGTTCGCCTTCCACGCCTACCCCGGCTCCATCTACCGCCTGATTCACGGACGTCCCAACCACGACAACTTCTCCGTGCACGGCTACGAGGAGCAGGGCTCCACCACCACGCCGTTCGACATGGTGCGCGTCAACGACATGGATCGCTGGTGCTTGGCCGCCTCCGCCCTGAAGTTGGTGGACGCCGGCAAGTACGCCGACCAGATCGACAAGTGGACCAAGTTCCGCGACGAGGCCTTCCAGTTCGCCGTGGACAAGGGCTACGACCACCCCGATTACACCGATTGGGTCTGGCCCGATGCCAACCGCGCCGGCCAGGAGACCATCTCCGCCACCGCCGCGACCGCCGGAGATAACGAGTAATACACTGATCCGACCCTGGAACCGCCCGTCATGCGTAACCCGCGTGGCGGGCGGTTCCTCTATTACGGCTTTTTACGGCCTGGAAAATCACTGATGGCCCTATACTGGACAAGGTTGTGAACAAAGCAGTCATCGAGACAGCCACGTCCGGACAGGAGAAGACACCGTGAGTCTTGCAAGCATCACCATCATTAGCCCAGAAGCCGCCAACGGCCGCAATGTTGTGGCCTACGGCCTGACCAAGGCTTTGAGCGCCAAAGCCAAAACGGCCGTATTCAGGCCAATCGCCTGCAGGAAGCACCAGCTGACCCCGGAACTGGTTGCAGCCAGCTCATTCCCTGACACGGACCCTGAAATCTGCCGTGGCAAGTGCCCTGGGCACGCCACTGAGGACCCCATGCAGACCCGGGCCGATGTCCTTAACGCTTATGACGGGCTGGTGGAGGCCACCCATCCCGAGCGCGTTCTAATCGTAGGCAGCGATGCTTCAAAGTTCTTCGATCCTGGCTTGTTTGCTCTGAATGCGCAGATTGCTGCCGACCTGAGGTCTCCGGTCATGTTGGCCGTCTGCACCATCGGCAGGGAACCCCGTCAGGTGATGAAGACCGTGGCTGCCTGCCGCAGAACCATCGAGGCGCAGGGAGCAGTGCTGGCAGGAGTCTTCATCACCGGATGCCAGCCTGAGCAGAAGGCGCCTCTCAACCAGGCCTTCCAGGAGTACGATCTACCGACCTGGACCGTCACCAAGATGGACTTCGACACGGATCCGTCCGCCGACCAGGCCCGCCAGGCCACCAGCCAAACATTCCAGCAGGAGGTGGACATCGACCAGGTGCTGAAGGCCGCCCAAGCCGCCAGCCCCAAGGCCACCACGCCTGTGGCCTTCCAGAACGATCTGCTGGCCAAAGCCAAGGCCGACAAGAAGACCATAGTCCTGCCTGAGGGCGGCGAGGACCGCATCATCAAGGCCGCCGACTACCTGCTGGCGCGCAACATAGTCGATCTGATCATCGTGGGCGACAAGGATTCCATTCTCGCGCGTGGCAAGGAGCTTGGCCTCAACAACCTGGACAAGGCCGCTTTCCAGCCCATGGACGACGAGCAAGTGCTGGCCCCCATGGTCGATCGCCTCTGCCAGCTGCGCGCCAAGAAAGGCATGACTCCGGAGCAGGCGCGCAAGCAACTTGCCGATCCTTCCTACTTCGGCACCATGCTGGTGGTGCTGGGCAAGGCCGACGGCCTGGTGTCCGGCTCCATCAACTCCACAGCCAACACTGTCCGCCCCGCCCTGCAGGTGATCAAGACCAAGCCGGGCGCATCTCTGGTATCCGGAGCCTTCCTCATGTGCTTCCCCGACCATGTGGCGGTCTTTGCCGACTGCGCCATCAACCTCAACCCATCGTCCGAGCAACTGGCCGACATCGCCATCCAGTCGGCCCAAACCGCTCGCTCCTTCGGTGTGGACCCGCGCGTAGGCATGCTTTCCTACTCCACCCTGGGATCAGGCAAGGGCCCGGATGTCGACCTGGTTGAAGAGGCAACCCGCCTAGCCAAGGAGAAGGCGCCGGACCTGCCCATCGTGGGCCCCATCCAGTTCGACGCGGCTTGGTCCCCCACTGTGGCAGCCACCAAGGCCAAGGGTGATCCGGTTGCCGGAAAGGTCAATGTTTTCGTCTTCCCCAGTCTCAGCGCCGGCAACATCGGCTACAAGGCCGTACAGCGCACCTCGGGCGCTCTGGCCATCGGACCGGTCCTACAGGGTCTGAATAAGCCGGTAAACGACCTTTCACGCGGTGCATTGGTTGCCGACATCATCAACACCGTAGCCCTGACCGCCGTCGAGGCCCAGGACTGATCGCCGTCCCTGTAACGTCTCCATAAACCTCTGGGGCTGCCACTGGATCCTACCTCCAAAACGGATCCAGAAGCAGCCCCAAAATCATGTCAGCCCGGCAATATACCGCTCCTTGTAAGGGCCGACGAGTAATCTTGAAGACTGATTGAAGAGCGCAGGCTCTATACAAGCACATCAGGAGGATGCCCCAATGGCGAAAACCGTCCTAGTCATCAATTCGGGTTCAAGCTCGATCAAGTACCAGCTGGTCGATCTGGAGACCAGCCAGAGCCTGGCCTCGGGTCTGGTCGAGAAGATCGGCGAGCCCACCGACGGCCATTACAAGCATGAGGTCAACGGCGAAAAGCACGAGCTTGAGGAGCCCATCCACGACCATGAGGTCGGGCTCAAGCGTGTCCTGGGCTTCTTCAAGGAGTATGGACCTGATCTGGACAAGGCCGGCATCATCGCCGTTGGCCACCGTGTCGTCCAGGGTGGAGCCATCTTCCCCAAGCCTGCACTCCTGACCAAGAAGACCCTGAGTCAGGTTAAGGATCTGGCTGTGCTGGCCCCTCTGCACAACGGACCAGAGGCAGAGGGCGCCGAAGTCATGAGCCGGCTGATGCCCCAGACCCCGCAGGTCTTCGTCTTCGATTCCTCCTTCTTCTTCGAGCTGCCCAAGAAGGCCTCCACCTACGCTCTCAACAAGGACATTGCCAAGCAGTACCACATCCGTCGTTACGGCGCCCACGGAACCAGCCACCAGTATGTGGGCCAGCTGGTTCCCGGTCTGCTGGGCAAGCCTGCAGAAGGCCTGCGGCAGATCGTCCTGCACATCGGCAACGGTGCTTCCGCTTCGGCGCAGGTCTCCGGGCATCCCGTCGAGACCTCCATGGGTCTGACCCCACTGGAGGGCCTGGTCATGGGCGGCCGCACCGGCGACATCGATCCTGCTGTTGTCTTCCACCTGATCCGCAACGCCCACATGAGCGTGGATGAGCTGGACACCCTCTTCAACAAGCGCTCCGGCATGACCGGCCTGACCGGCCATGGCGACATGCGCGAGGTCCACAAGCTGATCGCCGAGGGCGATGAGGATGCCAAGCTGGCCCTTGACATCTATATCCACCGCATCGTCGGCTACATCGGCAACTACACGGCCCAGATGGGCGGCCTGGATGCCATCACCTTCACAGCCGGCGTGGGCGAGAACGATGAGATCGTGCGTCGCCGGGTCGTCGAACAGCTGGAGCCCTTCGGCGTGAAGCTGGACCAGGAGAAGAACGACCAGCGGTCCAAGGAGGCCCGGATCATCTCCACCCCCGACAGCACGGTCGCCGTCTGCGTCATCCCCACCAACGAGGAGCTCTCCATCGCCCGCCAGGCAGAGGTCGTCGCCAGCCAGGGCGATGCCTACGGCAACAAGTTCCGGGCCTGACCTTTGACCGGACTTGTCCTCTCAATCTCACTAATTGGTTGAAGGATAGATGATTGTGATTGAGTCTTGGTTCTAAGAACTTGGTCTTAAGAACGAAGAAGGTCGGTGACCACAGTAATGTATGTGGTCACCGACCTTCTTGTATATGTCAATCCCCCAGGGCCGCCAAGGCCTCCTCGTGCAGAAGACCATTGCTGGCAAGGCCATTGCCACCCCAAGGACCCGGGTTGCCTGCCAAGTCAGTGAAGCTGCCCCCTGCCTCGGTCACGATGGGGACCAACGCACCCATGTCATAGAGGTCAAGCTCCGGCTCTGCCGCCAGATCGATAGCCCCCTGAGCCAAGAGCATGTATTGCCAGAAGTCGCCGAAACCACGCAGGCGCCAGATCCGATCGGTCAAGTCAAGAAGCCGCTCCCGACGTCCTATGGCTTTCCACCCAGTCAGCGACGATATGGACATGGAGGCGTCTTCCATCCGGTTCACATTTGATACGTGGATGGCCCTGGGGGCTTCGCCCTGACGCGCCATGTAGGCTCCCTGACCCCGTGCAGCGTACCAGCAGGTGCCCAGCATGGGGGCCGATACCGTGCCGACCACCATCTGATGGTCTACCTCCAAGCCAATCAGAGTCGCCCAGACGGGGACTCCGCGCACATAGTTCTTGGTCCCGTCAATCGGATCGACGATCCACCGTCTGCCGTTGGACTCCTGCTTTCCCAGCTCCTCGGCATAGATGCTATCGTTCGGCCTTGTTCGGGCCAAAACGCGACGAATCACCGCCTCCGCCTCTTTGTCAGCCTGGGTGACCGGGGTATTGTCCGCCTTGCGTTCCACCTTAAGATCTGGCGACTTGAAGTAGCCCACGGTGACCTGATCGGCCTGATCGGCCATGGCGATGGCCAGATCCAGATCCTCCTGCCAGGTCTGCCTTTCATCCTCGATGCTCATAACACGGCTCCTTTCGCCTGAATCGCTCTGGTTCAGCCTTGACCCTCGTTTGCCAGCATCCGCTTCCACATACCCGGGAAGTCAGGCATGGTCTTGGCCGTGGTGCCGATGTTGCGCACCCGGATGCCATGTATCTTAAGACCAATCATTGCGGCGAAAGTAGCCATACGATGGTCGGCATAGGTCTCCATGACGGCCCCGTGCATACGCTGAGCCGGAACGGGCTCAATGGCCAGGCCATCATCCAGTTCGCGGGCTTGGCCTCCTATTTTGGTGATTTCCGTGGCCAGCGCCTTCAGCCGGTTGGTCTCATGACCACGCAGGTGGCCGATGCCGTGCAGGCGACTGGGCCCGTCTGCGAAAACCAGGATGGCTGCAATAGAGGGCACGATCTCCCCTGCCGGAGACAGATCGAAGTCGCCGAGCCCATGGATGGCTTCCCCTCCGGTCACCCTGCAGGTGGCGCTACCCTGTCCGTCGGGAACCATGTCTACCTTCGCACCCATGGTCTCCAGATATCCGGGCAACAACCCGCCTGGCTGCGTGGTATCGTCTGGCCAGTTGGGCACACTGACTTGTCCGCCACCTATCAGAGCCGCTCCCAGGAAGGGGGCCGCATTCGACAGGTCGGGCTCCACCTGGACCTGATCAGGCAGCTGCGTCCCAGCAAATCCCCTGCCTTCAACGCTCCACCTGCAACGGTCGGGATTGGCCTGAACCTGGACTCCGGCCTGACGAAGGTCCTCAACAGTCATGGCGATGTGTGGAAGGCTGGGAAGATGCTGGCCAGAGTGGACGATGGTCATAGTGCCATCAGCCCTAGAAGCCAGGAGCAGGAGGCCGGAAATGAACTGCGAGGATGCCGATGAGTCTACGGTCACCTCCTTGCCTACCAGGCGATCCGGCGGTGTGAGCACAAAGGGCAAGAAGCCTTCCTGGCCCAGGTACTCGATCCTGGCTCCCAACTGGGTCAGGCCGTCCAACAGGGGCCTCATAGGTCGCCGATAGGCCTGCTGGTCCCCGTCGAAGTGTGTGGGGCCATCAGCCAGCATGGCCAGACCCGGCACGAAACGCATAACAGTTCCAGCCAGTCCGCATTCTACCCGGGCGCCGCCACGGAAACGTCCGCCTGCCGGTGGAACAACTGTCACTTCTGTGGGACTGTTCGGGTCAACCCGACAGCCCACGCCAAGGGCCTCCAGAGCCTGAATCATCAGGTCCGTATCACGTGACCTGAGTAGACCAGTCAACCTGACAGGGCAACTTCCCAGGGCCGCCAAAATCAGATACCTGTTCGAAAGGGACTTGCTCCCCGGTATGGTCACCGTTGCATCCAAGGGGCCACCCGCCTGCGGCGCCGCCCATGTCTCTTCCACTGTCATGGTCACCATGGTAACCGTAGGCGCAGAGCTGTTTCCGCTCCCTGCTCACCCCTAGAGGTCCAGTGGGGACCCGACCCTGTGCTATATTGATACATTGTGCCCATACGGTGATACTGATGGGCGCCGGGCTATAGCGCAGCTTGGTAGCGCGCCTGCTTTGGGTGCAGGATGTCGCCGGTTCAAATCCGGCTAGCCCGACTTTTGCTTTTGTCCCATGTCGGGAGTCGTATCATTGGCATTCATGCCCAGCAATCCTGTAAGGAGAATCGTCAGAGCCAGAAGGCCCGTCAGACTCGCATAAATCGACATGGTGATGGCGATGCCGACCAGATTTCCCAGCGTTAGAAAAATCATTTGCCCCAGAGGCGCCCCTACCATCATGACAGTCTGTACCACTCCCATAGTTGCAGCCAGGTGGTCCTCGCCCACTGTGCTGATGAGCATGGTCATGAACCGAGGGTTGATCTTGCCCAAAAGATAGTTCATGACCAGGAGCGGGAGGAACAGCAGGGCAGGAATGTGCAGCCAGACCAGGTTGACCCCCACCATGGCGGCTGCGGCCATGACTCCGGTCAGCAAATGGGCCATGGGCAGCCGCCTGAGCGGATCTGCGGCAAGGAGTGCGCCAAGGATTAGTCCAAGCGAGGAGATGCCGTTGATTACGGCTATGGTTGTGCCGTAGCTTCCCCACCAGACCTCGGGCATGGAAATCAGCCCCAGATTGAGCAGGGGCTGCAGAGCCGTCCCCAGAAGGTTGACCAGACACCCGAAGCCCACCATCAGGACCAGGAATGTAGAGCTGCGGAACTCCCCCAAGGCCATACGGAGGCTGGAGGACAGGCCCACATGCTTGCCCACAGGTGAACCATTGCCTGTGACCTCCGCCCTGGCGAATGCCTTATAGCCAATGGCCACCAAAATTCCCGCCAGCAGAAAGGTGGCAGCATTGATCAGCGCGAATACAGCGAATCTGTTGCCCAGGATAGCGATCAACACCGCACCTCCGCCTGCACTGATGACAGCCGCGACATTGGATGCAGCGGAGGTGATTGAGGTCGCCTGATGGAGCTGGCCTGGCTGGACCAGGTGTTTGAGGACCGGCATCCACAGACTGCCTGCATATCCCTCCAACATGGAAGATGTCATGTCCATGGCTACCAGCAGCAGAAAGACGGGCAAACTCTTGGACCTGCCGATTGTCATGGCCATAGCCAGGTAAATACACACCTGAATCAGCTTGATCACCACTTGCATCCGTGTCTTGTGCGCGGTCCTGTCGGCCAAGTATCCGGTCAGAATGGCCGTCAGCGTTGGCGCCACCCAGGCCATTGAAGCTATGGAGACGGCTAGTCCGGCAAAGGGCATGGTCTGGGCATAGACGATGAAGACGATGTTGAAAAGCTCGCCTCCGACCGTATTAAACAGACTGGCCAGAACCATGGTCACGAAAGGCTTGTTCTTCAGAAGTTCCTGCATGGTCGGCAGCCGTTCAGGGCAGTTCGATCTTCATGAGAGTCCGGCGAAGCAACCACCAGGCCGGCAGGGAGGCCAGAAAGATGATAGGAAGTACAAGCGCGGACAGCAGTGGGGAAAGGGAGAGCAGGTTGCCCACCAGAGCGTCCAGCAGGAGCAGGACCCCAAACATGATGGGCAGCGAGCGTTTCCAGAAGCCCAAGGAAAGGGCAATGCCGACCAGCCCTGCCAGTCCCGCGAGACTGGTGACCAGCATGAAGAGAACCTGTCCGAACAGGCTGCCTGGCGAACCCTTTCCGAGTGAACCCACAAGACGGTCGACCAGCAGCAAGACGGTCAGGGTAACGGCCGTCCCCGCCAGATAGGACAGGGCCGTGAAGAAGCCGACGAACACCAGTTTGGCCAGCAGAATTCGTTCCCGCGAGATGGGGCACGACAGGGTGAGTGTCAGATTCCTCCCTGTATAGGGTTCGATGAAGACCAGGTTGCAGAGGGCAGCGGCCACCAAAGAGAAACCTACCAGAAGGATGACCATGGCCATCTGCAACACGAAAGCCAGACTGGACAGCCGAGGATCAGACCGCCCGCTCGTGTGGCCAATGGCCAGGAACATGCCTCCCAGGGCCAAGGATGCGGCCACCACTGCCAGTCCTGCGAAAATGCAGGGCCATAGTCTCGTCTTTTTCAGCTCCAATTGCAGCAGCGTCTTCATATCAGCCCTCCATAGCATTGATCAGGGTCTGTTCGGCGGCCTCTTGGCCCTTATTGAGGAGCTCAGAGACGCTGGCCCGCAGACTTACCCTGCCGTCCGCCACCACCATCACACGGTCGGCAGTGTGCAGCACCTCGGAGAGGATGTGGCTGGAAAAGAGGACCGCACTGCCTTGGGCAGCCAGACTTCGCAGGCTGTTTCGCAACTGTCCGATGGCCACAGGATCCAATCCGTTGAGCGGCTCGTCCAGTAGGTAAAGGTCAGGATGATGGCCCATGCATCTTGCCAGGGCCAGCCTCTGCCTCATGCCCATGGAATATCTGCCAACAGGCGTGGTTGAATCGGCAGTCAATCCGACGTTCTCCAAGAGTTGGCTGATTCCGGCAAGATCAACGGCTCTATGCTCCCCGCTTGCCAACGCATGGTAGGACAGGTCGATCTCCAGGTTCTGCCTGGCACTGAAGGACTCATAAAATACGGGCTCGTTGATGGACACCCCCATCCTTGCCAAGCTGCCCGGGTAGCCTTCGCTGAGAGGTTTCTCCAGAAAACGGACCCGTCCGCCGGCAGGTCTTTGCATTCCAGTCAGAATCTTCAACAGCGTGGACTTGCCAGCCCCGTTGGCTCCCAACAGGCCCAGAATTTCGCCCTGCTCCAATGACAGGTCCAGCCCAGCCAGCACCTCCCTGCCTTCAAACACTTGGACGATACCGTCCGCCTCCAGAACTTTCATGAAACTCCTTTCAAAAATACCAATGGTATGTTTAGCGGAAACAAAACCATTCACCCGTTGAGTGCCCGAATCCTGCTAATCGCCAGAGCCCTCTCGGCCCTAAGAGATCTCTCGGCTCAGAGAGGCCTCGTGATCCTGATCCTGGTCACATTGCTCCTGAGTGGACTCCCCACCACGGGCAGTCAGTGGATTGCTCTTCAGATGCGCATGCAAGTGCACGGCTGCGCGAATGACCCGATCATCTATGACCGGTGCCCCGATCCCCTTGAGCATATCGGCCAACAGAGTGAACTTGGAAACCACTTGGTCCCGAGTCATGGTCGAGAACCGGATCCCTATCCACATGTTGAGCAGAATATAGAGCACCTGGGCCAGATCCTCGGGATAGCAGGGGGCAATGGAGCCGTCCTCCACGCCTTCTCGAACGTAGGGGGTGATCACGTCCACAATCCTGTCCATGGATTTCAAGTACATCTCCCCGACCATGCGGGGGCTCTTCAGCAGGGTTCTGGCTGAAAAGGTCACATCGAGACGCGAGTAAGCCGACAGGGAGGCAATCAGCTCGTTGCGCAGTTTGTCAAGGCCAGTTTTTCCGGGCCATTCCCCCAGCCAGTCCCCCTGGGATGAGGACGAAGCCATGCGCTCAGTGACCGCATGGAAAATGGCCGTCTTGGAAGGAAAATGGTAGTAGACAGCTCCCTTGGTCATCCCACCCAGACCATCGACAATGTCCTGAATGCTGGTTCCGTCGTAGCCCTTTTCCAGGAAGAGCCGCTCGGCTACATCAAGGATCTGATTGCGATGCCCTTCGGGATCCTTCGGCGTGCCCATGCGGTGCTCCCCTTCCTGTCAGTGCATCAATGCCTGACCATCCTGGTCTGACCATCTTGTCCGGCAAAATGCTATCATACCACTGGTATGTTCTGCTTGGCCGATCATGAACTTTATGCCTCGACATTAATCCTTCTGCAGACGACGAATGGCCTCGTGCTGAATGGCAACCACCGCCTTGGCATCGGCGACTCCAGCTGCGCACAGCTCCTGCCAGGAGACCCAGGCCGACTGTATGTGCTCGCCCGGGTCGAAGTCGGTTGGCCCCTGATGCCAGCGACGCAAATGCAGGACCACGATGTGTCCGAGCTCGTCGCTCATGCCCAGGGAGGAGTAGACATCGGGAGCTGCATCAATCCAGCCGTTGTCCGGATCCAGATGGCTTTCTGAGCCCGGAGCACCCTCAGGCCCGGGTACCAAACCGGTCTCCTCACGCAGCTCGCGCAGGACGGCCTTGACAGGGCTCTCGCCCGGGTCGATGAAGCCGGCTGGCAGGCCGAATACGTAGGCCTGGGCGCCCACCCGGTACTCGCGGGTCAGCAGATAGGCATCGGCAGTGCAGTCGTGCACCAGCATGACCACGCAGGGGGCATGACGGATGAGCTGTCTGTCGATGATCTCCTTAGAGCCGTCACGCCGGAACATGGCCACCTGCTGTTGGTCGATAACGAATATCGGACCGCGGAAGACCTCCCTATCATCCATCAGCTCGGGTACACGGGTCATATCGATGCCCTTGGCCCCCTGGGCATCCCGGTCGGCCAGTCTGGCGGCCAATCGTGCCTGCAGATCCTGTGCTTCATCGCTCATGCAATCATTCCTCCTCGATCATCAACCCCCCAGCCGTCAGCGCACCACCATGGTCCAAGGGTCGGTGACGATTGATGAGACCTCCACCTGTGGACGAACACCAGTAGCCATCTCCAGGGCCCTGGCAATGTCTCCCTTGGCGTATCGGAACCAGAGACTTTCGATGGCCGAGTGCGGGGTGTTGATCAGCATGGGTCTGGGCTGATTGGGACGACCCGCCATCCGGGCCTCATAAAGGGCCTGCTGGTAGGCATCCGTGGCAGGATGATGGCGCAAATCGCTGGTGATGTAGACATCTGCCCCCGTGGACCGGACCAGGTCGAACTCGGAGTCCCCCGAGCCGGGCAGCAGGGCGACCGTGGAAACCATGGCCTCGGGCACACCGACCGCCTGAACCCCCAGAGCCGTCCTGGGCAGGAGGCCCGCCACGGTATGGACCAAATCCTCAAATGGTGCGGGCTTAGGAAGTCGTCCCCAACGACCCAGGCCTACCTGAATCCCCTGATCAGCGTGCAAATCGCGTTTAGAGACCGACTGAGGCGCCAGTGGTCTCGCCTCCTGCAGGTCAAGAACATCGGCAGCGGCCTGGGCCACGCCACGGTAAGCAGCATCAGCGTTGGTATGCCCGACCCAGAGCCCACAACGGCCCTCAATCAGCCTGGTTATCATATCCCCGCGGAAATCCTGGCCGGAAACCTGGTGGACCGACCTGAAGAAGAGCGGATGGTGGGTGATCAGCAGGTCGGCCTTGTGGTCAAGAGCCTCCTGAACCACATCGGGCCGAGGGTCTACGGCGCACCAAATCCGCCTGACCGGCCAGGACGGATCCCCCGCCACCAGACCAGGATAATCCCAGTCCTCTGCGTATTCCAAGGGGTAAAGCCCCTCCAGCAGATTCACAACCTGGCCCAGGGACACCGAAGGCCTCTGAACCTCATCTTGCCCATCAGACATAACGATCCCTCCTCGGATCCTGCTGGGCCCAGACCACCCCATGTTAGTTCAGTGAGCGGCCAGCTCCCAATCCTGGCCAATGCCGGTGGACACATCCAGGGGCACGGCCAATTCAACGGCATGTTCCATGGAATCCTTGACCAGTTTGGTGGCCTTGTCGGTCTCTCCGGGAGCGATCTCCACCAGCAATTCATCGTGGATCTGCAGGGAGATTCGGCTCTTCAGCCCCTGATCGGACAAGGCACGGCTGGCCTTGATCATGGCGATTTTCATGATGTCGGCAGCTGACCCCTGGATGGGCGCGTTCAGAGCGGCCCTCTCGGCGGCTTCGCGGGTAGGACGACGCTTGGAACGCAACCCCGGGAAGTAGCGCCGCCGACCGAACATGGTCTCGGTGTAACCCTTCTCACGGGCATCGGCCACCAGGGACTCCAAGTACTCATGGACCTTGCCGAAGGTGGCGAAGTACTTGGCGCGCAGCACATCAGCCGCGGCCGGACTGATCTTGAGCTGCTGGGCCAGGCCATAGGTGCTCAGTCCATAGGCCAGCCCATAGCTCATGGCCTTCACATGGGAGCGCTGGTCCCCAGTGACATCCTCCATGGGGATGTCGTAGACCAGACTGGCCACGTACCGGTGGAAGTCAGCGCCAGACTTGAAGGCATCAATTAAGGCCTGGTCCCCGGAAAGATGGGCCATGATCCGCAGCTCCACCTGGGAGTAGTCCGAGGAAAGCAGCGCCTCGTACCCGCTGCCAGGCACGAAGGCCGAACGAATCTCACGCCCACGGGCATCCCGGTTGGGAATGTTCTGCAAGTTGGGATCAACCGAGCTCAACCGGCCAGTAGCGGCCACGGTCTGCTCGTAGGTGGTGTGCAGCCGTCCATCCCGGGGATTGACGGCCTCGCGGAGGGTCTGCACAATCTGCTTGAGCTTGTTGGTCTCCCTGTGCTTGAGGAGCGCGCCCAGGAAGTCGTTGGCCCGTTCGTTGTTGACCGATTTGATGTACAAGTCCTGCAGGACCGAGACGTTGGTGGAATAGGAACCGGTCTTAGTCCTATGGGTGGGCACCAGGCCCATGTCATCAAAGAGCACCTTGCTAAGCTGCTTGGGGCTCTGCAGGTTGACACGGCTGCCGGCTTTATCCCAAGCGATTTCCTGAGCCTGACGGGCCTCTGCGGCGAACCGGTCGTGCATCTCCTTCAGGCGGGCATCGTCCACCTTGGCGCCCTCGGTCTCCATCTGCGCCAGGACTGCGGAGGTGGGCAGCTCTATGGTGCGGAGCAGCCCGTACTGATAACGCTCGTCCATAAGTTCCTGCAGGCGCTCGGAAACCATCATGACGTACTGCGCCTGACGAAGAATCCGAGTCCCCCGTCGACGCTCGTCCTCATCCTCTCGCCCGTCCAGGGCCAGGGCCCCCTGTGTGGCTTCAGGCTCCTCCTCTACGGGGATGGCCAGGAAATGGGCTACGGCCTGTTCCAGATTGTCAGCATGGAAATCAGGCTCAGCCAGATAGCCTGCCAGCTTGGTATCGAACAGGGGCAGGGGCATGTGCAGTCCCTGGCTCTCCAAGAAGTGCAGATGCTCCTTGTAACCATGGACCACGCAGGTGCCAATCCGCTGGTCAATCAGCTCCTGGATGGCCTCACGCATGGCTTCGTCAATGTCTTCCGCCATAAGGACCAGGCCGTGGCCATCCATGGAGAGAACAGCCAGTTCCTCCAGGCCGTAGTCGCCGTGCTTGGCCCAGCCGATGGCGTGAAGAACCCAGTGCTCTTTCATGGCTTCACTGCAGCGCATGGCATTCTGGTCGGAGTCTCCGATGTCTTTAATTTGGTCCAGGGCATCGGCCATGGCCTTGACATGGTCTGCCGAGCGCCGGCAGAGGGCCTTATCCGGCAGATGCTTCTCGCACCAGTCCCGCAGCTGGTCGGCGGACTCCGCCTTATCACGCTCGGGCTGCGTGAACTCCTCTTGTTTGTTGCTGACATCCACCAGCGCTGAAGCTGGAGAGTAATCGTAATCGGCAACCGTGTTGAATCCGCGCAGGATCTTCTTGCGGGTTTGCGGGCCGAACTGAAGCTGCTCAAAGATGGGCAGAACCTGATCCGTATGGATGGTGCCGAAACGCAGATCCTCCACCTTCACACCCAGATCCAGGTCGCGCACCAGGGCATTGACTTTCCGGTTGAGCCGCACCTGGTCGGCATTCTCCGCCAATGCCTGGCCCTTCTTGCCGCCGATTTCGTCAGCGTGTTCCAGAATGGAATCCAACGATCCGTACTTGTTGATCCACTTGGCGGCATAGCCGTCGCCCACGCCCGGCACGCCAGGGATGTTGTCGGCCCCCTCGCCGCGCATGGCGGCCAGATCCGGATACTGCTCCGGGGTCACCTTGTAGCGATCCATGATGGCCTGGGGCGTCATATGCTTAAGGTTCTTGAAGTGGTGGCCTGGGTAGAGCACGGTGATGTCATCGTCCACTAGCTGGAAGGCATCCCTGTCCCCCGACAGGACCAGGGTCTTGAACCCGGCCTGCTCCCCCATGGTGGCCAGCGTGCCGATGATATCGTCGCCCTCGTAACCGGGCTTTTCGATATAAGTGATGCCCAGGCCCTTAAGCAGGTCTTGGATCAGAGGCAGCTGGCTCAGCAGTTCCTTGGGAGCGGCTTCACGGGTGCCTTTGTATTGGGGCAACATTGCGTTGCGGAAGGTGCCGCCCTTGACGTCAAAGGCCACGCCCATGTGAGTGGGCTTCTCCTTGGCCATGACATCCGCCAGCATGGTGGCAAAGCCCCATACCGCGTTGGTGGGTTGCCCCGTCGAGGTAGTGAAGCTCTCGACGGGAAGGGCATAGAAGGCCCGGAAGGCCAGCGAATGTCCATCGACGACCAGCAGGGTGTGGCCGTCCTTGTCCTGCTCCTTCGTCTGGTCTTCCATAAGAATGACTAACGATCGTTCTGATTGGCCACGTTGTTGATGACCACGTCGGCCACCTCCTGCATGGTCAGCCTGCGGTCCATGGAAGTCTTCTGGATCCAGCGGAAGGCCTCAGACTCAGTCATGCCCATGCTCTCCATGAGCAGGCCCTTGGCCCTGTCCACCCGCTTCCGGGCTTCGAAACGGGCCTTCATGTCGGTGACCTCGTCCTTCAGGGCGTTGATCTGATCGAAGCGTGAAATGGCCACCTCGAGGGCGGGCAGCAGCTTTTCCGGAGCAAAGGGCTTGACCACATAGGCCATAGCCCCAGCATCAGCCGCCTTCTCGACCAGACTCTGCTGAGAAAACGCCGTCAGCATAACCACCGGGGCCAGATTTTCCTTGCCGATCTCAGTGGCGGCGGTAATGCCGTCGGTGCCAGGCATCTTCACGTCCATAACGACTACATCGGGTCTCAGCTCACGAGTCAGATCAATGGCCTCCTGGCCGCTGGCCGCCTGGCCGACCACGTCATAGCCGGCATCCTCGAGAGCTTCGACAGTATCGAGCCTGATCAAAGCCTCATCTTCCGCCACAACCACGGTCCGCCCTTCGGGGGAATCGCTGCGGTTCTTACTCTCTGAAGCCACTTTCAACCTCGTTTCCTGAAAGTCCATCCTGGCTCCACCGAAAACCGATGAGTGACGGATGGGGTTCGCTTTATCGTGCCCCCGGTGAGACTCGAACTCACACTGCACGGATTTTGAGGCCGTTTCCTCTACCAATTGGGATACGGGGGCTTTTCGTTACCACAGAGAATTTACCATACTTTGGCGACGACGCAAGGTTATTCGTGTTGAATCTGCCTTAGAATGAAGACAGTTATGTATACAGGCACATCAGCAGTCGAAGGAGAGCATGATGACCACTCAGATCTATCGACGGTTCGATCCTTGGCGCACCTCCCCCGTCCAGGAAAAGGCCCGCAAGCAAATTATGGACAGCCATTACTTCAGCGTCGACAGGGTCACCTTTGAATCCAGTAACAATCAGACCTTCGATCGCAGCATCGTCAGCGAGAAGCATGGAGACACCATCGCCGTCCTAGCCATCACCGACGATGGAAGGATACCCCTTGTCGAGCAGTACCGTCTGCCCACCCATCGTTGGACCCTTGAGCTGCCGGCCGGCCATCCGCTCAACGACAAGGAAGCCCCCATCGATGTGGCTACCAGACGACTGCGCGAAGAGGCCGGATACAAGGCCGCCTCCTTTAATCAGTTCGCGAGGTTCATCAACACTCCAAGCTTCTCCACGCAACACACCACGCTCTTCTATGCCGAGGGCTTGACAGCGGTGCAACCCTCCAGCCTGGCACCAGAAACTCCCCACCAGGATGTGCGGCTCTTCACCGTGGACGAGGCCTATGACATGGTAATTGCAGGGACCATATTGGATGCTAAAACCACCATCGCCATTCTGCGAGCCAAAATCGGACTGTCCGACCTGCACTGAGGCTGTTCCTGCGACAATTGCCTGCTACCTATACGCCTTAGCAGCGAGCCGACTAGCACAGGAGCAATCACATAGCGAACCGGTGACCTCTCCCCCTACCTTGTTAGGCGGGGAAAGACCACCGGTTCTTTGCTGTGTCAGCATCGAATGACCCTAACGGTCCAGCTGTCTGGCTGACTCAGACGGCAGTCAGGCAGCAGTCCGGAGATCAGTCGTTGGCGCCAACTGTGTGGACGTAGATGCAGTCGGTGTTTCCCGGCTCATACTCGCCCTGGGCGCTACTGAGCACCACCAGGCAGTCGCCGTCGGAGACCTTGCCCTGCTTCTTCAAAGTGGCGTCCACGAAGGCCATGAGGCCTGCGCGGTTGAAGTCGTGGTAGTCCTGCTCACACATGAAGGCCTCGGTGCCCCAGCTCAGTGCCAGCCAATGATAAGTGTGCTCATCGGTGGTCAGCGCATAGATGGGGGCGGCCGGACGCTCGCGGGAGACGCGGTGCACGGTGTTGCCGGTCTGAGTGAAGGCCACGATGGCCTTGGCGTTGATCTTGTCAGCCAGGTCCACGGCAGCGGAAGAGACAGCACCCGAGTTCGACATGTCGAGGTTGTGCATATCCGGGATACGATCAAACCCGTGGGTGGTGGCGTATTCGGAGATCCGGGCCATTGTAGAGACCGTGGTGTCAGGGTAGTCGCCCACGGCGGTCTCGTTGGAGGTCATGGTGGCGTCGGCACCGTCAAGGACGGCATTGGCGCAGTCGGAGGCCTCGGCGCGGCTGGGGATGGGCGAATGAACCATGGATCCCAGAACCTCGGTAGCGACGATGACTGGCTTGGCGTACTGACGGGCCAACTCGATGCAGCGCTTGGTCACCAGGGGAACCTGCTCGAACGGCATCTCCACAGCCATGTCGCCGCGGGCTACCATGATGCCGTCGAAGGCTTTGACAATCTCCTCCAGGTTCTCAACCGCCTGGGGCTTTTCAATCTTGGCCACGATGGGGATGCGGCGACCCTCCTCGTCCATGATCTCATGGGCGCGGTCGATGTCGGTGGCGAAGCGGACGAAGGACATGGCAATGATGTCGGCGCCGGTGCGGATGCCCCAGCGCAAGTCCTCCTCGTCCTTGGGGGTCAATGCCGGTAGGCTCACGGCCACGCCGGGTAGGTTGATGCCCTTGTGGGAGGAGACCGGTCCAGCCACGACCACCTTGGTGTGAACCTGGTTGCCCTCGACCTTGGTGACCTCCAGACGGACCTTGCCGTCATCAATCAGAATGGGATCGCCGGGATGGCAGTCACCGGGCAGACCCTTGAAGGTGGTGGAGGTCATGTGTTCGTCACCCTCGACATCGTCGGTGGTGATGGTGAACTCCTGGCCCTCCTTGAGGAAGACCTTGTCTTCGCCCTGCTCGTTCTTCTTGAACCAGCCGCAACGAATCTTAGGACCCTGCAAATCAACCAGGGCCGCCACGTTGCGTCCAGTCTCCTTGCTGGCCTGACGCACGTTGTTGTAAACCTTGAGGTGATCTTCGGGGGTGCCGTGAGACCGGTTGAGCCTGGCCACATCCATGCCGGCCCTGACCAGCTTGGTGATGTTCTCCAGCGACTCCGAAGCCGGCCCGATGGTATCGACGATCTTGGCTTTGCGCATATGCTACCTGCCTGTTCTTTTTCTTACTTACCGTTCTATTGTACAGACTTAGGCTGTTGGGAACCAGTATTTACCGTTAGCGCTAACAATCCTTGTGGCTCAGGGGATTGCTAATTACTTTTCTCCCTGTGCGGCTGAATCAAAGGACTGATGGCGACTCTTAAGCACTGAGGCCAGTGCGGATATGCCGATGGCCAGGACGATGACCAGCAGGGATGCCCAGGTCGGTATCTCCGGCACGGCAGCCAAGGACCGCCCGCCGTTGATGAAAGGCAGCGTGTTGCCGTGCAGAGCCTCCATGATCAGCTTGACTCCGATGAAGGCCAGAACCACAGCCAGCCCAAGGGGCAGATACTCCAGCTTGTCCAGCAGGGATCCAAGCAGGAAGTAAAGCTGCTGCAGGCCCAGCAGGGCAAAGACGTTGGAGGTGAAAACGATGAAGGGATCCTTAGTCAGTCCGAAGATGGCCGGAATGGAATCGAAGGCGAACATGACATCTGTAGTGCCAATGGCCAGGAAAACCACCAGCATGGGCGTAAAGTAGCGCTTGCCCTCAAAGGTGGTCCGCAGATGCTCACCGTCATAGTGGCTGGTGATGGGGATGACCCGGCGCAGGATCCTGATCAGCCCGTTCTCGTGGTACTCCTCCTGCTTGCCGCGGCTGGAGACCATGTTCCAGGCGGTATAGAGCAGGAAGAAGCCAAAGATGAAGAATACCCAAGTGAAGCGGGTAATTAGTGCCGTTCCGGCCAGGATGAAGACGCCGCGCAGCAGTAGGGCGATAGTGATGCCGATGCTGAGCACATAGCGCTGAAGACGCAAGGGCACGGCAAAATTGCTCATGATGATGACGAAGACGAAGAGGTTATCGATGCTGAGCGAGTACTCGGTCAGCCAGCCCGAGTAGAACTCGATGGCCGGCTTGGACCCAGCCACCTTCCAGATCAGCGCACCAAAAATCAAGGCCATGACCACGAAGAAGGCAATGTGCCGCACGCACTCGCCGGTGGAAGGCACGTGTGGTCGCCGTCCGATCACCAGAAGATCGACCACGAAGAAGAGGGCCAGCACAACCAGGCTCACAACCATGAACGGCAGAGGTGTCTCGGACATATCACCTGACTCTAGCGGCAAGATATGACGTGCTCATCTCCCCGGCCCGCCCATCAGAACATCCTCGCAAGCGGTTTTCCGCAGGATCGTGCCTGTGATTCCCTCATTCATTGTCACAAGCTTGAAGCATGGCCTGGTCGGACCAAAAGCCATGTGCCAAGGCTAAGGCTGAACTTATTTTTTGGCCTCGGTCATCTGTCTCAGCTCCTTCTTCAGATCCTTGATTTCGTCGCGCAGACGGGCTGCAAGCTCGAACTGCAGCTGTTGCGCAGCCGTGTGCATCTGGTCGCTCAGCTGACGAATCAGGTCGGCAAGATCCTGCGCCGGCAGACCAGCCTGGAGAATCTCCTGGTGCCGCTTGTCGGCCTCCTCCTTGTCGTAGAGGGGAACGCCCAGGTGGGAGTTGCCGGCCTTGTTGGCGTTGCGGTAGCCTCCTGCCAGCAGGGTCTGGGTATCCACGTCCTCCTTGGCCAGCATGTCGTTGACATCGCTGATCTTCTTGATCAATGGCTTGGGATCCACGCCATGTTCCTTGTTGTAGGCGATCTGCTTGGCCCGACGACGATTGGTCTCGCTAATGGCCTTGTCCATGGAGTCGGTGACCTCGTCGGCGTACATGATGACCTTGCCGGACACGTTCCTGGCCGCACGGCCGATGGTCTGGATCAGTGAGCGGTATGAGCGCAGGAAGCCCTCCTTGTCCGCATCCAGAATGGCCACCAAGGAGACCTCAGGCAGGTCCAGCCCCTCGCGTAGGAGGTTGATGCCCACGATGACGTCGATCTTGCCCTCGCGCAGCTCCCGCAGGAGCTCCACCCGCCTGAGGGTGTCCACGTCAGAGTGCAAGTATTCCACTTTGATGTCGCGCTCAAGTAGGTAATCGGTCAGGTCCTCGGCCATTTTCTTGGTCAGCGTGGTTACCAGAACCCGCTCGTGGCGATCCACCCTCGTCTTGATTTCGTCCAGGAGATCATCCACCTGGCCCTTGACAGGCCTAACCTCCACCTCGGGATCCAGCAGGCCTGTGGGCCGTATGACCTGCTCTACCACCCCGTCGGACAGGCCCATCTCATAGTCGCCTGGCGTTGCCGACAGGTAGACGGTCTGGCCCACCTTGTCCAGAAACTCAGGCCACTTCAGCGGACGGTTGTCCATGGCCGAAGGCAGGCGGAAGCCGTGCTCCACCAGAGTCCGCTTGCGGCTGGCATCCCCCTCGTACATGGCTCCGATCTGGGGGACGGTCACATGCGACTCGTCGATGACCAGCAGGAAGTCGTCAGGGAAGAAGTCCAGCAAGGTGTGAGGCGGCGTCCCAGGTTCGCGCCCGTCGAAGTGACGGGAGTAGTTCTCCACTCCGGAGCAAGTGCCAATCTGGGTGAGCATCTCCAGGTCATAGGTGGTGCGCATAGTCAGCCTCTGGGCCTCCAGCTCCTTGCCCTGCTTGCGCAGTTGGCCCACACGCCAGTCCAGCTCCTCCTTGATGGTCTTCAGGGCGCGCTCCATCCGTTCGGGACCGGCCACATAGTGGGAAGCGGGGAAGATGTGCACTGAGGTCTCATGGGCGATTTCGTCCCCGGTCAGCGGGTGCAGGGTGGAGATGCGGTCGATCTCATCGCCAAAGAATTCGATGCGGACGGCCAGCTCCTCATAGACGGGGATGATCTCAACCGTGTCGCCGCGCACTCGGAAGGTGCCTCGGGTGAAGGCGATGTCGTTGCGCTTGTACTGCATGTCCACGAACTTGCGCAGCAGGTCGTCCCGGTTGATCCGGTCCCCCTCGTGCAGAAAGAGCATGCGGCCGGCGTACTCCTCGGGCGTGCCCAAGCCGTAGATGCAGGAGACGGTGGCCACCACCACGCAGTCGCGCCTAGTCAGCAAGTTGGCAGTGGCGGCGTGCCGGAGCCGCTCCACATCGTCGTTGATGTTGGAGTCCTTCTCGATGTAGGTGTCCGTCTGGGGAATGTAGGCCTCGGGCTGGTAGTAGTCGTAGTAGGAGACGAAGTAGGAGACCGCATTGTCGGGCATGAGCTCGCGGAACTCGGCGCATAGCTGGGCGGCCAGGGTCTTGTTGGGCTCCAGAATCAGAGTGGGCCGCTGCAGGCGCTCAATCAGCCAGGCCGTGGTCGCGGTCTTGCCGGTGCCGGTGGCGCCCATGAGCACCACATCGTTCTCGCCATTCTCAATCCGTGTAGCCAGCTCCTCGATAGCCTCTGGCTGGTCGCCGGAGGGCTTGTAGGGAGACTTGACCACGAAGGGCTTATCGGTCCGCTCTATGTTGAACCCCATGAAACTCCCTTCCAGGATGCGTCATTCGCCAAGGCCCGTCAGTTACTGTGCGAGGAACCCTGGGCCAAGGATTTCAGCTCTCCATATATCCTATCAACAGACTCGAACATTTGTTCGATAGGCTGTGACCCGTCCACCAGCAGGTCGGCCTGAGCGCGCCGCGCACTGCTGTTGGTCTGTGAGCCAATGCGCTCAACAGCCTGGCTTAGCGTCATATGCCGCTGATTCACCATGCGCGCAATCCTCACCTGACTGGGGGCTTCTACCAGCAGAACCTTGTCAAAGTGAAAAGGTATGGCTGAGCGCACCTCGGCCAGCAGGGGCACGTCGTGGACCACCACATCGGAACCCTCCAGCCAGGGCCGCTCGGCTTTGGCGGCCAGGTCATAGACCAGCGGATGGATGAGGTCGTCCAAATCCTTGCGGTCCCGGTCGGCCGTCGCTCCTCCGAAGACCCGCGCAGCCAAGGCTGACCTGTCCACTCCCCCATGGCCGTCCCCGCAGTCTGCTCCGAACCGCTCGAGGACCGGCCCTACCCCAGGTCCGCCCGGAGCGATGACCTCGTGGGAGAGCCTGTCGTAGTCGATGACCCTGGCCCCGTTCCGAGCCAGCCGAGCCGCCACCGTGCTCTTGCCGGCCGCAATCCCGCCGGTCAATCCCACACGTATCATCCAGACCTCCCAGGCAATGCTCATGGCAGCACATACAAATGGAGGGACCCGACCGAGGCCGGACCCCTCCATTCACTACTTAATGCTCACTTCTTTTCCTTGAGCAGCTGCTCGCGCAGGGCGGCCAGCTGATCGTCGGAGGCCAAAGTGCCCTCGGAGCTGGACTCCGAGCTGTAGTTTGTGGTCTCCTCGGAGCTCTGACGGTGGGAGTGGGAACCGGCGGCGGGCGCCTGGGAGGACCGGCTGTCCTCGGCGGCCGAAGCCTCGGCGTTCTCCAACTCCTTGGCCACGAAAGCCTTGTGCTGCTCCCAGAGGTCGTGGGCGGCCGCATACTGGGACTCCCACTCCTCCCGCTGCTTCTCGTAGCCGGCGATCCACTCGTTGCTCTCGGGATCGAAGCCCTCGGGGTACTTGTAGTTGCCGTCCTCGTCATATTCGGCAGGCATGCCGTAGATGGCCGGGTCGAAGTCCTCGGAAGTCGGGTCGACAGAGTCGTCTGCCTGCTTGAGGGACAGCGAGATGCGGCGGCGATCCAGATCGACGTCAATAACCTTGACGAAGATCTCCTCGCCCTGCTTGACCACGGTCTCTGGGTTCTCCACGTGGCGGTTGGCCAGCTCGGAGATGTGAACCAGGCCCTCGATGCCGTCCTCGACGGAAACGAAGACACCGAACTGCACAATCTTGGTGACCTTGCCCTTGACGATCTGTCCGGGCACATGGGTCCGGGCGAAGCGCTGCCAGGGGTCTTCCTGGGTGGCCTTGAGGGACAGCGAGATACGCTCACGGTCCATATCGACATCCAGCACCTCGACGGTGACCTTGTCGCCCACCTTGACGACCTCGCTGGGGTGATCGATGTGCTTCCAGGAGAGCTCGGAAACGTGAATCAGGCCGTCCACGCCGCCCAAGTCGACAAAGGCGCCGAAGTTGACGATGGAGCTGACCGTGCCCTCGCGGATCTGGCCCTTCTTGAGCTGGGCCATGAAGGTCTCGCGCACCTCGGACTGGGTCTCCTCCAGGTACTGGCGGCGGGAGAGGACCACATTGTTGCGGTTCTTGTCCAGCTCCAGGATTTTGGCCTTGATCTTCTGGCCGATGTAGGGAGACAGGTCGCGCACACGGCGCATCTCGACCAGGGATGCGGGCAGGAAGCCCCGCAGACCGATGTCGACGATGAGTCCGCCCTTGACGGCCTCGATGACGGTGCCCTCGACGACTCCGTCAGCATCCTTGATCTTCTCGATGTCGCCCCAGGCACGCTCGTACTGGGCGCGCTTCTTGGACAGGATCAGACGGCCTTCCTTGTCCTCCTTGGTGACGACCAGAGCCTCAATGGTGTCACCGACCTGGACCACATCGTCGGGATCGACATCCTTCTTGATGGAAAGCTCGCGGGAGGGAATCACGCCCTCGGTCTTGTAGCCGATGTCCAGCAGAACCTCGTCATGGTCGATCTTAACGACCGTCCCCTCGACCAGATCCCCATCGTCGAAGTTCTTGATGGTGGAATCGACTGCCTTGATGAAGTCTTCCTCGGATCCGATGTCATTGACCGCGACCTGAGGGACTTCCTTGTTGTTCTCTGCCATTAATTAAATTGTTTCTTGTATAGTTGGTGGATATTTTTACCGTTATTGAGTTATGCGTTCCCGCCGGCAGGCGTGAACATTCCCCATGATAGGAGACACCACGGTCATTGTCGCCGGGGAGCCTCGGGCGTGTCGCGCGCAGGGATTCCTGCGGCTCGCTCAGCGGAATCGACCACATTGGCCAAGAGCATAGCCCGGGTCATGGGCCCCACACCGCCGGGATTTGGCGTATAGGCAGCTGCAGACAGCCTGGCGGCCGGATCGATGTCGCCCTTGACCCGCCAGCGCTTCTCCTGCTGATTCCAAATCCGGGAGACGCCTACATCCACCAGGACGGTACCCTGGCGAACCTGGTCTGGGCCAACCAGCCCGGCTTGGCCCACGGCTGCAATGATCACATCAGCCCTGCGCAGATGGGCATCAATATCTTTGGTGCGGGTATGGCAGAGGGTCACGGTGGCATCCACCCCGCGGTTGGTCAGGAGCAGCCCGATGGTGCGACCCACAGTCAATCCTCGGCCCAGCACGCAGACCTCCTTGCCGGCCAGGTCAATCCCGTAATGGTCCAGCAGGTACAGGACCCCCCGCGGGGTGCAGGGCAGGGGGGTCCGCACCCGGCCGTCGGCATGCAGAACCAGCTGGCCCAGATTGTAGGGATGCATGCCGTCGGCGTCCTTGGCCGGATCGATGCGCTCGATGATCTCAGTGGGGTCCACTCCATCGGGTAGGGGCAGCTGGACGATATAGCCGGTGCAGTCAGGATCCTGGTTGAGCTGATCCACTGCAGCTAGAATCCGATCCTTGCCGGCATCGGCGGGCAGATCCATTCGGATGGACCTGATGCCCACCTGGTTGCAGTCCCGGTGCTTGCCCTCCACATACTTGAGCGAACCGGGATCCTCCCCTACCAGGATGGTCCCCAGGCCAGGAGTGCGTCCCATGGCCGTCAGCCTAGCCACGCGAGCGCGCAGGTCCTCCTTGAGTTCTGCAGCCGCCGCCTTTCCATCTAGTTTCACTGCCGTCAATAGGTCTCCATCATTCAAGCGGGCGCAAACCCTTGTCAAAGTTGTCTGAGCCAGCCTAGCGCAGATTCCTCCCCGACTGGAACCACTGTCCAATGGCCGGTCCGGGAGGACTTGGCTGACGAAGTTGCGCGCTGTCCCCTTCTCCACCATAATGAGAATCATGCTCAATAAGAGCAGGATCACCAATTTGGATGCCTGTGAGAAGGACGCCATGGATACGGACACAGATAGAACATCCACGCAGGCCTGCATCGTCTTCGACCATGCCGCCATCCGCCGATCCGGGCGGCTGATCTGGTCGGAAGGAACCTTCGCCATTCCATCGGGGACCGTAACCGCCATCGTGGGCACCAACGGCACCGGCAAAACCAGCATGATGCAGGCCGAGCTGGGCTTGCTCCCCCTGGATGCCGGCAGCCTGCAGGTCCTGGGACAGCCGGCCGGCCAAGCCAACGACCACATCGGCTACGTACCCCAGAGCTATACCTCGGATATCGACTCCAACCTGACGGCTGAGCAGTCCGTTCTGCTCGGGCTGACCGGCACCCGCTTCGGCATCCACCCCGTCACCCGGCAGGACCGCGAGCGCGCCAGAAAGGCCATGCGCTTCGTCGGTGTGGAGGACAGGGCCCACCTGCGCCTGTCACAGCTCTCCGGCGGCCTGCGCCAACGGGTGGCCATCGCCCAGGCCCTGGTCTGCGATCCTGATCTGCTCATGCTGGACGAGCCCCTGGCCAATCTGGATCTGGCCGGGCAGCGCGCCACCGTCCACCTTCTGGCACAGCTCAACAGCCGTCTGGGCATGACCATCCAAGTGGTGGCCCATGACCTGAACATGCTGCTGCCGGTACTGACCGGAGCGGTCTACCTGCTGGACGGGCACCCCCACTACGCCCGCATGGACGACGTGCTGGACTCGGACCTGCTCACCCACCTCTACGGCACCAAGGTGGAGGTGGTCACCACACCCCAGGGGGATATGTTCGTAGCCCCCGACATGGACGAGCCGATCGGACCCGTCCACAATCGCTATCAACCCAGCCAGGTGGCCCGCCTGCATGGAACGGACCGGGAAAGGACCTCATGACCACACAAGTCTTCGATCCCCATTGGATGGAGATCCTCGCCGCTCCCTTCATGCGCAACGCCATGGTGGCTGGCCTGTGCATCGCTGTGGCCGCTGGAGCCATGGGCTACTTCACCATCGCCAGACACTCCACCTTCGCCGCCCATGCCCTGGCCCATATCGGGTTGCCAGGCGCCACGGGGGCCGTCCTGCTTGGGCTGCCGGTCTCGGCTGGCATGGGCCTGTTCGCCCTGGGCGGGGCGCTGGTCATCGGCGCCCTGGGCAAGCGGGCCTCCCAGAGGGAAATCGCCACGGGCACGGTCCTGGCCTTCGCCACCGGCCTGGGGCTCTTCTTCGCCAGGATGTCCAGTTCGGCCTCCCAGCAGATGCAGGCCATCCTCTTCGGATCCATCCTGACCATCACCCGAGGGCAGGTCATCGGCTTCATAATCTTCGACGCAGTCCTGTTAATCCTGCTGGCTCTGATCTACCGGCCCCTGCTTTTCAGCTCCTTGGATGAGCAGGTGGCCCAGGCTCGCGGCGTGCCCATCGGGCTGATGAACCTGACCTTCATGGCCATCATGGCCGGGGTTATCACCATCGCCGTGCCAGCAGTGGGGACCCTGCTCATCTTCGCTCTGGTCGTCACCCCAGCGGCCACGGCCAACATCCTGGTGGCCTCTCCCCTGAGGGCCATGCTTCTGTCGGGACTGATCTGCCTGGCTTCCATCTGGGGAGGCCTGGTGATTTCGGCCATGGTGCCAGCCCCGCCAAGCTTCATCATCGTGACCCTATCCACCCTCTTTTGGGCTCTGGCCAAGGGATGGGCAGCCCTGCGTGCCTGATGCCAGTCAGCCCACCAGCGCGGTGGCCATGACGGCGATGCCCTCGTCGTGACCAGTAAAACCCATGCCATCAGTGGTGGTGGCGGTCAGCCGAACCGGTGCGCCAACTGCCTGGCTCATGGCCTGCTGCGCCAGGTGGCGACGAGAAGAAAGTCTGGGGCGCTGGCCGACGATAACCAGGGAAGCATTGAGCAGCCTGCGACCGTGCTCATGCAGGCAGGTCATGGTTTTCTCCAACATGGCTGCCCCATGCATGCCCGCTCCAGGAGCCTGTGCACCCAGGCCGAACAAGGTGCCTATATCGCCCAAGTCAGCAGCTGACAGGATGGCATCAATCAGGGCATGGGCAGCTGCATCACCGTCAGAATCGCCTAGCAGGCCAGGGGTTCCATCATTCCAGGACAGGCAGGCCAGCCAGAGGGGACGTTCACCAGTCGGATCGAAGCGATGGGCATCAAAACCCAGTCCGATGCTTGGATGATCCATGGCCGGCTCCGGCCTCAGCGCTTACCCTTGGTCTTACCCTTGCCCTTGGTCTTGGCAGCCTCCTGGGCCACCCGTGCCAGAGTCTTGGAAGCTGGCTCCTTGGGGGACTTGGTATGGTGCTTATCGTCACCGGGCATGGGCTCCGCATAGCCCAGATTGACGTCCAGCAGACGCTGGGCCTCATCCTCGTCCAGATTCTCGGACAGGGCGATCTCGGAGGTCAGGATCTTGCGGGCCTTGATCAGCATCCGCTTCTCGCCCGCCGACAGCCCGTGCTCGTCCACGTCGCGTTGGGAAAGGTCTCGCACTACCTCGGCGATCTTGTTGACCTCGCCGGTGGCGATCTTCTCTACGTTCAGCTTGTAGCGGCGGGACCAGTTCATCTCCTTCTCCTCGACCACCGGAGTGCGCAGAATCTCGAAGACCTTGGCCACCGCCTTGGCGTCGACGATGTCCCTGACGCCCACCTTGGCCGCGTTCTCGACGGGGACGTTGATGACCAGCCCATCCGAGGAGAGCACGGACAGCTGCAGGTACTTGCGGGTGACACCCTTGACAGTCCTTTCGGTGATGGCATCCACTCTGGCGGCCCCATGACGCGGATAGACGACCATGTCACCGACCTTGTAACCCATATGCCCTCCAGAACGAGTCGAGAAAATACCATATAATAATGCCATTGCGCATGGACTTGCCGACGGGGACTCGACGACGACGCGATTCTCTGCGAGCACACTTCCCCTGGAGGCTCTGAAGACTATTCTGGAAGAAACGACGGTGGTGGAACGAATGCCGACAAGGCTCCACCCCGCATGACGAGCATCGTTTTGCGGATCAGTGATCGAAGACAGAGGTAGGCATGATCAAAAACACAAGCCGCTACACTACACCCAGCACCATCCTGGTGGTTGAGGACGAACCCACCCTGGCCACCGCCATCGCCCAGCGCATCACCGCCGAAGGGTGGACGGCACGGGTGGCCTCGGACGGTGCCAGCGCCGTGCAGGCCGCATCCCAGATCAAACCCGACCTGGTCATCATGGATATCATGCTGCCCGTCATGGACGGACTGGAGGCCACCAAGAGGATCGTGGCCGAGCGGCCGGTACCGGTGCTGATTCTGACCGCCCGGGACGATGAGGCCGACAAGGTGACCGGTCTGGGCGCCGGTGCCGACGACTATATGACCAAGCCCTTCTCCATGCGCGAGCTGATCGCCCGCTGCAAGGCCCTCCTGCGCCGGGTGGAGCGGGCCAAGGTCATCGCCAAGAACTCCGAGAACGAGAAGGTGCTGGATTTTGGATCCCTGGTCATCGACCCGGCCCAGCGCATCGTGACCCTACGCGGGGAGCAGATCCATCTGACCCCCACCGAATTCGACCTGCTGGCCACGCTGGCCCGCCGACCCAAGTCCGTACTCACCCGCGAGAAGCTGCTGGAGGAGGTCTGGGACTGGGTGGATGCCTCGGGCACCAGGACGGTGGATTCCCACGTCAAGGCCCTGCGTCACAAGCTGGGCTCGCAGATGATCCGCACCGTGCATGGAGTGGGCTACGCCTTCGAGCCGCCCGAGGATCAGGACCAGGACCAGCGGTAACGGCCGCGGATGCATACCATGAGCAAGGACGGCAGGAGCCGGCGCAAGGGACCCAGTCTGAGTGCACGGGTGGACCGCGAACGGCCCATCGGATCCTTCGCCTCATTGAAGGTGGAGCTGAGCGTTCTGATCATCATCTCCACAGCCATCGCCTTCGTCATGGCCTGGTTCCTGCTGAAGATGGGCTGGAGCGGCTGGATTGCCATGCCGCTGACCCTGGTGGTGGCCTTGGGAATCACCTATTTCTTCTCCCGAGGACTCACCGCCCCCCTGCGGCAGATGCGGGATGCTGCCGAGGCCATGGCCGACGGGGACTACACGGTCCGGGTCCACGCCACCACGACCAGCCATGACGAGGTGGGGCTCCTGGCCCAGTCCTTCAACGAGATGGCCGAGGAGCTCCAGCACGCCGACCAGATGCGCCGGGACATGGTGGCCAATGTCAGCCACGAGCTGCGTACCCCGGTCTCGGCCCTGCAGGCCATGGTGGAGAACATGGCGGACGGGGTGACCGAGCCCACACCAGCCAACCTGGAGGGAATTCTGGAGCAGACCCATCGTCTGTCCGACCTGATCGCCTTCCTGTTGGACCTGTCGAGGATGGAGGCCGGGGCCGCCAGCCTGCAGATCGAGGACTTCGACTTCGGGGACTTCATCGACGAGACCCTTCAGCCCCTAGCCATAGCCGATGCCGGGCACGCCCACGACATCCAGGTGGACCTGGAGAAGGGCCTGAGAATGGAGGGCGACCAGGACCGGCTGCGCCAGCTCTTCACCAACGTCATCAGCAACGCCCTGAAGCACTCGGCCGACGGCACCACGGTGCTGATCCAAGCCCACGAGGACCGGCAGCAGGAGACCATAGTCACCAACGTGGTCAACTTCGGCTCGCAGATACCTCCCGAGGCCCGTACCGATATCTTCCGGCGTTTCGTCAAAGGCAAGGCCGGGCCGGGCACGGAGTCGGGCGGCACCGGGCTGGGACTGTCCATCGCGCGCTGGGCGGCCCAGCTGCATGGAGGTCAGGTGCAGGTGGTGGACGATCCGCGCGGAGCGGACTTCGAAATCACCCTGCCCAGATATCACCGCGACCTCGACGAGGACGAGGAGGGCGTGGGCCGTTCCGACTGATCCGACGCGCCGCATTGACTGGGAGGCGGACTTCGACTCATAATGAAATCGAACATTTGTTCGAATGTCATCGAGTTCGAGGTGTGCCATGGTCGCTACCATCCATGGGTCGCCAGAGGCGGCCCCTGCTTCTCTGCCGGAGTGCCGGGTCGATGCCCTGAGTCTCTTCCGAGGGCGCCCCAGTCCCGTTCCCCAGGCCTTGGAGGCCGTCCACGCCGGCTTTCCCTCAGTCGCTCAGGACTACTTCAGCGGCGACTTCAGCTTCGATCAGAACGTCATCGTCCACCCCGACGCCACCTTCATCATCCATGTGGCAGGCGATTCCATGACCGGCGCCGGCATCTTCGATGGGGATCTGCTGGTGGTCGACCGTTCCCTGGAGCCACGTGAGGGGGACATCGTCATCGCCATCCTGGACGACGAGCTGCTGGTCAAGCGGCTGGCCAGGTACAAGGGACGGACCATGTTGCGGGCCGAGAACCCCGCCTACCCCGACTTCATGCCCCAGGAGGGCGAGGAACTGGTCATCTGGGGGGTGGTCATCGGCAACTACCACTGGCAGCGGGTAGATACCAAGGGCGAATCCCGGAGCGGCTCTCCCCTGCCTCAGGTCACCTATCCCGGACACACCCTGCATGAACGCAGGCGTACGGGAAGCCAGGGCCGAAAACCCACCTATCCTTCCACGGGCTGGGGGTCGGCATGATCGCGCCAAAACCGGCCGATCCTGCACCCGGGACCGCTCTGACAGGCCGAGTAGTCCTGGCTGATGCCAATTCTTTCTTTGCCTCCTGCGAGGCCGTCTTCGACCCGTCCCTGGCTGACCGCCCGGTGGTCGTGCTGTCCAACAATGACGGCTGCGTAGTGGCCCGCAACCGCCCGGCCAAGGCCCTGGGCATCACCAACGGCACACCCTGGTTCACCATTCGTGAACGGGCCCTGCAGGACGGGGTGGTAGCCCGCAGTTCCAACTATGAGCTCTACGCCAGCCTCTCCCGGCGCATGATGGCCATCATGGCCCATTTCCTGCCCAACCAGGAGGTCTATTCCATCGACGAGTGCTTCATGGACAGCATCTGGAACGACAAGCGCACTGTCGAGATCTGCCGGGAGCTGCGTGCTGCAGTCCTGCGGTCCACCGGCATTCCCGTCAGCGTGGGGGTGGCGCCTACCAAGACCCTGGCCAAGGTGGCCAACCACTGGGCCAAGGACCATCCCTCGACCGAGGGAATCACCCTCTGGAGCCAGGTGGAAGCCCAGCATGGCGACCAGGCTCTGGCATCAGTGCCCGTCGACCAGGTTTGGGGGGTGGGCCGACGGCTGACAGGCAGGCTCATGGGCATGGGCATCACCACCGCTCTGGATCTGCGCAATGCCGATCCCTCGCTGATCCGTCACCGGTTCTCCGTCATGCTGCAACGCACTGTCCTGGAATTGAGGGGACGGCCCTGCATCGAACCCGAGGCGGATGCCGCCAGGGGTGTGCGCACCGATCAGATTCTGTGCTCGCGCATGTTCTCCCACCCTATCGAGGGCTACACCACTCTGGCCCAGGCGCTGAGCATCTATGCCCAGAAGGCCTGCCGCCGTCTGCGTCGACAGCACGGCCTGTGCGGCAAGGTGCGGGTCTTCTGCTCCACCAGTCCCTATGCGCCCCAGCAGTTCTGCGCAGTCGGCCGGACTGTCGTCCTGGAGGATCCCAGCGACGACCCCCTGGTCATCGCCGGCGCAGCCAGCCGGGCGCTCAAGGGTCGAGTGGATCCGCACGCCCGCTGGATCCGAGCCGGGGTGGTTCTGTTGGACCTGACTGATGCCGACCACTTCCACACCCTGGAAGGCCTGGACGCAGCCCGGGACACCCATGGTCTGGGGGATGTCCTAGAGGATGCCACCCGTCGTTTCGGCCCCTTCCGGGTAGGCGTAGGCTACGGAGGCATCCGCGGCAAGGGCCGAGGCGACGAAGATACAGGGGCCGACTGGGCCATGAACCGGGGCATGCTCTCCCCCCGGTCCACCACCCGCTGGGATGAGATGGCCGTGGTCCAGGCCCGCTAGAGATCCTCATGGCCTGGAGAAACGGCCGCTAGAGCTAAGGCAGCCAACGGCAGGGCACCTGCGGTTTCCAGGGCACAAGCGCACTGGCGGATGGTGGATCCTGTGGTGATGATGTCGTCCACCACCAGGACGGGATGGCCAGCCAGGCGTGGAGGATCCGCAATTGCGATCCGGTCCGCCAGCCGACGTGAACGGTTCCGACGGCCGCCCGCCTGGACGGACTTGGTTCTGACGGAGTTCATGATCAGCGCCGGTTCCACACGGGCAGTCAGGCCCTGCTGCTGCAGGGCCTGGACCAGAGACAGAAGGATCGGTTGAAGATGAACCCTCCCCCGCCTGCGCAGGGATGCGGACGAGGATGGAGCGGGAACCACCAGGATCGCCTTCGCAGGCTTGGACCGGAGCAGAGGATCGATCAGTCTGGCCAGGACTGGAGCAAGATCGGCCATGACCTGGCCCAAGGGTGCGTCCAAGGGCCGGTTGTCGTGGTCCTTCCAAGCTAGAATGATCCGCCTGACAGGTCCTCGATATGGAGCACAGGCCAGAGCCAGGCCCATGGCATAGGCGGGCGCAGGCACCGACAGGGGCCGGAAGAGCAGGGATCTGCAAGTGGGGCATAGCAGAAGATCGGGGCGATCACAGCCGGCGCAGGATCGAGGAGCCAGCAAGTCCAGCGCCGAGCTAGCCAAGGCTGAGGCGACAGTACAAGCGGCCTGTCGGAACCGGCCGGATGCCAATGAAAGGTTGCACATAACGCCTAGTCAACCCTCAAACATTGAGGATAGGAAAGCAGGACAGAGCCATGTGCATGAACAGACCATCCGTTCACAGACCATCCGCTCACAGACCATCCGTTCACAGGATTGTCTGCAGACAGGTTCAGCAGGTTCAGACCAGATCTGCCTCAAGAGCCCGGATCAGGTCCAGGGCATCGGCCGGATTATGCACACGCAGAGCCATGGCCCCAGCCATAGCAGCTGGATAATCGTTGCCGTCGGGATCCATCCGGTCGCCCACGAAAGCGATCTGACCGACATCTACGCCCAGTATCTTGGCCAAGGAGGTCATGGCATAGGCCTTGTCGATGCCCTTGGCTGAGATGTCCACGCTGGTGGAGCCGCCGGATCGCACCTGCAGGTGGGGCAGGTCTGCGGCCACGGCCCGGGCTAGGGCATCCTTGCGGCTGTTGTCCGGATCCCAGGCCTCCTTGGCTTGGACGGGGGCCTGCTGACCCAGGGCGGAGAAGGTTATCTGGCTGCCGCGATCCTCGATGCGCGGCCCCCAGACCTGCTCCTCCCAGTCTCCCAGCTGCTTGGCCCTGCGCTCCAGGCTGGCCTCGGCTGCCTGCCGGTCCTGGGTGCTCAGATCGTGGGCATAAACGCAATCCCAGTTCCCATCCTGCCAGCGGTAGTAGCGGGTGCCGCTGGTGGGCATCAGATGCAGCTGATTGAAACAGGTATCCTCAGGCAGGGCATCCAACACCTGGTCGCGGAACTGGCTGAACCGCCCGCCAGAGACGATGGCCACGGGCCGGAACCGGGTGAGGGCAGCGAAATGGACAGCCATGGTCTGGTCCATGCGGGTCTTGGACAGCGCCAGGGTGTTGTCCAGATCGAAGGCCAGCACCCGTGCCCGTGCGCAGATGGACCTTATGTCTTGGCTGCCCCACCAGGCCACGTTCACCGCACCATCCTCCGCCATGATTGCTCCCATCCGCTTGTCGATCATCGCTCCATGCTACAAGACACCCTGAATCGAAAAATGCCTCCGGGTTGGGGGCTATGGTGAGTGTCATGATCAACGATCAGCCGCCTTGGTCCCGTAGCGTCTACCGGAACAGTCATGGCCGGGGGATTCGTCGGCCCACCTTCGGCACCCGCCTGCCCCGCTATCGCACCAGATGCGGGATCTTCGACGATCTGACCGCAGCCCAGATTCGGCGGTTGGGCTCCGGCTGGCCACAACTGGTCAAGCCCGTCCAATTCGCGGTCGAGGATGTACCGCCCTCCGACCCCACCCCATGGGAGGACCAGTCAGACCTCTTCTCACGCAGTTTTCCGGCAGGCCGCGGCATCCCCGCCAGGATCGTTCTCTACCGAATGCCCATCCAGAGCAAGACCCGAGACCGCACGGAGCTGGAGCTGATCATCCGCGACGAGCTTGTCCTGCAGCTGGCTGACCTGTACGGGCGTGACCCCGAAGAGATCGACCCCATGTGGGGACGCTGAGGGCCGAATCTTAGGGCAGGACAGTGGAGTCTGGGCCGGAGCGGATCACGGTAGTCGTGGGCATGAGCCCGTCAGGAGTCATGATCGCCAGACCAGCCAAGCCAGCCTGTTTGACCGCGTCCACACTCAGGCGTGCGTTCCAGATCAACCGGGAGGAGCCATGCTCGGAAGCCTCATTCAGCCGCACGGCGGCCACATGGTCGCCCAAATCGTGGGTTGAAAGCTCATGGGCACGACCTGCTTCTATGGTCAGCGAGCGCTCCCCCAGCTTGTTGCCCTTCTCGTCGAATCCAACCAGTTCGGCCTTGATCTGATTCGTTGATGGGTTGACCAGCGTCAGCGCGGCCTGGGCAGGCTGGGATATAGTCAGGGCCGAGGAGGCAGCAGCAGTCCCCGCGGGAATCAGAGCCAGGTCGGACTGTGACTGGTCCTGGCTGCCCTGGCCTGTCACCTGCAGGACTGCACGGACGGGCCGGTCGGCATGCACCTGCAGAGCCAGCTTGCCATCGGGCACACCACCCAGATTCACCGCCGTGGCCTGAGAGCCCCGCAGATCCACCCGCCGCAAGGATTGCTGACCGCCTTCATCCACCCAGAACAGGTCCACCGCCGTGGCATGGGATCCCTGTAGAAGCAGAGTGGCCTGGTCAGCCCCGCGCAGGCCGGGAATGACCAGATCACGGCCGGGAGCCGCCAATGTAGTCACCTGATCAGACCCGCGTGGATCGAGCCCGGCCATGACATTGACGGAGACCGACATGGCTACCGGAGCCTGTGAGCTGCGAGCCCGGACGTAGATGGCCTGCTGACCAGGAGCCGCCGCAGACAGATCATATGAGGCATGGCCGCCAGGAGCCACGGTCATGGTCTTGCCTGTCTCCAGGGGCAGCCTACCTGAGGAGTGCGAACCCTGGACCTCGAGACTGATCACCGTGGCCTTGGATGACGGGTTGTAGACCACCAACCGCTGGGTATTCCCTCTGCTGGTGGCGGGCAACAGGAAGTCGGCATCCATGACGGCCCGGGGGCAGGCCAGCGCCTGGATTCCTCTAAGATCACCCTTCGTGGCCCAGGAGACCATACCGGCAGCAGCCCCCGTACCCGGCTGGGACTTGAGCATCCGGGAATCGAAGGCAGTGGCCGAAGCGCCGGGGTCGAGCGAAGCGGCCATGACTTTCTGCCCGTCCAAGAGATCGGGATCAGTCAACGTGGTGTGTCGCCCACTTCCCATTGGGGTCAGGCTGGAACTGCCAATGGATCCGAAGGCGGCGGCCGTGACGCGGGAGCTCAGATCGCCCTCCGATGCCTTGAACTGGTCATCGCCGACCTTATCCTCGTCCGCTACCGTCATTCGAGCCGGGCAGTAGGCCGCTACCTCTCGCTGACTGACCCGGCTGGAAACGGCTGTAGATCCTCGGGCACCATCAGCCAATGAGGCCGGAGGTGCCCAGATCAGCAGAGCGGCAATCAGGACCGCCACCAGAGGCGCCGTGACCAGAGCGGCCACCAGGGATCCCTTGCTTCGTGCACTCATAGCTGCTCCCCTCCAAAGTAGCCCGGACGCGGCAGAGCCACCAGGCAGTATCCCAGCAGGACCAGGCACAGGGTCCACAGCCAGACCCGCCTCCAAGTGCTGGCCTCTGCTCGTGTGACACCAGTCATGTCAACGCCCACGTCCTTGCCGGACTGTGAGTTCAAACGGAAATAGGTTCCCTGTGCATTGGCCACCACCTGCTGGGCACCTTCGCTGGCGGTGATATTGGACACCAGGTCATCGTTGGGCGTGGACCCCAATCCCGCTGCTCCGGAACGATCAACTGGCACGTAGATACCGCCGAAGCCTAGGTCGGCCACCGCAGCTACGGCTTGTGAGTCGGCTTTGGCCATCAGAGCAGCTGCTGAATGCGAGAGGACACCCTCGCCAGCCAGCTGATTGCCATTCACTCTCTGGACGCGCAGGGCAGGCGAGGCATCTACCAGCTCTCCTCGTGAGGTGTGCAAACCGGTGTAGGCCACGCGACCATGGGAGGGCGATGTCAGCACCAGCACCCGATGGGATGGATCCTTCTCCAGGTAGTCCACCGCCACAGCCGGAAGCTGTCGGCCGTCCGCAGACAGGGGCCCACCGACAGGCGCCACCAGACCGATCACTGCTACACCCACAGTGACTAGGGCCAGGACCAGGACCAGCAAGAGCCTGAAAACACGTCCGCCACCATTAACTGCAATTGCAGAGGTTGAAGAGGATTGCGCAGGAGGCAGGGGCGGACGATCGGCATCGTTGTCAAGGGCCTGATCATGCCCAGAAGCAAGGGGCGAGAAGGGACGGACGGCCCTGCCAGCCAGCAGACCCAGGCAGGCCAGAAGACCCATAAATGCCATCATCATGCCAGGCAGGACTGAACCGGCCACTGGACCGGTCTCGTCCAGGCCAGTGCAGACCGCCTGTGAGACCAGCGCCAGGACCAGGCCCAACAGGACCGTGATCCAAAGAATCCTGGCCGCCTTGAGCACCCGAGGCACAATCAAGGTAACAAAGGCCAGGAGGACCACCGCCAGCAGACAGCAGGCCAGCGTGGCAGGACGCCAGAGTTCAGGTCGCCACCTGGTGGGCCATAGGGCCGAAGCATCCAGGCCCAACAGGCGGGCCAGCAGTTCCCCCAGGCTCCCGGTTCGAGGCTGACCGGTCAGATCCACCGAGGGCACCATCAGATCTGCGAAAAGCTGCCTCCAAAGCCCGTCCTTGGCATGATGCAGGGAGTTGACCAGGGTTGGCGCCAGGGCCAGCACCGAAGGCAGGGGCATCAGCAACAGCATTATCCGATGGGATGACACCAGGCAGATTGCCATGATGAAGAGCGGAATCATGGCCAATATGAGCTGAGGTTCGGCTACCAGGACCGGCAGGAAGCAGATGGAGGCCAGAGCCGCCTGCTGCACCGAAGCCTTGGGGTGCACGGGAGCCTCGGTCTGATACAGCCCCACGGCCTTGAAAACGAAGGCAAAGGCGGCAGGCATGAAGGCCATGACCGTCAGCATGGGCAACTGCAGACCATCCACGATGCCTAGGGCGAATGCCAGACAAGTCCAGAGCAGCCCCAGCAGGAAGCGGATGGGATTGGACCTGGTGACCACGCCGGCCAGGGCCCAGAAAGACAGAGCGGCCAGCCCCGTTTCAGCCAGGAGCATCAAGGCCATGGCCTGGGCCACATGACCGCCAGTCAACAGGGCGAAGGGTAGGAGCACCAAGAGGAAGGGGGCAGGAACTGCAGGCTGTCCCACGCCCCCGGCCCAGGACCAGGAGGTGGTGGCCGCCGCCAGCAGGCGGGACCAGTCGGCTCCTGACGAGGGCAGGAAGGGCGCGTGGATGGCACCTCCTGAGAAAATGGCTCGGCAGAGGGGCCAGTGAGTGGCAACCAGAGCCACCAAGACTGCTATGGTCATCCCCGATGCCCAGGCCAGGCGACGCAGGAACTGCTGGCGCAGATGAGCCAGGGCCAGGTGGCTGAGCATGGGATGTTCCTGCTGATCGCGGAAGGCTTGCCTACGCTGCCGCCACTGCCGGATCTGCTGACTGTTGGCCTGAAGAATGTTCAATCGGCGTGGACTACCATGGCAGGCGGAAGTCAGACGGCGACGCATGGTCAGCAAGGCCGCAGGACGGGTCAGAATCCGCCAGGGCGCACACAGACGGCACAGGGCCCTGTAAGGCCGTTTGCCGATGAGATCAAGGGCCATGAACCACAGTGCCGCCAGAACTCGCCAGAGCCAGACCAGCGGCCACCAGGGAAGGGCAAAGTCAGTCAGCAGGTAACGCTCCCGAGCCAGTATGGGCCCCATGGAGGCATCCAAGGGACGGTCAGGCTGCGCCGGCCGCCCATTCCGGTCGCGCAATCCGCTCATCCGTGCGCTGGCATGGGCCATCCGGACACTGGGCACCACTACCACACGCCCCCCTGACAGGCAGATGCGGCGGCAAAGGTCGTCGGCTTGGCCGAAAGTTCCAGCCCAGGCACCTGGTCCACCCAGATCCTTCATAGTCTGCATGGGCACCAGAGCACCAGCCAGACTCACCGCAAAAACATCCTGACGTGCGTCATACTGCTCCTGGTCGGGCTCGCTGTCCACTACCAGGCTCACCGTTCGGTGATGGTAGGCATACCGACCCACATCCCGCAGTCCCTCGCCCTGCCAGTCATACTGCTTGGCGCCCAACAGGGAAGCAGTGGGATTGCTGTGCCAGGTGTCCACCAGCCTGTCTAGGCAATGCTCATCCATTGGACGGCAGTCGTCGTGCAGAAGCCAAAGGGCACGGATTCGACCAGGCAGACGGGCATAGCCAAGTGCCTTGTCCACGGCATCGCCGAAGGAAGAGGCGCCTTTGGCGCGAACCACCTGCACTTCCACCCGCGCTGGCCCGTCCACCGGGAACTGCGCATAGAGAGGCTCCACAGTGATCCCCGAACAGTCCGCAATAACTATGACCCTAGGCAAGAGGCTCTGTCGCAAGAGGGCACGCAGGGTATCAGACAGGTAGGTCAGGTCATGCTCGACCGTGATTACCGCCGCCACAGCATCCTCCACATGAGGACTGGCAGCAGGCGAACATGCGTTCATAACTGCAGAGAGAACCTGCCGGACATCCTGGGCTTGAGGCGCGACGAAACTCATGCGTTCCAGTCTACGCAATCCAGGTCACCGGATGCCTCGCTCGGGCACCTGCGGCGATTCAGACCTGATGCTGCGCGCGCATCCTCTTCTTGTAACGGCGGCGCTCCCGTTCACTCATGCCGCCCCAGATGCCAAAGCGTTCGTCGTGTTCGACCGCCCAGTCCAAGCACTGCTTTCGGACGGTGCAGTCGGCGCAGACCCGCTTGGCTTCCTGAGTGGAGCCTCCCTTGCCTGGGAAGAATGCTTCCGGGTCTGTCTGTGCACAGAGCGCCTCGCTCCGCCAGGATGGTCCGATGTTGACTTCGAACCATTGCATCAGCGGCGTCAGCCTGTTTTTAGTTGTACTGCTGTATCGAGTGTCTATAAAACCACTCATAGCGACCCCCCAGTCCCTAGTGTGTTTACACACTTTTATTACAGCCGCTACGGAGGTCTTCTGTCAACCCCTACATGCCTGCAAGCGCAACTGAGCAACACGTGGAGGAGACCATATCGCCCGAAGAGGAGCTGCGGATGAGGGTCAGACTATACTATGACTGGTTCAAGCACGCTTTACCGTCATCCCGGTTCTTCCCGCCGGAATGACCCCTACAGCGACAGCCGATGAGGAAGGCATAACCATTGACGTCCCCAACCAGAAAGATGGGTCTGCCCAACATCAAGGCGGGCAGGAACGGCAAGCCCCAGCACAGCGGTGGGTTTCGCAACAGCCACCGTCTGCGCACGGGCATCTGTCTGGCCCTTACCTTCATTCTTTGTTTCGTAGCCTCGACAGTGGCGGCCTTCTGGACCGACATCAACGGTCACATGCACGTGCTGGAGCCCGTCACCCTTGCTCAAAGCCACAAGGCCCCGGAAGACATCTACAAAGGCAAAACCCTGAACGTCCTGGTCCTGGGACAGGACACCCGGGACGGCAAGGGCAATGCCGATGTGGGCGGCAGCGGCGACGGCCTAGAGGAGAATCACCAGTCGGACACGGCCATGGTGGTCCAGATCGCCGCAGACCGTTCCTACGTGAACGTGGTCTCCATTCCCAGGGACTCCATCGTGAACGCCCCGGCCTGCACCACCAGCAAGGGGGAAACCATTCCGGCCCGCCGCCAGGTCATGTTCAACTCCATCTTCGCCGAAGGCTACAGCCAGGGCGGCGATGTGAATTCGGCCGCCAGCTGCTCCCTGGCTGCGGTCCGCTCACTGACCGGCTTGGACATTCAACAGTTCGCGGTGGCTGACTTCAACGGTTTCAAGTCCATCATCGACGCCCTGGGCGGGGTCGACGTGTGCATCCCCAAGGATACCTGGGACGGCTATACCGGCATCAACCTGAAGCGCGGCCTGCGGCATCTGGACGGAACCCAAGCCACCGAGTACGCTCGCATGCGCCATGGAACCGCCGCCGACGGGTCGGACATTATGCGAACCACCCGCCAGCAGTATCTGATCAAGAGTCTGGTCAACGAAGCCAAGGCCGTCAATATCTATTCCGACCTGCCCAAGGCCTACCGTCTGGCCACCACCTCCATGTCCACCCTGCAGCTGAGCGAGGGCCTGGGCAACTTCCAGACCCTGCTGGGTCTGGGTAATTCGCTCAAGCACATAGACACCAAACATATCTACGCCCGTACCATACCTGTCGAGGAATGGTCCCAGGACAATTACCGAGTGGTATGGACGGATGAGGCCGACACTATCTGGCAACTGCTCCGAGAAGGGAAGCCTTTGACCCAGGCCAATGAGGCTGCAGAGTCAACATCTTCATCAGACAAGCAGGCCAGCAATGATCAGGATGCCCAGAGTGTCCAAAACACACAGGGTGCTACTCAGACAGCGGGCAACGGCTCTGACACAGAGGACGGCACCCAATCCCCATCTGCGTCCGCCGCTACTCTACCCAAACCCAATCCCCGCACCGGACTGATCACCATGCCTGACAAGACCCTGATAGATCCGAACACGGGCGGAATTGTCGATCCGGACGACGGAACCATCAGGGATGCAAACACCGGACAGTACATCGGTATGGCGGACCGCTACCTGTTCGCTACGGTCTGTGCGGTTCCGGCGCAGAGATAGCCGATTAAGCCGCTGGGTCGTTCAGGCATGCTATTGCTTACCTAGTCGGTCAAAGCTACGGAGGTTAAGGGTATGCGGACTGGATCAGACCAAGGCGGACAGGGACAGGAGCCTCCTAGCTTCATGCCCTCCGGTCATCACCGTCCGGCTGCCGACCTCGGAACCCCAGGTACCGAGGCGAGACACAGCCGTAGCCAGACGCCTCCCAGCTTTTCCCCCTCCTCCGGGACTGGGCATCAGCCGGGGCAGACCAGCGGGGCTCGGAAGGCCAGACGCACCAGCGGATCATCGAAGACCACACCCCAGCCAAGGGCCACGGCTGCACCTGTTGGAAACGACTGGAGCAACAGAAGCAATCGAAGCATGCGCAATGGCACTGCCCTCGTCCGCAGACACCCCTTGCGCAGATTCATAACCATTCTGCTTTTGGTCCTGCTGCTGGCACTGGTCGTACTGGCGGGTGGAGGATGGTTCTGGATCAATGGCAAGCTCACCCGCGACAAAATGCTGACCGATGCCCCTGGTTCAGAGGCCACCACATGGCTCCTTCTGGGATCGGACCAGCGCGACGGTTCTCCGGGGGCCGGACAGGATGCCAGCATCACCGGCTTCCGCACCGACACCATCCTGGTACTGACCAAGCCCCGGCACGGAGCCGCCTCCTTGATTTCAGTCCCCCGGGATTCCCTGGTCAAGCAGGACGGGGATTACATGAAAATCAACGCCGTGGCCTACACATCGGGCTACCGGGCCCTGACCGGCCAGATTGAGGACATCACCGGCCATAAGGTCGATCACGTGGCCTTGATCCGGTTTGGAGGCCTCAGTAAGGTGGTCGACGCTCTGGGCGGTGTCAGGCTTTGCTACGATGCAGACGTCAACGACCCCAACTCAGGCATGGTCTGGTCCCGCGGCTGTCATCAGGCTGACGGCGGCATGGCCCTGGCCTTCACCCGCATGCGCTACTCGGATCCCAAGGGGGACTTCGGGCGTGCCGAACGCCAGCGTCAGGCCATCTCAGCCATCACTGCCAAGGCGCTCCAGCCCTCGGTCATGCTCAACCCGTCGACGGCCGGAAAGGTCCTTTCGGCGGGTCTGGATGCCTTGGTGGTGGATGAGCGGACCAACCCCATAGACCTTGTGCGCATGGTCCTGGCCTTCCGCAGTGCCAGCAGCAGCAAAGGCATCACCGGAAGCGTCTACTGGGCGGATCCTGACTACTATCCGGGCTGGGGTCTCGGTTCCACCGTTCTGCTGGATCAAGCCCGCAACACCGACCTGTTCAACAAGCTTGCGCAGGGCAGTCATGCCCCCGGAACCGTCGGCGGCATGTAGCACCGTCCGCCAATCCCAGCCAGATTCCACATTCGACCACATGCCAGATTTGCCCTGGAACTCCCCAGCCGGGCCCTTCATGCTGAAGACATGATAAAGGCCAATTCATCAGCAGCTGCATTTCCGATATCAGCAACCGGGCCGAAAGTCTTTAACCAGGTTGCAGGCGATTGGCACTCTGCCAGCGTCAAAGAGCGAACGGCCAAAAAGGGAAGGATCCAGGTCATTCTGACCCTGGTCGCCCAAACGGCTCCGGCCCTAGCCCAGGCGGGCATGATCTGGTACGCAGTCGGCCAGGGACGCTGGATGTTGCTCCTCCTCTTGTTGCCCAGCCTGACAGGTACCCTGGCCATGCTGCTTTTGAGCCTGCTGCGAGCGCATCAACAGCCACCGTCATCTCTCCCCGCCCACGCACAATTGGAATACGGCATAGCATCGAATCGTGCTTCCCTATCGACAAGCACAGAGGACCAGACACGGCAGGACTTGGCTCAGCTGGCCTCCGACCCGGGCCCGCGGCTGGAGTCCCGTCTGTTGGGATCAGGGGCTTCGGAAGCACATGGTCTGCTCTGGCAGAGCATCGTTCATGCCTGGCTTGCCGCATCGGGGAAGACAGCACCGGCAATCATCGGTGCCCGTCCTGATCACAGACCGCTGGTCATCGATCTGCCGCGTGACGGACCCCACGCCCTGGTGGCAGGTACAACGGGATCAGGCAAGTCGGTTTTTCTGCAGACCTGGTGTCTGGCCCTGGCCGCCAGTCAGCCTCCAGACCGGCTCAATCTGGTCCTGCTGGACTTCAAGGGCGGTGCCGGCTTCGGCCTGTTGGCCCGACTGCCACACACCGTGGGCTGCGTGACCAATTTGGATCTGGACCAGGCCGTACGAGCGCTGAACGGCCTCCAGCGGGAATTGGAGCGCCGTCAGCGCCTGGTTGCCAGAGCAGGGGTGGAGGACACTGCCCTGATGTCCGATCCACCGGCGCGCCTGGTGGTGGTCATTGACGAGTTCCAGGCCCTGCGCCAACTCCTGCCCGACTATCTGGACAAACTGACCGCCCTGGCATCTCAGGGCAGGTCTCTGGGTATGAACCTAGTGGCCTGCACCCAGCAAACCATGGGACAGGTCAGCGCCCAGATGCGTGCCAACATGAACCTGGGCATCTGTCTGCGCGTGCGCGACCCCCTACAGTCCAAAGAGTTGCTGGGGTCCTCCTGCGCCACAGGGATTGACCCTGCCTGTCCAGGTGTGGGCTTCCTGGAGCAAGGTCGGGGCCCTCAGGCCTTCCGCACCTGCCCAGCATCTGACCCACAAACCCTGGTGGAACAGATCATCAAAGCCAGTCACTTCTGCGGCAACCGACCACCAGCACCCCTCTTCTCGCCTCCCCTGCCAGAGCGTGATCCGGCCTGCGGAAAGATTCTTTGGCAATCAGGGCGGCCTCTGATACCTTTGGGACGCACCGACGACGGGGTCCTGCTGCACCTCTACCACCTGCCCCTCAAAGGTCATACGGCCGTGATTGGACCGCCAGGCCGAGGAAAGAGCACCCTTCTAGCCCTGCTGCTTCGTTCCCTGCTTACCCTGATGAAGCCGGGAGCCCAACCAGAACCCAGCTTTGATTTGCGCATCACGCGGCGAACAGGCCAGGGCTACAGCAGCCGGGACTCGACAGGTCCGGTGCCGACACCGCCTAAAGGTCATCAACGTGGCAACCGGGGGCTGGTCTGGATTGTTGACGATGCCCAAGACCTGCTGGATCCGCTCTGTCGGGATCCATTGTCCCCGCTCTTGCAGGAGGCTTTGGGACAGGAGGGAACCACGGTGATTCTAGCTGTGGATGCGGCAAGTGCCCTGCGCAGACCTGAGCGTTTCAGCCGTCGTCTGGTGTTCCCCTGTGGCGAACGGGGGGCCGATCTGGCGGCTGGCATCCCCGCCGATCAGCTGGCCGCCCTATCCACACGGGCCAGCGCCATTCCTGGACGGTGTCTGGTTCTGGAGGCGGGTCACGCCATTCCGCTACAGGTGTTCTCTTTAGCCGTAAAACAAATGGACCCTTGAAAAAAGTCACCCATCGTGCTTATCTTGCATAGGGTAGTGATAAAGCACAGATAAAAACTTCTTGGAGGCTTAGGTAGATGAGTAATGCGTTTGATTGGCGCGCCAAGGCTGCTTGCCGTGACAAGGACCCTGAGCTGTTCTTCCCTGTCGGCAACACAGGTGCAGCCTATCAGCAGATCGAGGAGGCCAAGGCTGTCTGCCGGACCTGCAAGGTCATTGACGCCTGTCTGAAGTGCGCCCTGGACACCAATCAGGATTACGGCGTCTGGGGCGGACTGAGCGAGGACGAACGCAGGGCTCTCAAGCGTCGGGCCATGCGTGCGCGCAGGTCCCAGGCCATGCAGATGCAGTCCTGATTCCTTCCCGATTGCACCGAACAGTTGAGGGGCGATGGCTTGATGCCACCGTCCCTTTCTTTTCCTGAAAAGCACCCCTCGCTAATAGGTTTTCGGGATATCACACGTCCTGCGCCACGCGCAGCTTGATGTTGATGACCACCCGGGTGCCCCCATCCCGGCGTGGCTCCCACTTGACCGTACCGCCGAAGTCGTTGGTGACGAAGGTATTGATGATCTGCGTGCCCAGCCCGGACCCGGTGGACCGAGCCTGTCCCTGATCCGACTCGGTGCTGTAGCCGTTGCCGTCATCCTCGACCACCACATTCAGGTTGTTGCCGCCCCGGCCTACCGATATGGTGATATGCCCCTCGTCACGGCCCTCAAAACCGTGTTCGACAGCATTGTTGACCAGCTCGGTCAGCACCAGGGACAAGGGTGTTGCATCCTGGGCTGGCATCATCCCGAACTTGCCCACGTAGGAGATGGTGATGTGCTGGTCGCTGGTAGTGGCCAGGTCCACGCTCATCTTCAGCAGGTTGGCAATCACCTTATCGAAGTCCACAATCTCGTCGGCGGTCTGGCTGAGGCCCTCGTGAACCACGGCGATGGTCTGGACGCGGCGCTGGGCCTCCTCCAGCTCCTTGCGGACCTCGTCTGACTTGGTGCGCCTGGCCTGCAGCCGCAGCAGGGCTGACACGGCCTGAAGGTTGTTCTTGACACGGTGATGGATCTCGGAGATGGTGGCATCCTTGGTCTGCAGCTCCTTCTCCCGGCGGCGCAGCTCGGTCACGTCCCGGCAGAGAACGATGGCGCCGGTCCTGCCCTGTTTGCCGTACAAGGGCAGGGAGCGCATGGAGACAGCCGACCCGTTGGCATCTAGTTCCGAGTCCACAGCCGCCTTGCCCGATAAGACCAACGGCAAAGAGTCGGGCACAGGATCGTTCTCCTTGAGCAGGGAAGTACCAATCTCGCTCAGGTACTGGCCAATCATGGTCTCCACTGAGCCCAGTCGGCGGAAGCAGCTGATGGCGTTGGGTGAGGCATAACGCACTACGCCGCTTGCCGTCAACACAAAGAAACCGTCGGCCACCCTGGCGTTGTGCCGCTGGTTGAGCACCGAATCCGCGTAGGGGAACTCGCCGCGGGTGATCATCTCGAAGAGTTCCTTGCCCGCGTTGATGCTCTCGCTCTCGTAACGGCCGTTGGACTCGCGCGTGGCCATGTTGGTCTCGCGGACCACCAAGCCCAGGGTTTTGCCCTGGTGACGGATAGGGGCATAGACATCGCAGACCGTGGCGCGGCCGATGGTCCGCAGCTTGTTGGATCGCAGCACCCCCTTGGACTGCATGGCCGCCTCCAGCTCCTCGCTGCGATCGGTCGGGAAATGCTCTCCGACCACATCTTCGGTGCGCAAAGACATGACCGTTGAGGGACGGCACTGCTCGGCCACAGTGAACTCCCCCTCGCCGGTACGCAGCAGGAGCAGCAGGTCGGCAAAGCTTAGATCGGCGATGACCTGCCAGTCGGCCACCAAGTGGTGGAGCCACTCGCGGTCCTCCTCATTGCAGTCGTCGCAGGAAGCCAGAATCTCGGAAAAATCAGCCATGCCCTCCATCATACAAAGGGCCCGCGGAAGCAGATAGGCGGGTCATGCCCAGGGCGATGATGACATGCGCGTCCAATACACAGGTCTGGGGTAGGGTGGTTCACGGATGTTTCGCCCCGGCTACCGGACCCGACAGGCCCGGACCAGTCAAGGGGCCAAGGGAGGGCCATGGCAACCAGGACCAGCGAGGACGGCAGACCGCCTGAGGACCAGGAGGTTGATCCCGATCTCGAACGCCGCCGTCAGCAGCGCCGCCAGGAGCTGACCTACCTGCGCAGGGACGCAGAGGTGGCCCATGAGGCCCATCTGCAGGCCAGGGCCGATGCGGTGCGCGCCAAAGCCAAGGCCAAGGCTGCACGGATCATGACCAAGGCCGAGATGAAAGCCTCACGAATCGAGGGCATCCCCGACATGGAGATCGAGCGCAAGGTCCGCCTGGATGTGCACGGCCGCCCCAAGCCCCTGCTGCGTGGCTGGATTCACGCCGTGGCCGCCCCGCTGGCCCTGGCCGCCGGCATCGTGCTGATCTGTTTGGCCCACGGCACTGGCCTTAAGCTGGCATGTGCGGTCTTCATGGTCGCCTCACTGGCCCTCTTCGGTAACTCGGCCCTCTACCATCTGGGCGACTGGACCCCGGGAACCACGGACGTTCTGCGCCGCCTGGACCACGTCAACATCTTCCTGCTCATCGCCGGCACCTACACGCCGATTTCCTTTGCACTGGACCCCTTCTGGCGGCGGGTCATCATCCTGGGCATGTGGGGGGCCAGCCTGGTGGCCATGATCGTCCACGTCTTCTGGATCGATGCGCCCCGCGGGCTCTACACCCTTGTCTACGTGGTCTTCGGAGTCTCGGGAGTGGGCTTCCTGAAACTCTTCTGGGACTCCCCCATGGCCGGTCCGCCGGTGGTTTGGCTGATCGTGGCCGGCGGCCTGGCCTACATCCTGGGGGCGATTGTCTACGGTCTGCGTCGGCCGGACCCTTGGCCCCGGGTATTCGGCTTCCATGAGATCTTCCACTGCGGCACGGTCATCGGCTATGCCTGCCACATCGTGGCCATCTATCTGGTGGTCTGCAACCTGCGCTGAGCAGCTCTCCAGCCGAACCGCACTTTTAACAAAGACCATCGGCCCGCCTTACGAACCAAGTGGTCATTCATAGAGCAGCCACCCACAGACAAAGCCGCCCCCCGTCGACCATGGCGGAGAGCGGCTTCATTCAGGCCGAGCTGGGACGGTGAGGGGTCGTCCCGCTACTTGAGAGGCTGGGCATCCTTGACGGTGACCGAGATGTCCTTGCCATTGGGAGCCTTGTAGGTCACGGTCTGGCCCTTCTTGGCGCCCATGAGGGCCGCGCCGATAGGCGACTCGGGGCTGATGACATCATAGTCGGTGGCCACGGTCAAATCTCTGGAACCCAGCACATAGACCATTTCGTTGCCGGCCATGGTCAAGGTCACCAGGGATCCGTTGCCCACCGTGCCAGCCTTAGGAGCCTTGAGGATCTTGGCGTTGCGAAGCTTGACGATCAGCTCGTTTATCCGCCCCTCGTTCTTGCCCTGCTCCTCGCGGGCAGCCTGGTAGCCGCCGTTCTCGCTCAGATCACCCTCGGCTCGAGCCGCCGCGATACGTTCGGTAATCTCGTCGCGGTACTCGCCCTGACGGTGGTCAAGCTCCTCCTTCAGCTTGTCGTAAGCGGCCTGTGTCAGCAGAATCGTCTTTTCCTCAGCCATGTGATTCCTCCTTGTTTAATGCACTTGTCTCGTGGCCCGACCTGAACTGCAAAGTCAAGGGTATGAAAAAGGCGCCGGCCCTCACCGGCGCCTGGAGACCCTTGTCTACCGTGTCGATATGATATCGATCACGAAAACCAGGGTATCGTCGCCGCCGATGCCCGCCTGAGGCATCCCCTGACGACCATATCCGTACTCCGGCGGAATGGAGACCACCAACCTGGACCCCACGTTGTGGCCGGGCACCGTCTGGTCCCAGCCGCGAATGACCTGCCCCACGCCAATGCCGAAGCTGGCTGGCTGATTACGCTGGAAGCTGGAGTCGAAGACCTGATCGGACCCCCAAACGACACCGTGATAGTTGACGGTGACGGTATCGCCCTTGCGGACGACTGGCCCGTCCCCCTCGACCAGCTCCACGGCGCGCAGCCCGCTGGGCGCCGAACCATGGAAGGTTATGGTCGGCGTGGCGCCGAATTCGGCGTTCACCTCGGGCATGGATTGGTCACTCATGACAACTCCTTTGGTTTTCTTGCGTACCAGAGTATCGGTTCGTCGGCCGGGTGACAAGTTGCGACACTGCCGTCCAAGCCGATGAGGCCTTGGTGCCCCGGGTGGGAATCGAACCCACAAGCCGGTGAAGGCGGCGGATTTTAAGTCCGATGCGTATACCATTTCGCCACCGGGGCCATGACCCATAACGCCTTAGTATATCATTCGCGCAGGAGGGTCCGACCGTAGTCCAGGACCAGGCCGTCCAGGAGGCCATGCTCGCTGGCCACATAGGTTCCCGAAGCCAACGCACTCGGGCTGGCCTGGCCCAGACGCTCCAGCAGGCGGCTCCAGATCAGGGCGCCGCCGCCAATCACATCCACACGCCCAGGATGGATGGCCTTGAGCTCCCTACGCTCCTGCCGGCTCATGTTCAACACCCGGTCGTCAACCCGGCAGGCCGCATCAACCGAAATGGACTGACCATCGACGGCATGGCGGTTGTAGACCTCGCATCCCAGGGCCAAGGCGCTCATGGTGGTGACCGTGCCGGAGACTCCGATCACACTGCCTACTCCGGCTACAGGGACCTGGTCGAAGGCCCGGTCGATCCAGCCGTCAACATCCTCAAGCGCCTGGTCAATCTGCTCCTGGCTGGGAGGATCGTTCAGCAGATGGCGCTCAGTCATCCGCACGGAGCCGATGTTCATGGAGTAGGAGGCCCTGACATGGTCAACAGGCAAATCGCTCCCGTCCCCGCCCAGGACCAGCTCGGTGGAGCCGCCACCCAGGTCGACCACCAGGTATGGCGCAGGGGGCATGTCGGTGCCGCCTCGCTGCTCCAGCACGCTGACCGCTCCCAGAAAGCTCAGCGAGGCCTCCTGGGAGCCACTGATGACCTCGGGCGTGACCCCTAGGATGGATCGCACCCCCGCCTCGAATTTTTCTCGGTTGTCGGCATCCCTGGTGGCTGAGGTGGCCACAAAGCGCAGGCCACCTACCGGGTGCTCATGCAGCTGCTGGGCGAAGAGCCGACAGGCCTCAAAGGCGCGCTCCAGAGCTTGGTCTGAGAAGCGGTGATTGCGGTCCACGCCCTCCCCCAACCGGATAACGCGCATCAGCCTGGGAGCCACCGGATGGAGCCCCTGCCGGTCCACCTCGGCAATCAGCAGACGTATGGAGTTAGTGCCGCAATCCACACCCGCCACCGTTACCTGATCCATAAAACCCCCTTCATCGGTTCTCTTCTCGGTATGCCTCAGTCCAAGGCCGAGCGCACCTGCAGACCTGCGAATCGAATATTTGATGCACCAAACCAAGAGCACGGTCGCCCAAAGGATTAACCCCAGGGCCCATAACCAGAGACTGAGCGGTCAGAGCATGCAGGCACTTGACCCGCTTGGGCATGCCCCCCGCCGAGATTCCGGCGATGTGCCCCTCGTCGTCACCCAGCTGATGGGCCAAGGCAGACCGGAAGGCCAGGTAGAGCTCATGGGCCCTGCGATAAGCACTGGCCAGATCCGGATCGGAACCAAGTTCGGCATTCCAGTCGGTCATGAGACCGTTAGCTTCCAACCGGGAGACGGCCTTGACGGCCTCGGGGCTGGTCAGATAGCACGTGGTCGGAAAAGGCGTGCCGTCCTCCAGCTGCGGCCGGGTGACCACGGCCAGGGGGTTGCCGCAGACACAGCGAGCGCCCACGGCCACCATACCCCGCGGATAGCGACCCAGCTGGTGGTTCACGACATCTATCTGTTCCGGCGTGGCCGGAGTCGCCAGAAGCTCCTGGACCCGATCTTTGACCGCCGCCAGTTCCCGGTCGCCAATCAGGACAAAGGCCTCGACCTTATTCTGCCCAACCTCGGACTCGACCCTGACCTTGTCTACGACTTGAGATTCCTCTGCTGCCTGGGGCCTTCCCTGGGCCTTGTTCACGCTGTCCTCATCTTTCTGATTGTGCATTGCTGCAAAGTTCATGGCCTGTTGAAGCGTCGAAGTCCGAGCCTTCGAAGTTCACTGCGCTCCCCCGCCCCCAGATGGAGAGGAGCCATCAGAGCCACCCCGACTACTTGAACCAGACGGACTGGCAGAGCCGTTCGGACTGGCTCCATCGCCAGGATGCTGACCTGTGCTCCCCTTGCTTCTATCGGCAGTAGGGTCCTGATCGGCCTTGGCGAAGGAGTAAGCCATTTCCTGATACCAGGGCAGGGAGTTCTTCCTGGGGGCCCGGACCCCCTTGCTTCCAGCCTGGTCTTTGTCCTTGCTGCCCGTGACCGCCTCCGGGTGCAGGACCCGGATAGCCTCCTCGTCAGGGAAAATGAATCCCAGCCGATCCCGGGCCTGGGCGGTTACATAGGCCTTGTCATCCCAGCGCCGGATCTGGTTCTCCAGGTCACGCTTGTGTTCGACAAGCTGGGCCTGCTGATTGCGCAGGCCGTTGAGTTCGGAAAGATTAATGGCGTAGGCGTGGAAGGTGGAGACCAGTTGAATTAGCCCCAGAGCCACGATGATGACCGCCACAAAGAAGGTGATGGGTCCCGACGACCGCCTGTTTGTCCGCCGGTTGGCGCCGTCACGTTTGTTCTTGGCCATACCCATAAAAATACCCGCGGCAGCCGACGCGGACCGCCACGGGTGAAAGACTTCACGGTTGGTTCGAAACCTGCAAAGGATCCGGCCCGACCGACAAAGACTTACTTGGTGTACTTCTTGCAGGCCTTGAAGGCACTGTAGCCGGCATACTCGGCGGTGGAACCCAGCTCTTCCTCGATCTCCAGCAGCCGGTTGTACTTGGCGATGCGCTCGCCACGGGCCGGAGCACCGGTCTTAATCTGGCGGGTGTTCTTGGCCACGGCCAGGTCGGCGATTGTGGTGTCGGAGGTCTCACCGGAACGGTGGGAAACCATGGAGGTGAACCCGTTGGCAGTGGCCAGCTCGATGGCATCCAGGGTCTCGGTCACGGTGCCGATCTGGTTAAGCTTGACCAGCAGGGAGTTGGCGGCCTTCAGGTCGATGCCCTTCTGCAGCCTTTTGGGGTTGGTCACCAGCAGGTCGTCACCCACAAACTGCAAACGGTCGCCCATGGCGGCGGTAATCTTCTGCCAGGCGCCCCAGTCCTCCTCAGCGAAGGGATCCTCGATGGAGACCAGCGGGTACTTCTCGACCAGGCCCTGGTAGTAGTCCAGCATGTAGTCCGCGTCGCGGTCCTCGCCGTCGAAGTGGTACTTGTCGGTGTCCTTGTTGTAGAACTCCGAGGATGCCACGTCCAGGCAGAGGCCGATCTGCTTGCCAGGCTCGTAGCCGGCAGCCTGAATGGCGTCGACGATGTACTTCAAGGAGTCCTCGTTGGACTTCATCTTGGGGGCAAAGCCGCCCTCATCGCCCAGGCCGGTCTCGTGGCCGTCCTTCTTCAGGATGCTCTTGAGGGTGTGGTAGACCTCAACGCCGGCGCGCAGGGCCTCCCGGTAGGAGTCGAAGCCGTAGGGGGAGATCATGTACTCCTGGATGTCGGTGGCGAAGTCAGCGTGGGCGCCGCCGTTCATGATGTTCATGTTGGGCACGGGCAGGATGTGGCCGTTGGTGCCACCCAGGTAACGGTAGAGAGGCAGTTCGGCGGACTCGGCAGCCGCATAGAGCGCAGCCAGGGAGACACCCAGAATGGCGTTGGCGCCCAGCTTGCCCTTGTTGGGGGTGCCGTCCAGATCAATCATGGTCTCGTCCAGGGCGCGCTGATCGGTAGCGTCCATGCCGATGACGTTGGGAGCGATGGTCTCATTGACCGCCTTGACGGCGTCCAGCACACCCTTGCCCTGATAGCGCTTCTTGTCGCCATCCCTACGTTCCCAGGCCTCGGCCTCGCCGGTGGAAGCACCGGAGGGAACCAGACCACGCCCCTCGGCGCCGTCCTCAGTCTGCAGAACGACCTCGACGGTCGGGTTGCCACGGGAATCAAGAATTTCGCGCGCGAACACGCTTTCAATTGCTGCCACAACTGCTCCTTCAATAAGTTGTTGTGATGTCTCTTACAGGATACTAGTTTTGTTGGACGGGCGAGGGACCCGCTGGCGTGCCATCGTCGGAGGACTTGGGCAGCCCCCAGGCAAGGTCGTCCAGCAGGGTGTCCACCCAGGCGGTCATGGCCACCGAATCCATGGGTCCCGAACCAAGGGAGCCCGCGAAGGGCGCTGGGATCAGCAGGGTCTGCGTCACAGGACGGTACTGGCTGCCCTTGTAGATACGTGCGATCCTTGCCTGGAGGGAATCGGGCATAGTCACGGGCCTGATGCGCACCCTGGAGCCCTGGGAGGCGATCTCCGCAATGCCCAGGGAACGAGCCTTGGCCCGCAGCCTGGCAACTGCGAAGAGGGTGTCGAACTGGGCCGGCGGACGCCCATATCGGTCGGTCAGCTCCTCATGCAGGTCGCGCAGATCCTGCTCGTTGCGAGCCGAGGCCAGCTTGCGGTAGGCCTCCAGACGCAGCTTGTCCGAATCAATGTAGTCCACAGGGATGGAAGCTTCCAAGGGCAGGTCGATGCTGACAGTGACCGGCTCGGTCCGCCCAGGCTCCTTATACTCTTCCACCGCCTCGGAGACCATGCGCACGTAAAGGTCGAAGCCGACCCCTTCGATATGGCCGGACTGTTCGTCGCCCAACAGGTTGCCGGTGCCGCGCAGCTCCAGATCCTTCATAGCCACGTCGTAGCCGGACCCTAGGGCCGTGTTCTGAGCGATGGTGGCCAGCCTGTCGTGGGCGGTCTGGGTCATTGGCTTGCTGGGGTCGTAGAGGAAGTAGGCGTAGGCCCGCTCCCGGCCGCGTCCCACCCGGCCGCGCAGCTGGTGGAGCTGGGAGAGACCGAAGCGGTCGGCCCGGTCCACGATCAGCGTGTTGGCGTTGGGTATATCAAGGCCAGTCTCAACGATGGTGGTGCAGACCAGCACATCGATATCCCGGTGCCAAAAGTCCCGGATGACCCCGTCCAGCTGCTTCTCCCCCATCTTGCCGTGGGCCACGCCCACCTTGGCCTCGGGAACCAGCGTCTGCACCTTGGCCGAGACCTTGCCGATATCCTCCACCCGGTTATGGATGTAGAAGATCTGGCCCCCGCGCAGGAGCTCACGACGAATGGCCGCAGTCACCTGGGCATCCTCGTAGGCGCCCACATATGTCAGTACCGGCAGACGATCCTCGGGGGGCGTGGCCAGGGTGGACATCTCCCGGATGCCGGTCACCGCCATTTCCAGAGTGCGCGGAATGGGCGTGGCCGATAGGGACAGGACATCCACGTTGGTTCGCATGGCCTTGAGGGTCTCCTTGGCCTCCACGCCGAAACGCTGCTCCTCGTCCACGATCATCAGACCCAGATCCTTGAATCGGATGCGCGGGTTGAGCAGCTTATGGGTGCCGATGACCACGTCCACGGCCCCGCTGGCCAGGCCCTCCATGGTGGTCTGGTTCTCCTTTGCGGTCTGGAAGCGGCTCATGGCGGCCACATCCACCGGGAAGCCCTCGAAGCGCTCGGTGAAGGTCTGGTAGTGCTGCTGGACCAGCAGGGTCGTGGGCACCAGGACCACTACCTGCTTGCCGTCCTGGACCGCCTTGAAGGCGGCACGGATGGCTATCTCGGTCTTGCCGAAGCCCACATCCCCACAGATCAGGCGGTCCATGGGCACCGGCTTTTCCATATCGGCCTTGACATCGTCGATGGCGGTCAGCTGGTCGGGGGTCTCCTGGTATGGGAAGGCATCCTCCAACTCCTTCTGCCAGGGGGTGTCGGGACTGAAGGCGAAGCCCTTGGTGCGTTGCCGGGCCGAGTAGAGCTTGACCAGTCCCTGGGCGATCTTGTGAACGTGCTTGCGGGCCTTGGCCTTGGTGGCCGACCAGTCGGATCCGCCCAGCTTGTTGAGCCTGGGAATCTCGGCGCCGATGTAACGACTGACCTGGTCCAGCTGGTCGGCCGGCACGAAGAGCTTGTCTGGCGGGGCATTGCGCTTGGAGGGGGCGTACTCCAGGACCAGATATTCCCGGCTGCCCTTGCTGGGGCCCACGCCCACGCTGCGCTGGCGCATGCCTAGGAAGCGGCCAATGCCGTGCTGGTCGTGGACCACATAGTCACCGGGCTTGAGCTCGTCCAGGTCGATGGCCTTGCGCCGTCGGTTGGTGGTCTTGCTGCCAGCGGCCACGCTGGTACGCCCGGTCAGGTCCCGCTCGGTCAGCAGGGCCAGATGGGCGGACTGGTCCACGAAGCCGTCCACAGCCAGGGAGCGGTGGTACTCCAGCCCGGTGATCCCCGTGGTCTGCACGGCCCGACGCAGACGGCTCAGGGTCCCTTGGGCCGGAGCGGTCACCACAACCCGGTCGCCTCTTTCCAGCAGGGAGGCGATTCCCGAGGCGGCCCGATCCTCGTCACCGCGGTACTGGTCCGGTGCCAGGGCATCCAGCCGCTCGGCTCCCTCCCGGTCCGGATCCACCGACAGGTCGGTCAGCTTCCAGACCTCACCCTTGCGGTACTCCAGGGATGAGATGACCTCGTCGTAGTCCAGGAAACTGGCCCTGTCGAAGCTGATGGGCGCGCCCGAACCCTGTCCTGAGGCGGCCACATGCCAGCTGGCGGCCAGGAACTCGTTGGCGGTCTTGACCAGATCCTGCGCGGAGCGGGCCAGTAGCTGAGGTTCCGACAGTAAAATCAGAGCGCCCTCAGGCAGCATGGACCCTACCGGCACCAGATCGTCAACCAGGGCAGGCAGGAGGGATTCCATGCCCTCCACCGGAATTGCCTGGGCAATGGACTCCAGCATGTCGTCGGCGTTGGGGATGCTCCCTATCAGGGAGCGGGCGCGGGCGCGGACCTGGTCGGTCAGCTGCAGCTCGCGGCAGGGCGGCGCCCAGATCCGGTCCAGGTCGGGGCCGTAGGTGCGCTGATCGGAGGCGTGGAAGCTGCGGATGGTGTCCACCTCGTCGCCGAAGAACTCAATGCGCACCGGGTGGGCCATGGTGGGGACGAAGACATCCAGGATTCCGCCTCTGACGGCGAACTGTCCGCGCTCCATGACCAGGTCCACCCGGGTGTAGGCGTTGCGGACCAAGGCTTCGACTGCCTGGTCCAAAGGCAGGTCCTGGCCGCGTAGGAAGACCAGGGGCTCCACATCCTGCAGCCCCTTGACCACCGGCTGCAGCAGGGAGCGCACGGGCATGACCAGGATGCGGATGGGTCCGAAGTCAGGGTCGTCCTGAATCGGATGGGCCAGCCGCCTGAAGACGGCCATCCGGGATGCCACGGTGTCTGCCCGGGGCGAGAGCCGCTCGTGAGGCAGGGTCTCCCATGAGCGCAGCAGGGCTACATCGCCAGGGTCGCCCTCATACCAGGAACGGATGGCGCCGGCCATCTCCTCGGCATCACGCTCGGAGGGGACCACCAGGACCACCGGGGCACGTCCGGCTGCCGCAGCGGCCAGGGCTGGCCTGATCCCCTGGGGAGCCTGCACCATAAGAGAGGTGTCGGTGTCGGTAGCAGGCTCGGAGTCTCCTTGGACCAACCTTTTGAAGGCGGCATCCGCCTGCAGGTCGTCCAAAAGAGGACGCAGGGATCCATTCAGCGATTCCTGAGGCTCCGCCTTCTTGCCAGTCTCCTGCCCTGACTGGATATGCTCATCGACCATTGAACTGCTCCTGAGCCTGGCTGAGGCCCTTGGCGATTACGGTTTCTGCGGCATCCGCGCCGTCGGCCAGGAAATCGGGCAGGCGCTTGCGCTGATCGCCGACAAAGGTGCCCAGAACCCAGTCCACAGTGCGGCGATGGGCGTCCGGACCTCTCCGGGCATGCCCCACGCCCATGCGAACCCGAGCGTAGGCGTTGCTGCCCAGGGAACGGTCGATGGAACGGATGCCGTTGTGCCCGCCAGAGGAGCCGCCGGCTTTGACCTTGATCCGGCCGAACTCCAAGTCCATGTCGTCATGGATGACCACGACCCGGCCAACCGGTATGTGGTAGTAGGAGCAGATGGAGGCCAAGGCATCGCCGGAGTCATTCATGAAAGTCAACGGCTTTGCCAGGAAGAAGGGTATGCGGCGTCCGTCAAGATCCAGGGTGCCACGGCCCAGCTGGGCCAGACCCTTATGGTCGCGCAGGTTGACCGACCATCGTTCGGCCAGCAGATCGGCGCACATGAAGCCCATGTTGTGCCTGGTGCCCTTATACTCGTCACCCGGGTTGCCCAGTCCGGCTATCAGCCAGAAATCGGATGCCATGTAGGTGATACCTCCTGCTCTCAGACGGGACGGTGAGATTCTACACAGGCTCCCCGACCCCATTTCGCTCAAGGGACAGGCTCCAGTAGGAAACATCATGCAGCACGAACCGGTCACAAGCTGCCTGGGGCAGAAGGCCGAAGCGGCTGAAACCGAACCGGTGCAAGAGGGCTTTGGAGGCCGAATTGTCATCGAAGATGATGGCCACGGCCAGACGCATGCCCTCCCGCTGGGCGCGCTCCAGCAGGGAATGGACCATCAGGACACCCAGGCCACGGCCACGGCTGCCACGGTCCACGTAGTAGCTCAGCTCGCATGTCTCCTGGTAGCCGGGCCGATCGTAGTACGCCGACAGGGAACCGAAGGCCAGCACCCGGCCCTCCTGCTCCAGGACCAGGGCCGGATGGCCCTGGTCCGGATTGTGGTCCAGCCACCATTGCAGGCGCTGATCCAGGCTGACCGGGGCCGTATCTGCCGTGGAACCGCCATCCATGACCGCCTGGTTGTAGATGGCAGTGACCGCCTCCAGGTCTCCGCGACGGCAGAGCCGAATGCACGGGGTGGCGCTCACTTGTTACCGCCCTCCTGGTCGGAGGCCTCCTTGAGGGCTTCGCGCAGACGGTTCTGAGCCTCGCCGTAGGCGCTGAAGTCGCCCTTCTTCAGGGCGGCATCGCCGTCGCTCATGGCCTGGTTGGCCTTGTCCAAGGCCTGTTTCAAGGCCTGTCCTCCTGTGGTAGATGCCCCGCCGGACCCAGCGGTCTTACCTGGGGCCTTATCGGATTGCTCGCTCTGGTCAGCATTGGAATTGGTGCGTCCAGTATTGTCGGCATCGCCTGCCGATGCGCCCGAGTTGCCCTGGAAGGTCTTGTCAAGAGCCGCATCCAAGGTCGCTGAGGAAGAAACCTTGTCTCCGAAGGCCACCAAAACCCGCTTGAGCAGGGGGAAGCTGGTGGCACCGCTGGACTGGACGTATACCGGCTGGATGTAGATCAGTCCGCCGCCAATTGGCAGAGTCAGCAGGTTGCCGCGTTTGACCTTGGTGGATCCGGATTGGAGCAGGTTGAGCTCGGTCGAGACCGCAGCATCCGAGTTGAAGTTGTTTTGGGCCTGCCCCGGGCCGGGAACATTGGAATTCTTGGGCAGCTCCATCAGCCGGATGGTCCCGTAGTCCGGCCCTATCACCCCCTTGGTCGACCCGGCGTCGGAATCCACAGACAGGAACCCGGTCAGAATCTCCCTGGTGGAGGTGCCGGCGGGGATGAAGGTGGAAGTCAGCGAGAAGGCGGGCTTGTCAGTCCCCGGGGTCTGCAGGGTCAGATAGTAGGGAGGCTGCTTGATTCCCGCCTTCTGCTCCTTGCTGGTGCCGGTCGGATCCACGGGGGTCTGCCAGAAGTCCTCGCCGGAGAAGAACTGGCTGGCCGAGTTGACGTGGTACTGGGACAGGAGCTGGCGCTGCACCTTGAACAGGCTCTCCGGGTAACGCATGTGGCTCATCAGGTCACCGGAGATTGACGAAAGCGGCTTGAACTGGCCGGGGAAGACCTTCTGCCATGCCTTGAGCACCGGATCCTTGGCATCCCAGGCATACAGATCCACCGAGCCGTCGTAGGCATCGACCGTAGCCTTGACGGAGTTGCGGATGTAGTTGGCCTTCTGAGAGCCCAGGCCCTTGACGGCCTCAGAGCTCAAGGTGGTCGTGTCCTGGGTGATGGGCCCCAGGTCTACCTTCTGTGAGTAGGGGTAGGCGTCAGAGGTGGTGTAGCCGTCGACGATCCACTTGACCCGGCCATCCACCACAGCCGGGTAGACGCGCCCGTCCAGGGTCAGATAGGGGGCGATCTGGGCCACGCGCTCCTTGGGCGAGCGGTTGTAGAGAATCTGCGAGTCGGGGGTGACGCGGTCCGAGAAGAGTATCTGATCGGATCCAAAACGGATGGCGTAAAGTACTCGGGCCAGGAAGTTGCCCACCGAGGGGCCGCCGTTGCCCTTGAAGGTGTTGGTGGCTCCCTTAGAACCGGTAGGATAGTCGAACTCCCAGCCTGACGAGCCCTGGGGCGCGCCGACGATGGAGTACTCGGGCGCGTTGGGCGAGAAGTAGATTCGCGGCTCGTAGTGCTGGCTGTCGGTCAGCTTGCCCTTGGTTGGGATGTCCTGCTCAAAGAATTCGGGCTGCCCGTCCGGGGTGACCTTGTTACCGTAGGCGGCCACGATGCCGTAGCCGTGGGTGAAGACCGTGTGGTCGTTGACCCAGTTGCGGTTGTCGTTGCCCTCCAGGTCCAGCTCGCGAGCGCCGATGACCGTATCCTGGCTGACTCCGTCGATGTCGTACTTGTCGACGGCCAGGGTGTCCTCGAAGGTGTAGTACTGCTTGGACTGCTGCAGCTGACGGAAGGTGGGAGAAACCACCTGGGGATCCAGCAAGCGAATCTGTGCCGTGGTCTCCGCATCCCGGGAGAGGGCGCCTGACTGGACCTCGGTGGTGGCGTCATAGGCCTCGGTCTTAAGCTTGTCCAGCCCATAGGCCTTGGTGGTGGCGGCAATGTTGCGCTGAATGTAGGCGGATTCCATCTCCTGAGCGTTGGGGTTGACCCGGAAGCGCTGGACCAGTGCCGGCCAGAAAACGGTCAGCAGCAGGGACAGAACGATGGTGACGGCTACAGCCAGAGCGGGAATCCTCCACTGCTTGACAGCCGAACCCAGGGATCCTGCATGGACACGGCCGGGTTCCAGGGTGGGCGACCTCAGAATCCAGACGGCCAAAATTATGCCCAGCAGAGCTATGACCACGGCCATAATCAGGGTCACTGGGATGGCCGCTTTGACCGAGGTGTAAGAGGCGCCGGTGATCCGATCGCCCTCCTCGGTCAGCCTGCCGAAGACACCCAGGGCCGTATCGCCGGCCCAGACCAGCATGAACAGGATCAACCAGACGGCCACCTGCCTGCGGGCGGAACGGGTCATCTCCAGAATGCCCCGGCCGTGCACGGGCATGGTCAAGCGAATGCCACCCATGAGGAAGTTGGTGACCAAGCTGAAGACCGTGGCCGCCAGCAGCATCATCAGCAGGGAGGAGACCAACAGCTGCAGGCCAGGCAGGATGAAGACATAGAAGCCGTTGTCCAGGCCGAATTGGGGATCGCGCACCCCGAAGGACTGGGCGTTGAAGAGCAGGAGCACCTGCTTCCAGTCGGCGTTGAACTGGAAGCCGAAGAATACGCCAACAACCAGGGAGACCACCACGGCCACCTTCAGCGCCGTGCGTGAAGAGACTCCCTTGCCTACCTCAATCAGATCGCCCTTGACCCTGATGGTGGACCCGTCAGGCGAATCGGGACGGCTGCGGATGGCCAGGATGGCCGAAAGCAGGGTCACCGCGGCCAGCAACAGTGCATAAGCCAGCCATAGGCCCACCTTGATGCCCAGCTGGGTCCAGACTATCTGCGCCGCCCCCAGCTGGGAGAACCACATGACATCGGTGATGAAGCGGCTCAGCGCGAACAGTAGCAGGAAGACGACCAGCACGACTGCCACAACCACTGCCAGAATCCGCGAGCCCCGGGAAGGCCCTTCATCGCCCTTTCTTCGGGAAGTCAGCCGAGGGTCACCCGGACTGGAGAAGCGGAAGCGGGGCGTGCCGCCGCCCCCCTGGCCGGGACCCTCACCATCGGTTTGCACGTGCAGGATGACCGGGTCGTCTTCATTGCGACGCCGGCCTGGACCGCCTGGACCGCCCTCAGGGTCGAACATGGCACCGAAGAAATCAAAGAATGACATGTACCTACCCTACATGAGACGGCGGTCTTGAATGGCTTGCTGGTAGACCTCCTCCACCTGATCGGCCACCACGGTCACGTCGTAGCGGTCCAGGAGCGCAACTTGGTCATGGCGCACGTTCCGCCTCCATGAGGGGTCCCCTAAGGCCTGGGCAATTCGCCGGGCCAGCAGTTCGGGGGTGTTGGGTGAGTCGACGGGGACCAGAGCCCGCTCATCGCCCATCAGGGTGGACCGGTAACCAGGATTGTCACCGGCCAGCACAGGAGCAGTGCCCGAGGCGATGGCCTCCATCAGGACGATGCCGAAGGACTCGCCTCCGGTGGAGGGAAAAACGGTCAGGTCGGAGGAGGCCAGGAGGGCAGGTTTGTCCTTCTCGTCCACAAAGCCGGGGAAGGCCACCGGGGTGCGCAGGGCGGCGGCCTTTCGACGGCAATCCTCCAGAAGTGGACCCTTGCCGGCCATAGTCACATGCAGGCCTTCAGGCAGGATGCCGGCCCGCTCCCCCGTCTGGAGGGCTGAAAGCAGGATCCCCGCCCCCTTGCGGGCCACGAACCGTCCCAGAAAGACCAGATGCGGTCCCTGGCCGTGCAGGCGCGCCACCTCCTGGTCGCCGGCCTGACGAGCCTGGCGCAGCGCAGCCACGTCCACAGGGTTTGCCACCACCCTGCTGGACACACCGGCAGTCTGCCGGGCATAACTGGCCGCCACAGGCGAGACTGCGATGACCCTGTCGATGCGCCTATGGGTCCTTCGGTTGATCATTCCCAACAGCCGACCGCCCAGCAACTGCAGGTTTCCTGCGGGGGCAATGTGGTAGGTGGCCACCAGGGCCGTTGCCGGATCTGCGGCACGGATAACCCGTCCGGCCAGGAAGGGACTGTACGGAGCCTGAATGTGCAACAGGTCGAAGTGCCCGGCCTCCAGGACCCGGCGGATGGGCGCCTTGGGCGCTGGCAGCGGTATGCGCATCCTGTTGCCGTTGAAGGAGACCATGACGTTGCGGGACAGGGAGTGGACTCCGTCAACCGGCGGATGGGCGGTCTGCCCGACCAGATACTGGACCCTGTGACCCCGCTTGCCCAGCTCCCGTCCCAGGGTCAGAATGTGCTGCTGGACCCCGTCGAACACATCCAGGGTGTCATCGAAGACGAACCCGATGCTGAGCGTCACTGAGCGTCCTGGTCCGCTCCGGGCGCGGTCCCTGCGGCTAGCTGACGACCCTTCAAGGCCAGGGCCACCAGGTGCCGGTCAGCGGCCTCCCGCGCCTGCTGCTCGTCGTTGCCCGAGTCCAGATTGTCCACATAGATGGTCTCCACCTGCGCGACCTGGCAGTACTTGAGGAAGGTCTGCCTGCGCAGCTGATTGTCCAGCGCCTCACCGATACCGCTGGAATGGTACCATTCCTTTTCCCCGCCGGTCAGCATGACCAGCTCCACCCGACGTCCGGCCAAGGCACCTGGGGTGCCGTCAGCGTGGTAAGCGAAGCCCCGGCAGATGACCCGGTCAATGAAGCCCTTCATGATGGCCGGCATGCTGTACCAGTAGACGGGAAAGACCAGGGCAAGCACGTCCGCATCCTTGATCCGCTCCTGCATGGCCTGAACATCCTCGGGCATAGGTCCCTGGCCCAGGTAATGGGTCCTGTCCTCCATGCCGAAGACGGGATTGAACCCCTCGGCGCAAAGGTCGATCAACTCGGTGCGAGCCCCACCCTCGGCCGCCCCGTCCAGCAGGGCATTGCCCGCCGCATCGGTCAGACTCTTGGGTTCGGGGTTGGCCGTGACTGCCACGATCTTCATAGGGATTCGCTCCTTACATTCCATTTCGCGTCTGCACTGACTGTGTGCAGACCCTTGTCATTGTCAGTCCTGGCAAGGACGGCAACGCTGGTTTGGCAAATGCTTGACACTGCTCTTGGGCCCATCTATGTTATTTGGTGGTCGGTAGGTGAAGCTACCGCATGGACAAGGCATGCTGCCGCAAAGTGGTGGAGACACCCCGCGCAGGTCAACAGTCCCCGTCGTGTCAAGGCAGGGACTAATGCAGGGCCAAACACCATGCGAAGCCGAAGCTTGAACGATGACAATGGTCGGCTCATGGCCGATCGCAACGCCGTCTTCGAGGCTGCCGACAGGGATGTTCCGCACCTTGGAGGGAGGCCATCGTGAATACTGTCGCACTGCCAGGAATGCCCCGTTCTCCACTGAACGACGACCGCAGCCAGGCATCGCGCTCCACCCGCATATGGACGGGCCTGGCTGTAGCCATAGGCGCACTGGTCCTGCTGGGGGCCCTGGCCTATCTGCTGCCTGCCTTGGGCGCCCCCATAGGCCCCGCCGGAGTTCCCTCGCACGTCTCCACCGACCCGACCAACCTGCCCTATTACGCGCTACGCTCACTCTTCCGCATGTTCACGGCACTGATCATCTCCCTGGTCTTCGCCTTCCTCTACGGACTGGCCGCCGCACGATCCCGGCGCCTGGGCGCCGTGCTCATCCCCCTTCTGGACATCCTGCAGTCGGTGCCCGTCCTGGGCTTTCTGTCGGCCACCATCTCCATCTGGCTGGTCCTATTCCCCGGGTCCATCATGGGCGTGGAAGCGGCCTCCATCTTTGCCATCTTCACCAGCCAGGCCTGGAACATGGCCTTCTCCTTCTATAACTCCCTGACTAGCGAACCCGCTGACCTGGACGAGGCGGTGAGGCTGATGCGCCTGACCCGCTGGCAGCGCTTCTGGAAGCTGGACGTGCCCAACTCCATGATCCCCCTGCTCTGGAACTGCATGATGAGCATGGGCGGCGGCTGGTTCTTCCTGACCGCCTCCGAGATGATCTCGGTCAACAACAGGACCCTGGCCCTGCCAGGCATCGGCTCCTTCGTGGAGGAGGCCACCGCCGAGCAGGATCTGGGCAAGGTGGGCCTGGCCATCTTGACCATGATCGTAGTGGTCCTGCTGATTGACTTCCTGCTCTGGAAGCCGCTGACCGCCTGGGCAGAGAAGTTCCGCTACACCAGCAGCCAGTCCACCGAGCCCCGGCGCAGCCTGGTGCTGACGGTCATCCGCCTGTCCGGGGTCAAGGACCTGTTGGGTCTGGTGGGCCACCCCTTGGCGGACCTGCTGGACCGGATCACCCGCCCCCTGGGCCGCACCGGGGCGCGTTGGAGCCGTGCCGGTGGACGCAGGAGGGCAAGCGATCTGGTTTGGTGGGCCTGCCTGGCCCTGATCGGCCTGTGGGGTCTCTGGCAGCTGGACCGTATGGTCATCCGTCCTCTGGGCCTGGGCGAGGTCGGGCACGTCTTCCAGCTAGGTTTGCTGACCTTCCTGCGAGTGCTGATCCTGATGGTGGTCTGCACCATCGTCTGGGTCCCGTTAGGTGCTCTGATCGGCATGAATCCGCGCATCTCCCGCTACCTGCAGCCCCTGGTGCAGATCCTGGCCTCCTTCCCGGCCAACTTCATCTTCCCCTTCGTCACCATGGTTTTCATCATCTGGCGAATCGACATCAACTGGGGCAGCATCCTGCTCATGGCCCTGGGCACCCAGTGGTACATCCTCTTCAACGTCATCGCCGGGGCCTCGGCCATCCCCGACGACCTGCTGGAGATGTCTCGCAGCCTGGGCCAGAACCGCTGGCAGCGATGGAAGACCTTGATTCTGCCTGCACTGTTCGGCTCATGGTGCACCGGCGGCATCACCGCAGCCGGCGGGGCCTGGAACGCCTCCATCGTCTCCGAGGTGGTCTCCTACGGCAAGACCGAACTGACGGCCAAGGGCCTGGGTGCCTACATAGCCCAGGTCACCGCCACCGGCGACACCCCCCGCATCATCCTGGGAGTGGCCGTCATGAGCATCTTCGTGGTCCTGGCCGACCGGTTCTTCTGGTCTCCCCTGCAATCACTGGCACAACGGCGCTATTCCCTGACATGAGAAGTCTGAAAGGTTCGACAATGACCAAGATCAATTCCAACGGGATCATCACAGCCGAGCACGTGACCAAGACCTACCAGTCTGACAAGGGCGCGGAGCTGACTGTCCTGGACAACATCGACTTCACCCTGCACGAGGGCGAGGTGGTGGCCATCCTGGGCCGCTCAGGCGCCGGCAAGTCCACCCTGCTGCGCATCCTCGCCGGCCTGGTTCCTGCCAGCAAGGGCAGCGTCGAATACCGGGGCAGGCAGCTTGACGGGCCCAATCCCGGCGTGGCCCTAGTCTTCCAGAGCTTCGCCCTGATGCCCTGGCTGACTGTCAAAGACAACGTCGAATTGGGCCTGCAGGCCCGGGGCGTGCCCAAGAAGGAGCGCCAGAAACTTTCCCTGGCCGCCATCGATGCCATTGGTCTGGACGGTTTCGAAAGCGCCTACCCCAAAGAGCTCTCCGGCGGCATGCGCCAGCGCGTGGGCATCGCCCGGGCTTTGGTCCTCAAGCCGGACGCCCTCTTCATGGACGAGCCCTTCTCGGCTCTGGACGTGCTGACCGCCGAAAACCTTCGCCAGGAGGTCCTCAAAGTCTGGTCCGAGGAGGCAGGCAGCGTCAAGTCGGTCCTGATCGTCACCCACAACATCGAGGAGGCCGTGGAGATGGCCGACCGGGTCCTGGTACTGGACTCGCATCCCGGCCGTGTCATCGCCAACGTGCCCATCAATCTGGACAGGCCTAGGGACAAGCAGTCCGACCTCTTCCAGTCCTGCGTGGACTACCTTTACTCAATCCTGACCGGCCAGCGCGACAGCGAGGATATCCGCCGCCGCCTGCAGACCAAGGTGCGCAATCGTCAGGCCGTGCGGGACTCGGTACGGGACGAGGAGACCGCCGAGCGCAACCTGCCCGACGCAACCCCCGGCGGCTTGGCCGGTCTGGCCGATGTCATGGTCAACCAGCCCAACGGCATGGACCTGGCCGACCTGGCCGCCAAGCTCTCCTTCGAAGTGGACGACCTTTTCCCCCTGATTGACGCCGGACTCATGCTGGGCATCTTCCAAGCGGACAACGGGCATGTCAGGCTGACCGACCAGGGCCGGGCCTGGCACGACGCGGACATCCTGGAGAGCAAGGAGATGTTCTCACGCATGCTGATGGATCATGTTCCGCTGATCCGCATCATCGACCGGGCCTTGAAGAACAGCGACGACAAGAGCCTGCACGGCTCCCTGATCCTGGACCTGCTGCGGGCCCACCACTCGGACAAGGAGGCCGTCCAGCAGTTCGACACCGCCATCACCTGGGGCCGCTACGGCGAGCTCTTCGACTACGATGCCGACGACGACCGGCTGACCCTGGACCCGGAGAACCACACCGAGTGAGCAGCTGGGGCAGTCGCGGTCCCCTTCCACTCCTAGAATGAGCCTCGGGCGATGGAACCCGCCCGGGGCTTGAGCCCCGAACCGCAAACTGCTGATAGTTCCTGCACCATGATTCGACGACCCCGTTAACGGGCCGAGTGCAGGCGCATGCCGTTCAGCCCGACCCAGCGGACGCTGATCCGTCGGAAACCGAGGCCTTCAATGACCAAACCCCCTACCGGACCTGACATGGCCACAGCCCTGGTGGTGATGCTGGGCGGAGCACTGGGCACTGGCTGCCGGTACGCCCTGAGCCTGCTGCCCGGCCAGACCGGACCGCTGCATCCGGGAACCCTCCTGGCTAACCTGATCGCCTGTGCAGGCTACGCCCTGCTGACTGCCTTCATGGCCGGGCTACCCAAAAGCGCACACGCACGCCAAAGGCAACTGACCAACAGGGGCCTGGGCATGGGCCTGTGCGGAGGGCTGTCGACCATGTCCACGCTCTCGCTGGAACTGATCCAAGGACTGTCGGGCGGTCAAGTCCGGGCAACCCTTGCCTACCTGCTGATCTCCTTTGCCGGAGGCCTGATGGTCTCCTGGGCCATGGCCGCGCTGGGAGCACGTCTGGCCGCACACATCCAGGCGGGTGTGCGATGACCATTGCATTTACATTGCTGATCTGCCTGTGCGGCGGCCTGGGTGCCGGACTTCGCTACCTGTTGGATACCCTGGTCAAGGCCCGCTGGCAGGTGTACCTGCCCCTCTCGACCATGATCATCAACCTGCTGGCCGGATTGGCTGCAGGACTGGTGGCCGCCCTGGCCGCCTTCCACGGACTGCCCGCCTGGGGACGGCTGCTGCTGGCCACAGGACTGCTGGGCGGCTTCTCCACCTTCTCGACAGCGGTCAACGAAGTGTTGGCCCTGACCCGGCAGAGACGGCATCTGGCGGCTCTTGGCTATCTGGCAGCCTCAATGCTCCTGCCGCCCCTGCTGACAGCCCTGGGTTTCCTGCTGGCCGGACCGGGCATGTAGCAGATCCAGCCAGCAATCAAGGAGCTGCGGAACCTAGGCGCGAGCCGGTTCCGGACGACCCTGGGCGGAGTCGGCAGCAATCCCTAGACGGTCGTCATGCCGACGCCACCAGGCGGACAGCACCGAGCCGGAGATGTTGTGCCAGACGCTGAAGAAGGTGGAGGGTATGGCCACAATCGGGTCGGCGGCGAAGGCCTGCAGGGCCAGGGTCGCGCCCAGTCCGGAATCCTGCATGCCCACCTCGAAGGTAATGGCCTTCTGCTGGGCGTAGCGGAATCCCTTGGGGTAGAGGCGGTACATGAGCCGGCTGAAGAGGAAGCCCAGCCCGTACCCGCACAGGTTGTGAAGCATGACCACCGGCAGGACCAGGGCGGTGGCGGCGGTGAAGAGCTTGGCATGGTTGACGGAGACGACCACGCCGATGATGATCAGGATGGCGATCTGCGAGACTGCCGGCAGGGCCACGGTCACCTTCTGCACCTTTTCCTTGAATAAGGCGTGGACGGCCAGGCCCAGGGCGATGGGGATCAGCACCACCTCAAGTGCAGTCAGGAAAAGCTGCTTGGTGGGGATGGCCACATACTGGCTGGCTAGCAGGTTCATCAGCATGGGGATCATGAAGGGCGCACACAGTGTGGAAAGCAAGCCTATGGACACGTCCAGGGCAACGTCGCCACGCGACAGGTAAGACATGACGTTGGATGAGGTTCCCGAGGGGCAGCAGCCTACCAAGATGACTCCCACGGCGATCATGCCGTCCAAGCGAAAGATGCGGCAGAGCAGCACGGCCAGCAGGGGCATAATCAGGTAGTGGGCCACGGTGCCAACGATGACCATGAGCGGCATTTTGATGATTCGCTTGAAATCGTCCAAGCTCAGGGTCAGCCCCATGCCGAAGAGAATAATGCTCAGGAAGTAGTTGGTGTAGCTACGGGCCCAAATGCTAATCTGCGGGACAAAGAAGTTAATGGCGGCCCACGCTAGGACCACCAGGATGAACCACTTAGTCAACCAGTCACTGAACCGCTGCACCTTTTGCATGATTCCTGACCACTTCCTCTCGATAATTCTCTCTGTGGTAGGGGCAAAGTTAGGAAACCCAAGGCATGTGCGCAGATGAATGGTCACATTTTGGACGTGCTGAAATTCACTTAACCAGAACGGGCGTGCCAATGGGCACGGACTGCATGATCCATCGAGCGTCGGGAACCGTCAGTCGGATGCAACCGTGGGAGCTGGGTCGGACGCCCAACAGGTCGGCTTCTTCCTTGATGTAGCTGCCGCTGGAATCAGTGGGAACCGAGTGGAAAAGGAAAACCCCGTGGTTCAAAAAACTGGTGTAGTAACGGGCACCCATCCCCTCACTGGGGTTGTAGAAGTGGTCGCCACGTTCGGCTTGGATGCGGAAGCTTCCCCTGGGCGTGGAGTCACCCATGCCCGACGAGGCATACATGGTGTAGAGCAGTTCGGACCCGTCGCGCACATAGACCCGCTGGTCCTGAAGGCTGACCTCCAGGGAGAGGCCAGGATGGGCCGCAGGATCCGGGTAATCGATCTGCTGCGAAGGCTTGAGCCAATCGACAGGTTGGATGGAGGTACCAGCAGGGTCTGTCTTCTGAACCCTTGCGGTTGATGAAGAGGAATTAGGTTTGCTGTGATGATACACCTTGGGGAATCGTCTTGCAGAAACAGTGGATGCGCCAGAAACGCTCGCACCCGCGGATCGTTCGGCATGAGCCGCATTCACCGGCTGGAACAGGTTGGCGATCATGACTGCCAGCAACAGCGTCAGCAAGGCGGTTGTAACTACCACAGGCGTGCGGCGGACAGGGTCCAGCAGCCAACGGAGCAAGGCAAGCACACGCCGCTTAAGGCGTTTGCAATCCAATCCCCAGTCAGCCATATCCTTCCCTTCGTCGCCATTGAACGAACCTGTATGCACAGTTCATTTTAGCGGCAGAAGAAACCAGGACGGCCTCAGCCTTTCAACACCTGCCTGGCCCAATCCTCCAGCAGGTCGCAAACCAAGGCGGTCTGCTCAATCTGCACATTGTGGCCGGCCCGGTCCAGCACCGAGTAGGAGGCCCGGGAGAAGCGGCAGGCCAGGTCAAACTGGTCCAGGTAGCCCACACGGTCGTCCTGGCGGCCGCAGACGAAGAGCACCGGGGCTATGAACCCGGACCAAACCTGGTCGAAGTCCAGATCGAGCTGGTAGTACTTCTCCATTCGAGCCACCGTATCGGCATCGGCCGAACGAATGCCGGGCATGATGGTGCGTTGGTAGGCTTCCAAGTGCCCCCGGGACTCCACCACAGCCATCTGCCGGTAGGCATGCCTGGTGAACTCGTCCGCGTCGGCCAGGCCCTGGTCGTCATGGACCAGCACCTGACGCGGGGGCAGGCGCCTGTGGGCGGTCACCGGGTCGACCACCGAGGAGAGCAGGGCCATCCCCCGGCAGCGGTCCAACCGCCCGGCGGCGGCATGGCGGCTGAGTAGCCCACCCAGGGAGTTGCCCACTAGAGCGAAGGGGCCGCCTTCGCTGAAAATGTCCACCTGGTCATCCAGCCACCGAGCCAAACCGTCCAGGTCGAGGATGGACGGATCGGGTGGTGTGCGGCCAAAGCCGGGCTGGTCCAGGTAGATCCGCTCAAAGCCGCCCACCCGTTCGAAAACGGGGTCCAAGTCATCGAAGATGTGGTGATCCACACCCGACCCGTGTACAAAAATCAGCGGCAACCCATGACCCCGGCGAATGGCGAACCCGGGCCTGGTACTCACTTCTTGGCACCGGAGGGGATGCCGGTCTTGAACTCCACGATGTCGCCGTCCTGCATGACGTAGTCCTTGCCCTCAAGGCGCATCTTGCCCTCCTCGCGCACCTTGGCGTAGGACCCGTCGGCGGCCACGAAGTCGTCGTAGGAGACCACCTCGGCCTTGATGAAGCCCTTCTCGAAATCGGTATGGATGACCCCGGCGGCCTGGGGGGCGGTCCAGCCCTTGTGAATCTGCCAGGCGCGCACCTCCTTGACCCCGGCAGTCAGGAAGGTCTGCAGACCAAGAATGTCAAAGCCCACCCGGGCCAGCTGGTCCAAACCAGACTCCTTGAGCCCGGCATCGGTCAGCATCTCGCGAGCATCCGCCTCGTCAAGCTCAGTCAGCTCGGACTCGAACTGAGCGTTGAGGAAGATGGCAGGCGCGGGAACCACGGAGTCAGCCAGTTGCCTTTTCATATCATCATTCTGCAGTTCGTCGTCATCCACGTTGAAGACGTAGATAAAAGGCTTGGCAGTCATCAGATGCAGGTCGTAGAGCTCATCCTTGTCGATGTCCCCGGCCTGGGCCGCCTGGTCGATGGTCCGCCCCTGTCCAAGAATCTCCTTGGCCTTGCGGACGGTGTCCAGGTAGGCGGGCTTGATCTTGCCCCCACGCTGATCCTTCTCCAGCTTGGGCAAGGCCTTGTCGATGGTCTGCATGTCGGCCAGAATCAGCTCGGTGTTGATGGTGTCGATGTCGTCGGCCGGATCCACCTTGCCGTTGACGTGGACGATGTCGTCGTCATTGAAGGCGCGGACCACCTCGCAGATGGCGTCGGCCTCGCGGATGTTGGCCAAGAACTGGTTGCCCAGCCCTTCCCCCTCCGAGGCTCCCTTAACGATGCCGGCGATGTCCACGAAGGTGACCGTAGCGGGCACGATTTTGTCCGTGTGGACCAGCTTGGCCAGAACAGGCAGCCGGTCGTCGGGCAGGGGCACGATGCCGGTGTTGGGCTCTATCGTGGCGAAGGGATAATTCTCCGCCAGAACGTTGTTGCGGGTGAGGGCATTGAAGAGTGTGGACTTGCCAACGTTGGGCAGCCCGACGATTCCTATGGTTAACGACATATCCACCAGTCTATTGCCCGGACTGCCCCGGCGTGGCTTCCCGCTCTACCGCATCAATAGCCTCGATGACCGCTCCACGGAAGCCGTGCTTCTCCAAGGATGCAACACCCTTGATTGTGGTTCCGCCCGGTGAGCAGACCGCGTCCTTCATGGCCCCGGGGTTGGTGCCGGTGGCCAGGTAGAGGGCTCCAGTCCCCTCCACCATTCGCGCCGCCAGCCGGTAGGCTGCCTGCCTGGGCAGCCCATGCTCCACCCCAGCGTCAGCCAGAGCCTCCATATACATGGCCGTGTAGGCGGGCGCACATCCGGCGATGGTCGTCCCCACCGAGACCAGCTCACGGGGCAGGCGCACGATCATGGCCACCGGGTCAAAGACCTGGGTGAAGAGCTCCCGTTGCTGGTCGGTCAGGGTATCGTCCTCCTGAGTGACCAGAATCCCCTGCCCCACTGAAATGGGGGTGTTGGGGATGGCGCAGATCAGGTGGGTGCCCTCCTCCAGGATGTCGGCATAGTCCTCAAGGGTCATGCCGCCCACCACCGAGAGGACCATGCGGTCCGGATCGGCCAGCTCATGGCGGATGGGCTCGCAGACCTGGGCCACCTGCCCCGGCTTGACGGCCAGAATCACAAGGTCGGCAGCCGCGGCCACCTCGGTGCCGGAGTGCATGGGCCGCACACCTAGCTGAGCCGTCCGCTCCACTAGCCGGTCATAGTGGACTGCGCAAGCCACAATCCGGCCGCCGGGCAGCACACCCGCGTCGACAAGCCCCTGGGCCATGGCTTGGGCCATGTTGCCGTATCCGATGAATCCAAGAGTCAATGAGTCCGTGTTCATGTCCTCAAGTCTAGCCGCGCGCCGGGAAGAGCCCCTCCAGATCGCCGCGCTCCAGGGCCAGCCTATAGAGGTGGGCGAAGACCCTGTCCCCGTGCAGGCCGTCGTGCTCGAACTCGTTGGTCACCCAGGCATGGGCGTGGCCCACACGCGAGAGGGTGTCCAGCTGGAGCTCGGAGGGCACGTAGAGGTCGTCGGCGTAGACCACGGCCTGTAGGGGAACCTGATTGCCGGCCAGACGGTCGGGATCGTACAGGTGGCCCCAGGAGCCCTCCTCCATGAGCAGGCTGACCGCCGGACCGAAGGGACGCAGGGCGGATTCCTGCTCGAACATCCAAGGGAAGATCGCCTCCCCGGTGAACATGAGCGGTCGGGCAGCAGTATCGAATTCGGGTCGGGCATCGCGCACCCGCTGCCCTGCCCAGTGCAGGGGGCCGCAGTCCCCGTCGGCGTAGATAAACTCTTGCAAGGGCCAGTAGAGCGGGCTGACCGAGGTAGCCGCCCGCACCCCTTCCAGGAAGGTCTGCGAGAGGGTGGCTCGGTAGCTGCTAGCTCCGGAAGCGGGCAGGCTGCCGTCGCCGTCCAGGAAGGCCGTGTCCAACAGCCAGTGGAGACGTTCGAACCCGCCGCTCTTGCCCAGGTCGACGCCCAGGGTCTGCAGCCGCTCCACGCTCAAAGGGTCGCCGCCGGGCAGGACCACATCACCCTGGGCCAGCCGGTCGGCAATGGCCGCCACACGGTCTTGGTCCCTCGGATAGCGCTGGTAGAAGGCCCGGGACCGCTGAGCCATTTTGGTGAAGGTATGAGAGAATAGCTCGTAGGCATCAGTGGGGATATGAGGCACGCCCCCGGCGGTGAAGGCCGCAGCCAGCCCCTGGGGGAAGTTCGACAGGTAGGCCAAGGTCAGGTAGCCGCCGAAGCTCTGTCCCAAGGCCACCCAGGGACGGCCGGCGAAGACCGTGCGGCGCAAGTGCTCGAAGTCCCGAATGATGGAGTCCGCCAGAAAATGCTTCAGATAATCGGCCTGGGCACGGGGCCCTTCTAGGGCTGCGATGGTGGTTCCGTCGATGGCGCTGGACCGGCCTGTACCCCGCTGGTCAGGCAGAACAATGCGGAAGTGGCGCAGGGCCTCGGCCATCCACCCGTCGGCAACGGCGCTCAGCGGCCGTGGAGCCCCATACCCGGGTCCGCCTTGCAAATAAACCAGTAGCGGCAGGTCGTCGTTCAAGTGCTCAGGGGCGCAGACCACGCGGTAGAAGCAGCGGAGGACCGCCTGATCTGCATTATCTTCAGCTCGCCAGACGCCAGGTTCACTGCCCGCCCAGTCCAGGGGAACGGGGATGGACCCCTCACTCACGTAGAGTCCCGGCAGATAGTATCCCTGGTTGGTCATACCCTGGCTCCTTTCCTATAGGTCAGTCGGGTTCATTGTCGCCGGGCGTTTGGACCTGGATTGTGTGTTGTCTGTGGGCTGGGTGGTAGGGTGAGAGGCAGGGGATGTCGGGAAGCCGGCTGGCTTCCTCTATGATTCGCGCAATCTGTTGCGCGGACTGGCGTTGAGGCATTGGTAGCTTCCCGACAGGAAGAACCTTATTCTGCAAGCGGCGTTTGCCCTGCTTGGTGTTCGGTGAAGGGGTTTCGGTTTCATGCATCTGGGTACCCGGCTGCGTCGCATCCTGGCGATGATGACCGTCCTGATCAGCCTGCTGGCAGGCCTGGGCGTCGCATCCGCCCAAGAGGACGCTCCCATCCCCTCCGGGGAAGGGGGTCGTCAGACCCCTCGCGCAGCTGACGGAACCTCCGCCTCTCTCCACAGCAACGCAACAGACACTCCACTGTCCTCACCATCGCCGATACAAACCACCACACCATTAAGCCCCACGCCCAGCACCCTGTCGTCGACGGCGGGCACGCCTGACAGCACAGCCCCCGCTCCGGCTGAATCGGCCGACAAGACGGAAGATCAGGCTTCGCACACGGTGCTTTTCGACCCGGCCGACAGCAGCAAGCCCACCCATGCGAGCGTGAAGACCGGCACCCTCGCTGCTGCCCCGCAACAGAATCCACAGCGTGAGGGCTTCCGGTTCGAGGGTTGGACGCTTGACGGCCGGCCCTATGATTTCCAAACCCCCGTCCTCCAGGACACGACCCTGAAAGCCCGGTGGACGAAGGTCACGGACTGGACGCTGAGCCCGGATCACGGGCCCGCCACAGGGGCGCGGCTGACCATCAGCCCGCCCGACAGGCAGGAACCTCAAATCGCCAGCATCCAAGCCGCAGGAAACCAGATTGCCGGCCTGACCGGCGACGGCCGCATCTACACCTGGACGCAGGACAGCACACCTGTGCAATTTCCTCTCCCCACCCATGCTGCCGACGGGTTCCGCTACCTGCAGGCCGCAGCCGGCAGCCACCGGCAGGCCGCCTTGGGATCCGACCAGCGGATCTACACCTGGAACAGCGGTCAAGCGACGCCCACGATCCTCGACACCGGACAGGACACCAAATTCACCAGCATCGGCATGAACGATAATCGACTCCTGGCCGTGGACCAGCAGGGACAGGCCCACGCCTATCAGACCAGGGATGCCGGCAGCCAGGAGCCGAACCCGAAATTCACAAAACAAGCCGAGACCAGCCTGCCCGGAAAGGCGCAGGCCGTGACCGCCATCGCCTCCCCCGGCCGGATCCTCATCGTGGACGCTGACGGGCAGGCCTGGACCTGGGAGACGGCCAATACCGGAAGCGCCAAGCCCGCGCGCATCAAGCAGGACCCGGGAATGCGCATCATCCAGGCCCATGCCCTCAACCAGGGGTTCCTCCTCCTGGACACGGAAAGGCGGATCCGTTACCTGGCCGACAACACGACCAGTCCCACAGCCGTCAACCTGCCGGCAAACATAAAAACCAACTCGATTACAGCCAATGATAGCCAGGCCGTTATCACCGACACGGAGGGCCACGTATGGTCCTGGCAGCCCGGCGAAGCACCCATGCGCGCGGACGACGGGAACAAGCGGTATATGCAGGCCGCAAGCACCGGCAGCAGGATCACCGCCATTGACCGGCAAGGCAGCATGTTCACGTGGGACGTGGACGGGCAGGGACAGCCCGGCAAGCCAGCAAGAGTCAGCACCACCACAGCGTCCATCCTGGAGTCAGCCAGCCTGAACGGCCAGCCGCTCAATCTCACTAAGAACAACGACGCCTGGCAGACAGACATGCCCGCCAGCAAGCCGGGATCAACCACTGTTCTCATCGTCGGCAGACAGGACGGCCAACCCTTCACCAAAAACCTCAACTACACGGTCGACCAGCCGCTGACACGAGGCGCCGAACCAAGATCCACGTTCACGGTCCACTTCGATACGGGCGGGGGAAACCCCGAACCAGCAGACCAGAACGTCTCCACTCCAAACGGCAGGGTGAAACGACCCTCCCCCGACCCTGCGCGTGAAGGCTACCTGTTCGACGGATGGTTCACCGGGGAAGTCGCCTACGACTTCAGCAAGCCCGTCACCAAGAGCCTCACCCTCACCGCCAGATGGACATTCAAAGACCCCGACAACACGTGGAAAATCAACCCCGACCAGGGTAGCCGCCTCGGCAACGAAACCACCACCATCACCCCGCCAGACACCAGCCGAGGCATTAGGTTCACCCAGGTCAGCGGATCAATGTACGACAGTTCGATCAGCTATGGCTTTTCATTGGCTGTGGGCAGCGACGGCAACGCCTGGGCATGGGGAAGCAACTACTATGGCCAGCTCGGCATCGACAAGCCCGACCAGCGGAACACGCCCGCCCCGGTGCCGAAGCCTGCAGACACACCTATGGATTTCACCTACGTGCAGGTCAGCGCCGGAAGTCGGCATTCGCTGGCCCTGGGCAGCGACGGCAACGCCTACGCATGGGGAGAAAACAGCAAAGGCCAGATCGGCGACGGGACGGACAACACTTCCCCCCGGACGACACCGGTCAAAGTGAAGAAGCCTGCAGGCACGCCCGCGGACTTCACCTACACACAGGTCAGCGGCGGAGCCTATCATTCGCTGGCCCTGGGCAGCGACGGCAACGCCTACGCATGGGGATATAACTACTCCGGCCAGATCGGCGACGGGACGACAACCCGCCGGACTACGCCGGTCAAAGTGAAGAAGCCTGCAGGCACGCCCGCGGACTTCACCTACACACAGGTCAGCGCCGGAGTCTATTATTCGCTGGCCCTGGGCAGCGACGGCAACGCCTACGCATGGGGAGAAAACGACAAAGGCCAGATCGGCGACGGGACGACAACCCGCCGGACTACGCCGGTCAAAGTCATGTCGCCTGCAGACACTCCCGCGGACTTCACCTACACACAGGTCAGCGCCGGAGGCTATCATGCGCTGGCCGTGGGCAGCGACGGCAACGCCTACGCATGGGGATATAACGACACTGGCCAGATCGGCGACGGGACGACAACCCGCCGGACTACGCCGGTCAAAGTCATGTC
>NZ_NPOR01000019.1:0-7064 GCF_003688325.1 Bifidobacterium sp. wkB338
ACCCCCCCCCCGGAGAAAGAATGGCCACTGCTGAATACGTGGTGCCTAAATCGATTCCTACCGCCTGTTTCATTCTTCCCCTTCTGCAATTCCAACAGATAAGCAACAACTTCGTATAGGCAAAGTATATATCCACTTTATGACATAAATCGGCTTTTATTCGTCAACTGGTCACCATTGATTAATTGAAAGCAATATAAACAGCAATTTGTCCGCACCCATCTGCTTTGGGAAGTGGCGAACTTGAAGTATCGTTTGTTCGAGGGGTGAACAGTGAAACATCTCGCTAATCAGCAGAACCACGCGCAAATTCATTAGACCTTTGCATTGCCTTGTCATCATGAGGCTAAGACAGGAGTTGAAAGCTGACTCAGGCTGAATGCCGATTTGACCTTGACATGATGGCAGGGTTTAGGGTCAAGGCATGACACGAGAGAGCAAATCCGACGGAGAAGGCAGCAAGAGCGGCTTGAGCATCGGTCAGATGTCTGAACTTACAGGGGTCAGTAGGAGAATGCTGCGCCACTGGGAAGAGGAAGGACTGATCTATCCCATTCGTGGACTGTCGAATTACCGGCAATATATGCGGGATGACGTCGCACGGCTGGAGCGAATTGTGACCTACAGGGAGATGGGATTCAATGCCAGACAAATCAAGGCATTGCTCGATTGCAAGACACCGCTTGCTTTGGACGAGTTGCAGGGACAGCGCTCGCGAATTGATGAGAAAATCCAGCATCTTAGGAAAGCTGCGGATCGTCTGGGCCGACTCATAGCCTTTGCCGAGGGAAGGTCAGGTAATGATTCAGCTCCTACGAAGATCGATCAGGAGGATCAGTACTTTTCGGAAGCATACGAACGCTGGGGTGCTAGCAGGCAGTGGCTTGAGTATGCGGAGCGAAAAGCTTCCCGCTCCGAACAAGAACAGAAAAAGGACATGACCCGGCTTAAAGACGTGGAAAGTGAGCTTGCACAAGCCAAACGAAAAGGTCTGGCTCCGACATCAGATAAGGTTCTCGAACTGGTTGACGAGCATCGGCAGGCTTTGTCATGGTTCCATGTGACGCCGTCCATGCATGTCATTCTGGGGCGAATGTATGTGGCCGACCCGCGTTTCAGGCGCCATTACGAACAACTGGAACCTGGATTGGCGAAATGGATGCTGGTTGCAATCGAAACTGCAGCGCGTGCAAACGGGATAGATCCGGCAACCGTCAAATGGGAGTGATGCAGTCAGTATCTTCCGTCTACGTATCACGTTTTCTGTTTGACTACCCAATTCAAAACACTTCAACTAAGGAACGAGGTAGCCATGGACAACCATGACCAGCCCAAAGCTACTGCTTATGCAGGTGCAGGCATAAGTCCCGTGCCGGAGCCGGGGAAGGATGCGGAACCGCCGGAGCCTTATAGGGGCATCTATCTCATGCCCATGTTCATGTGCCTGTATAGCGACGATCTAGATGAATCAGAGGTTTTCTGGACGCAGGGATTGGGCTTTATCGATTTATACACCATGCCGGGCATGATGATTCACTTGAGGCGCTGGGCCTTTCAGGATGTGCTGATTCGTAAGAGTGGCCCCAAAGCTGGCAGCCCTGACACGGAAATGGAGTCCATAGGAAGCCTGAGCGTAGCAGTCACCGAAAAGCAGATCGGCAAGATTGTGGATGCATGTGAGCGCCTTCGTCCGGGATCGACATCAGCTCCAGTACGTAAGCCGTGGAACTCGCTTGAAGCTAGGATTCACACTCCAGAAGGCCTGGCCCTTACCCTTACGGCTGCCTTGGCTGTCGATAAAAGGCAGACCGAAGTTTATTTGAACTCGCACGGTCAATGATCGAGGATCAAGCCCTCCTCCCCTGTCATGATTTGATTCTAAGAGCAACGTTTAAATGTCTCTTAGGCCTAGAGTTTCGATGGCTTCCGCTACTGCAGCCGTGCGATCGCTGACCTCCAATTTGGCGAAGATCCGACTGAAGTATGTTTTCACTGTTGACTCGCTGATGTATAAGTGTTCTGCGATTTGCCGATTGGTCATGCCTTTGGCGGCCTCGCGCAGCACACGCGTCTCTTGTTCGGACAGTGCTGGTCTGGTCGCTGGGCGCAGCGCCTTGCTGACTGCTTCCGCGGCGGTCGGATTCAGGACAGTGGACCCTGCAACAGTGTCACGGATAGCTTGGGCCAAGACATGAGGTTCGACGTCTTTCAGCAGATAGCCATTGGCTCCGGCTTCTATGGCCGGCAGAATATCGTGGTCGGAATCATAAGTGGTCAGGATCAATACCTTGGTTTTGGGATAAGAAGCCAGCACTTTCCGGGTGATTTCAGGACCGTTCATATCAGGCATCCGCAGATCGAGTAGCAACAAATCCGGACGTGTTTTCGCTACAGCCTCTATGGCCTGGGCGCCATTACATGCTTCGGCAACCACTTCAAGGTCTGCATGGCGTTTCAGCATGCTGCGTATGCCCTCCCGAACCATGGGGTGGTCGTCGGCCATGACAAGTCGGATCATCTTTCCTCCTTATCTGGTCGAATAGCGTTACTTGGTCTTTCGACAGGAATATTTACAGTTATGGAGGTGCCTTGCCCGGGAACGGAGGTTACCGTACAGCGCCCACCCGCGTCTTGAGCTCGTTTGGCCATATCTCGCAGACCATAGCCATGCCCGGCCTTTTCCATCTCCTGGAAATCCAAGTTTTGAATATCAAAACCACGACCATCATCCTTGATCCGAAGCTGTAACAGTTCCTGCCCTTTCAAAAGCAAGCTCACCTGTACATGCTGGGCATTGGCATGCTTGGAAATATTAGTCAGGGACTCCTGGACTATACGCAGCAGGTTGACCTCGGTCTGCTTGGGCAAGGGCGGCAAGGTTCGTTGAATCCGACACTGTGATTGAAAACCTGTCTTTGCTGCGGTGGCATGCACTGTCCGCTCCAGGGCCGTCTTCAGGTCCCTGCCATCCAGATCAGCCGGTGCCGAATCCGCAATCATTCTTCTGGTGTCATCCAAAGAACCCTTCGACGTGCTGGCGATCATTTCCAAATGCTTCTGAGCTGCAGGTATGTCGTCGATCAGTTCTTCATGAGCTACCCTGGCCAAGGCCAGAATGGAAGTCAAAGACTGGGCGATCGTGTCATGCATTTCGTTGGCCACACGTTCACGCTCGATGGACGCTCCTTCGGCTCTGCTGAGTCTGCGAATCGTCTCTTGTTGAGACTCCATTTTGTCCAGCAGCATTTGATTATGTCCGTTGGTCAAAGCCAGGACATTAAAGGACTTTCCAATCATTGCGGAGAATACCACTACGAGAATCATGAGCATAAGATTGCCGGTTAGATCAGTGCTTAAAAATCTCTTTCCAGCCAAGACCATGCCCAGATAGGCTATATTCAGGACTCCTACCAATCCCAGGGCAGGAAGGTAGGCAAAAGCGATAAAGAGTTGTGGCACGATAAACAGCTGAGCCAGAATAGCGGTACCATCCAACCAGGCGCCCATAGGCAGGCAGACCAGCGTCAGCAGAGCGAAAATCCAACCATATGCTCCTGTTTTGCTTATTGGCTGATCTGCCGTTTGCCGATCAAACCTTTCAGACTTGTCATATACCCTAGGCAGAACCAGGGTCATGAAAAATAGGCAGGGCAATAGGATGAGAAAGCTTGAAACAAGTTTATAGGTCATGGATGCAGTCGAGAAGAAGCAATCGGCTCCTACTACGCAGCCTGCTTCCACAATGAAATACCAGTTCCAGGTGTTATGAAGACGTCGACGCTGGGCATCGGTTCTTGCGGTCGCGTCAAGTTGACCGTCGCCGCAATCACCATTTAGATTCATTGAAAGCTGGTCTTGCTGTTGGTTTTCTCGATTAATTCCCTCAGTGATTTTCACTCATGTCTCCCATGACTTGCACACTTATTCACCCTACTGCCAAAATGCCTGTAGAAATCGTCGGGTTTCCTGTTTCCGAGCCTCGAAACCGGGATCTTCATTGGTTTTTGATTGTCTTACCAGCGAAAATTTGCTTGCCTTTTCGGGGATACAAGAGAGCCAAGGGAATGAACAGCAAGGACAGACAACCCATTGCTAGGAAGACCTTACTGCTGCCGCTGGCATACGAAGCCCTGATCAGAGGCATGATCATATTCCGCATGGATCGGGGCATACTGGCGAATTGTGATTGAGCACCTGCCGAAGTTCCGGATCCAATAGTATCTGCGATGGCTTGCGCTCGGGAAGCACTTACTCCGTACTTGCCCAAGGCCTTATGAATATCCAGGACAAAATAATGGGTGCACAATGGTCCAAGCATTGCCATGCCCAAGGCGCCGCCGAAGTTTTTGAAGGTCTGATTGATGGCAGTGACTTCGCCATAAGAGGCGTTGATGGCCCGATTGACCGCATCAGTGGATGATGGCGAGAACATGAATCCGATCCCTGCACCCGCAACCACCATGGAAAGTGACAGCCAGACGGTATTGGAGGGCAGTCCTTTATCGAGTGAACCGGCTGTAAGCGACATGAGGGAGAAACCCGTTGCGGCTATCAAGCCGGCAGTCAGCAATACCGGTTTCATGCCATGTCTGTTGAAGAGTTGGGCGCCTAACAAGGCGGAAACCAGGAAACCTAAGAAAAAGTAGAGGATGAATAGGCTGGTCATCAATGTTGACCGGTTGAGTGCAAGGAGCCCATAGACGCTGAGGAAGTACATGATGGGTTGGAAGATCACGGCGGCTACCAACATGGCGAGCTGGGAAATGTCGAATGGTGGGTTGCGGAAGATTCTGAGTTTAATGATTGGATTGTCAACGTGCGAATCCCAGAAGCCGAACACCAGGAATAGCACAAGGCTGGCACCAAAACTGGCAATAATGCGCCAATCCGACCAGCCAACGGTGCTGCCCTGTTGAATCGGCACGATCAGAGCTATCATGGCGAGTCCTACGGCCAGGCCGCCAGCCCAATCAATATGCTGACTGCCGTGTTCGGTTGTGGGTGAGTCCTTCGGAATCATCGAGACGATCATGGCGATTGCCGCCAGAGCCAGAGGCAGATTGATAAAGAAGATGTCGCGCCAGGAGTATTGAATCAGCCAAGAGCCCAGAATGGGGCCCAAACATGTCATGGCTCCTGTGATGGCGAAGAACAGAGCCATGTTTCCGGCCCTCCTGTTTTCGGCCGAGTAGGAGAACAGAATACCGATAGCGGCCGGGAACATCATGGCTGAACCAATGCCTTGGAGCGCTCGGGAAAAGATCATCAGCATCAGCGAGAGTGAATTTGCAGGAACAAGTCCGCAACATAAACTGCCCGTTCCAAAAAGGAATGTACCTGAAAGCATGATGCGTTTGTAGCCCGCTAGATCAGACAGATGCCCGCAGATGGGGAAAGTGGCGGCCGCAGCCAGCATGTAGGCGTTGACAATCCACTGTATGCCGCTTGCGGTCAGACCCAGACCTGACTGGACTGCCTGACTCGATAAGGAGACGATTGTCGAATCTATGTTGGTCATAGAGACGGCGACAATAAGTCCAATCATGATCAGGCTGAGTTTTTTGTGATTGATAGGAGGTTGTGAAGTCCCGATCACTGGCAAGGGGTCTTCTTGTCTCTCGACTTCGCGAGTTTGCATACTGTCTCTCTTTCGTGTTTGCGCAACTGGTATCGCCGTAATCGGCTTTGGAGGCGCTACACCATGAGAGTAAAAAGATATTCTCGCTTCTTATGTCATCCCAGTCGCTATATCTATGTCCCCCATTCGGATGACATGTTGACTGCTGTGTCAGAGCTGGGACTAGAAGATCAGCAATGCAACTGTTCGCAGAAATCAGAATGTGTGAGTTATAGGGCTGTCTGGTGCTGAAAAAGTACTGTCTTGCAGTTTATCGAGCGATTCTATAAACCAATTGATGAGCAAATCGATAGTTATGGGAGGCAGATTACCCAGACGACTCTTGAGCAATTGCCTTCTCAACTGGCCCATATTGAACGGGATCCGCCTGACGCTGCGAATGAATAACCTCAACGACAGACGATGCAATGTGAGGATATTCTCCACGCGGTCAACCTGGGTGGCCTGTTGTTATTGTTGCCCACCGTTTAGCCACTTTTTGGGCTCTGTAAAACTGGTTTATTTTGGGACGTCACAGACCGAGAAGGCGAAACTCATCAGAGTTCCTACTGACTTACTCTTGTCTGATTTTAGTGTCTCAATGCTTTTGAGATGCTCATTGTCTTGTACCTGGTTCAGTGCGTACTGTTCACCATCTGAGGTGGTAAAGCGGAGGATGGGGTCTCCCTGCTTGCTGAGCTTGCATGACACGGTGCCCTCATCAACCTTCAAAGGCCAGGTGTGACGCAGATCTTCTTTGGAAATGGTTTGCGGGTTACTGGTAGCTGCAACCTTATTGCTCCCATCAGTGGAATATTCTTCAGGGTGCCTCATGCCATCAGTGCAGCCGACAACCCCTATTGTCAGCATGATTGTGGCGCATATAAGGAAAAGGGTCCTAAGGCTCTGCTTGGTTCGTTTCATAATTATCGACGTTCTTTCATACTTGGAGATGGTTTCTAGCGCTCGCTGGCCAAAGCCATATATCCGTCCTCAAGGTTGGGCGCAGTTTCTACAGAGCCTGCCGGCGGTGTATCGGTAACTATGCGGTATCTTGTCCCCTGTGGGGTGGGTTCCGCGTTGATGATTGTGGCATTTTCCGGTGGGGCCACGATGGGGGGCGTGACCCAGGTGTGACCGGCAGCTTCATGGATCAGCCCCTCAGTCGGCCCGTCATACTGGTTGCGTCCGCAACGTAATACACACACCCAAAGGCAGGTTTGTGCAACATCATCGAGTATGTGGGTGGAGAGGATAACGGTTCGATCCTGTCCCAGTTGGGCAAGGAGTGTGCGGAACCGCATGCGCTCTTCGGGATCCAACCCCGCTGTGGGCTCGTCGACTACCAGCAGCTGGGGGTCGCCCATAAGGGCCTGTGCGATGCCAACCCTGCGTTTCATACCCCCGGATAGCCCCCCGATAGGTTGGTTCATTACATCCTCTAGTC
>NZ_NPOR01000002.1:0-31496 GCF_003688325.1 Bifidobacterium sp. wkB338
GCCGGACCAATATAGGCTGGTGGTGTCGGGGCTCACCCAATTGACTTCTATGCTATCAGCGGTCACCGTTGCCTGCTGGTAGTGGTCTTTATCGGAACCGTTTGTCTGCTTCCATGTCCCTGTCAGATCAGCCGGCTGTGGGGCTTTGTTCGTCTTCCTGGGTTTCTCTTGTGAACTGGTCGTTTGCTTTCCTGCATCCGAGCTTGTTGAAGAATTTCCTCCGCAGGATGACAAGCCCATCAACATGACTATTGCGGCAACTGTAGCCGCGATGCCCTTACGCATTTGCGCTTCCTCTCGTCTTCAGTGAACGGCAATAGAATATCATGCAGGCCTAAGTGAGATTGAAGTCGGCATTCATATCAGCCCCCCTCCTGTAGGTCACAGAGATGACGGGTTTACGATGCTAATCGAATGCTGCGGAAAACAGCTCCAAGTTTGGGAACAATTCGTTAGCGTTGCTTTTGCACATAGCTCCTGTGGACAGGTATTTGATTGGATTGATAGATTGCAGAATAGGGTCCCCTTGCTCGAAAGTTTAAGCATGATTCGTGCTTATACGTTTGCAGAATCAAAGTGCTGTCAAACTGTCAGTTATTTGAAGAACAAACGATGTTGTTGATTCAGTGCTTGAATGGAAAAGTCATCAGACGATAGATTGAGTCTGTTTTTTATTAAAGAGGTGTTTGCGTGGCAGGATTGGTATGTCTGCTGTGACCTTAAGGTTAACCCTATTTACCTTAAAGCCCTACCGTTTTCAGGGCGCTTGATAGTTACTGGGTCAGAATATACGAAAAGTACTGTATTCAGTATGTTTAAGGTTTGGTGCAGAGTCACGCCGCATTTTATATTTCTCTTCGCATCTTCTGCTGCAGAAGTTGTAGCGGACTGGGAAAGCAATGGGGATGTTCAAGAATTTGTTTCAAAGGTAAGTTGGTTTTCAGCAGTCATAGCGAAGACATATAAGCGACGCATCAGTTACTGCCGGTCGATGTTCAGTATCGTCTTGCCGAGTTACTTGATTATGGCATGTTGTAAGTGAGCGAACTTATGCAGAAAGCGATATATCCACACTGGACCTTGCATGAGTCATGCTCTTCGTTCCCTGCAAAGGTGTCCGCTGATGTTTACACGCACTTATATAGGGAATTCGAATAATGTTGATGGGTTTCCAGGCTGCGGTGTAGCTTATCAAGCGTGAGGAAGAGGAAGAATGACAAGGGCACATTGCTGGGTATTGTCATTCTTACAGTGCTTGGTGTGATCATCATGCATCCGATGATCTCAGGAATCATTATTGCGGTTATCGTTCTGCTGGCAGTACTGTATGCGGTGGCGCATAAACAGCAGACTCAAGACCTCGGAAATGAGCATATAAGCCCAACCGCTAAGAAAAGGCATGGTCCGAGAGGAAAACACGCAAAACGGCCTGCTGACGAGCTGGTTCCTTTGAACGATAATGCGAAACCTGCCGACAATGATGACGGCTTGCCTGTGGATTATGTGGTGCTTGATACCGAGACGACGGGTCTGCGTTCACAGACGGATCAGATCATCGAGATCGGGGCAGTGAAGGTTCGCGGCCGGAGCATTGTCGACAGTTTCGATACCCTGGTCGATCCTGGCAGGAGTTTGGATATCAGGATTGTCGAATTGACTGGCATTACTGATGCCATGCTGGACGGCCAGCCGAAGATCGGCGATGTGTTGCCTTTGTTCTGGTCCTGGGTCGGCGACGACCCTGTTGTAGGTCATAATGTGCGTTTCGATATGAGATTTTTCGAAGTTGAGAGTGCACGAGTGGGGTATACCATGCCGGGCCCAGTGTGCATGGATACTTTGCAAATGAGCCGAGCTTTGTTTCCGCAGGAGAAGCACCATCGGCTGCAGGATCTTGTTCGCAGATTCGGCATCGCTGAGAACGAGGAGCATCGTGCATTGTCTGACGCCACGCAGACGCAGGAGTGCTTTGAATGGATGCGCCGGTATATGAGCGGGCTAGGCGGTGGGTTCACTACTGTTCTCAATGCGTCAACTTCTTCAGCCAGTGCTTCTACGGCATTGAAGCAGCCTAGGCAGTCCCGGCTTTTCAGGGGGAGGGGTGTGCATCGCCCATGCAATCAGCGTCCCGATGGTCAGTGCATCGTGGAGGGTATAGATAAGTGGCAGACCGTTGGTGTATCGGGTGCGGCAAAGCATCAGGATCTGTTTAACCGATTCTCCTCCAGTGACGAGGTCTGGGTGAGATTGCTACATGGATTCATCAAAACAGGTAAGTACAAAGGCTGGCCGACAATCCAAGTCTGGCTTGACGGAGAATATGCGGGATGCCTCACCGTATTGCAGACATCACGCCATTACCGCCAGGTTCCGCCCGAAGGCGGCGTATCGTACGCGCATTTCGGCGCGAGAACTAAAAGGGGAACCTGCCAGTTGCGGGTCTCATTTCCCTATGCTCATGCCGAGATGGAATTGAGCCAATTCGCGCAAACAGCTTCACTGAAGGAAGTTGATATGACTGGTTCGGCGCAGATGAAGTTTGAGATGTAGCCAAATATTCAGATCTGCCTTGGTAGTTATCGAACAGAACCGTAAAGCACGGAAGCAAGAAACTTGGCTCAATAGTTCGTATTCCGGGTGAGCTCTGCCTAGGCAGACAGCATTCTGAATAGTCGAGTGCCGATGGCTACCTTGCCGTCAGCCGGGCGGCGGGGGCCGCTATCATGAGAGCCGGAACAGGATCGAGCGGGTCCTTCGGATCGGGGCCCGATGAAGGAATGCATACATGGCAGATATGGTTGACAATCACAATGACGATGAAGGCCCGGACCTGGGCAGGACCTACCACAGCGGTCCGGTCATCATGCGCGGGCCCATGATTCCTGAGGCGGACGCCAATGCTGGTTTGCTTTCGTCGGGCGGTGACACGGACTGGCTGCATATGGACCCCTGGCGGGTGCTGCGCATCCAGGCTGAGTTCGTCGACGGGTTCGGTGCACTGGCTGAGCTGGGACCGGCAGCCGCCATCTTTGGCTCAGCTCGGACCGGCAGGGAGGATCCCACCTATGCTGCTGCACGCAAGATGGGCGGCGACCTGGCCAAGGCCGGTATGGCGGTCATCACCGGGGGAGGGCCTGGCATCATGGAGGCGGCCAACAAGGGCGCTGCGGAGGTCGGCGGCAAGTCCGTCGGGCTGGGCATCGAATTGCCCATGGAGCAGGGGCTCAACCGCTGGGTGAATCTGGGCATCACTTTCCGTTACTTCTTCGTACGCAAGATGATGTTCATGAAATACTCCTCAGGCATCATCGTCTGCCCCGGCGGGTTCGGAACTCTGGATGAGATGTTCGAGGTGCTGACCCTGGTCCAAACCCATAAGGCACCCAGCATGCCCATCGTCCTCTTCGACAGGGCCTACTGGCAGGGGCTCTTTGACTGGTTTTCGAACACAGTGAAGCAAAGGGGCATGATTTCTGAGCTGGACCCCGATCTGGTCATCCGTACTGATGATCCTGATGAGGCTGTCGAAGTCATTCTGCGCCACCGTGGCTGAGAGTAGTAGGCTGGCGGCGGTTAGCGGGCGCGGGTGGCCATGATCATACCTGTGCCAACGGGCAGCAGACAGGATTCCCAGGCATCGTCTTTGCTTATGGTCTCTATGATGGTCCGCAGGGTGGTGGTTTTGGCGGATCTGTTGGCCGGGTTGAGTACGCCACCCTTATCTGGGTTCTCCAGCAGATCGAAGGCATCCGTGAAGATCACCTGCCCTCGGTCCTTAAGCAGGCGCGGAGCCTGGTCCATGACCTGTTGGTAGTTGTCCCCATTGCCCGAGACGACGATAAGGTCGTAGTCGCTGGGGTTGAGCTTGGGGAAGTAGGTTTTGGCAGCTGCATTGACTGCCCGCAGCCTCATTCCAGGGTGGGCTTTTTCCATGCCCGCGAATATTTTTTTGATTAGGGAGGTGCCTTGGGCTGTGGAGTCGACGGCGGTGAACTGGCCATGACCATGCAGGCCCGTCATCAGGCGCAGGGCTTCGACCACCGAGCCGTTGCCGACCAGGATGATGGATGCCGGAGCGTTCCTGCCAGCCAAAAACTGCAGAAAGGCGCCTTGAGACCGGGAACACTGTGCGAATCCAGCCTCAGAAGCCTTGTCTCGCAAGGTCTGCAACTTGTCTGATTCGACGTTCAGAGCGCTTGCCTCGGCGAATTCCCATCCTCTGGCGATGTTGTTGTACGAGGTTTTGTCCATGCTAACCATGGTAACGACCAGAGGGCACAAGCCTGTCGAATGCTCATGCTGACCTGTGTGCGTACGAGTCTGACTACTCCTTGACGGCTTCGACCAGCTTCCACATCTCTTCACCCACGTCGATGCCCCTGGGGCAGGGTCGGGTGCAGGCCCGTATGGACTGGCATGCCTGGATTCCGTCCACCTGGTCAATGGCTTCAAGTCGTTCCTGCCGGTGGCTGTCGCGGGAATCGTTGATGAATCGAGCTGCTGCGATCATGGCCGCCGGGCCGGCGAAGGCCTCACCGCCCGCATAAATAGGACAGGCGCCCTGGCAGAGTCCGCAGGCGATGCAGGTGCTGAGCAGCTCATACCGGGCCAGCTCTTCCGGAGTCTGCCGGTATTCTGACGCCGGTTCTGCGTCGACCATTTTAGCCCTGGCTGCTTGGCTGAAGGCTTTTGTTAACGGGTTTTGCGCCGAATCTTGGGTCTCTTGCTGATCGGATTCGTGGTGATTTTGGCGGCTTTCGGCAGAGGAATCATCATGAAGCAGATAAGGCTTAAAGCGTCGAATCTGTTCAAACATGGTGTCGGTGTCCACTATCAGGTCTCTGAGTGGGGTGAAGCCGGGGAGCGGACGGATCTCTATCGCTGAAGATTTGTCAGAGTCTGAAGTTTCTGTAAAGTGTGTGGTGCCTGTATGGTTTGTGGTTTCTGTATGGTCTGAGGCTCCAGAAGGATTTATGGCTTTAGGGCCTGTGGCTCTGGAGTCTATGCCCGAATCTGAGTGCAATGCCGACGAGGATGTGGCCGTTGCGGTGGTCGCCGTGCCGGTGCGACGGAAGGCTGGAGAATGCTGAGCTTGTGGACTGCCATTAACTATACCGGTTGAGGCGTATGCGTTTGGCATGGTCATGGAGGCGGACAGGCAGTTGGCGATTGTGGCTGTGCAGAGCAGATCCGGACGGCCATTGATGAGCACGGCATCCGATCCGCACATGCCATGTCCACAGGAATATCGGAAGTTCAGTGTTGGGTCCACCTCCCGCTTGATCTGCAGAAGGGCATCCAGAACGGTGCGCTGTGGGGCAATGCGTATTGTGTACTCCTGTGTCCAACGGTGACCTCGAGCCCGTCGACTGCCTGTTGTGGCGAAAGGATTACTTTTGGCGAAGGGATTGGTTCGTGCTGGACGCTCTGATTGAGGTCGTGGGGTAAACCGGGCTATTCGGAAGGTCACCGGACGGGGAACGCGGTCCGGTTCGGATGCCTTGGATCCGTCTGATTCCGTGGACTGTGATGTCACGGTTGCTCCTGTCCTTGTTCGGGAAACGGCCCGATGCCCACTGATATGCGCGGACTCCATCCTAATCCCTGCATGACCGGGCTAGGTGTCGAGCAGGTGCCTGTCTAAACAGATTCGGCCCAGAGTCCATAATCATGGTCCATCAGTAGTTGCGGCCCTTTGGAGGCATGTCGACGATATGAACAGGCTGCCAAGAGACGACTTCCTTGGCATCGATCATAGTGTGAGCCAGGTAGTGTTCGTCATCGCGTTGCGGATAATCGCTGCGATACAAAGCGCCGCGGGATTCCTGACGCTGCAGACTGGCGTTCAGTACGGCCCGGGCCAGGGTCAGCAGGTTGTCAGCCTCCATGATGGCGGTCACCTCCTGGTTGAGCACTGCTGTGCCACTATGCGCACGCAACTGCCTGGCATCGGCATTCAGTTGATTCAGGCCGCGCAAACCCTTTTCAATGCTGCTTTGATCGCATCGGACGGCAACGGCCTCCTCCATCAGTCGTCCCAGTCGTCCCATCAGCGCATAAGGGTTGTTCAGGCTGGCTTCGTCATCGGGATCGGATTCTTCATCCTGGTTGTCGGCCAATGTTGATTCCGAAGGCTCGGCTTTGCTCGCGCCAGCCAGCAACTCATCCAGAAAGACTTGACGCTTTTGCAGAGCTTGTGTGAGAAGAGATGTATCGGTCATGTCGTGAGGCTCATCAGCTATGGACATGGCGGCGGCGATGGTCTGTCCGGTCCTGGTTCCGAAGAGGCAGGCGTCCAACAGGGAGTTGCCGCCTAGTCTGTTGGCCCCGTGAACGCTGACGCAGGAGCACTCCCCGGCGGCGTATAGTCCGTCGACGATTCGACGGCGGCCACCCTGCCAACGATAGACGCGGCCACGATCGGTGATGGGAATGCCTCCCATGGTGTAGTGGGCGGTGGGCTTGACAGGAACCATGTCCACAGTGGGATCCAGGTGGGCGTAGCGATGGATGGTCTCGGTGACCTGGGGGAGCAGGGCGGTCATGCGCTGGCCGTCAATGCCGGTCATGTCCAGCCAGACGCAATCACGAGGCCCGTCCGGGTCCGATGGATCGGCCACTCCGCGACCTGCATCAATCTCGGCCACAATGGAACGGCTGATCACATCCCGGGCGGCCAGGTCGCCGTGTCCCGGTGCGTAGTCCTGCATGAAGGCCCGTCCTTGGCAGTTCCTGAGCACGCCGCCTTCTGCGCGGGAGGCCTCCGACAGCAGGATGCCAGTGTGACCCAGGCCGGTGGGATGGAATTGGATGAACTCCACATCCTCCAACTGCAGACCAGCCTGCAGGGCAAGTGCCATGCCGTCACCGGTTAGATCCCAGGAGTTGGAGGTCGTGTGGAAGAGTCGGCCGGCCCCGCCCGTGCACAGGACGATATTATCGGCTTGGATGGCCTGCAGTTTGCCGGCGTGGGTGTCCAGGACAATCAGTCCTCGGGCATGGCCGCCCGATCCCTCGCCAGTGGGCGGGTCAAGGACCAGATCGGTCACATACCATTCCTCGGCGAACTCGACTCCCTGACGCATGCACTGCTGCCAAAGTGCGTGGAGGATCTGGTGGCCTATGCGGTCGGCTGCATAAGCTGCTCTCCTGACTGGATGGCCGCCATAATCAGCGGTATGGCCGCCGAACTTACGTTGGGCGATGTGCCCGTCTTCGGTTCTTGAGAAGGCCACTCCGTCATGCTCCAGATCGATGACGATGTCGGGGGCCTGCTCGGCCAGAATTCGCACGGCATCCTGGTCAGCCAGCCAGTCGCTGCCCTTGATGGTGTCGTAGTAGTGCCAATGCCAATCGTCTTTTTCCTGGTTGCCCAGACTGGCTGCAATGCCGCCTTCTGCTGAGCCGGTGTGGGAGCGTAGGGGCTGTAGTTTGGAGACGACCAAGACCTTTGGAGATAAGTCGCTCTTGCTCTTTTTGCTCTCTAAAGCTCTGTACAGGCCCAGAGCTGTTGACAATCCGGCCGCTCCGGCTCCAACGATGACGGCATCATAGCGGTTTCTGACCTTCTGGGGATTCATACCAACGATACTGTCACGACCTATTGATAGCGGCACCCTCATCCGGTCTATGTCTGCTTACGCGGGCAGAATGATTCTTATGACCGAACTTTCCTTCTCCCAGCAGGTTTATCAGGTCGTTAGACGGATCCCTCGCGGCAAGGTGGCCACCTATGGTCAGATCGCCTCTTTGACAGGTCATCCGCGCAACGCCAGGTTCGTAGGTTATGCGCTTCATGACAATCCCGAACCTGGGGTGATTCCCTGTCATCGCGTGGTCTTTCGTGATGGTTCGCTGGCACCAGGATTCGCCTTTGGTGGTCCGGAGCGTCAGCGTCAACTGCTGGAGGATGAGGGTGTTCACTTTGTTCCTCCCCATAGTGACGAATCAGCTGGTGCCGATGGTTGGGTGGTGGATTTGGATCGCTGTCGCTGGCAGGCCTGACTCTTCAGGTCTTCGGATCTTCGGCTACCACACATCCGCCCTGCAGACTGACCAGACCACGAATTTCCAGGGATCCCAGCAGCTGCATCAGTTGCCTGACGGAGAGCTCACGGCCCTGATTAGCGAGCTGAACACGAAGCTGTCCCGTCATGGGTGGACCAATCTGTCGCTGACAATTGCGGATCGCCACCAGCACTGTGGTCTCTACCTTGGTTAGGCGCTCATCGCCGGCTTTTCCCCATTCATGGTCCATAGCTGGATTATGTAGCGGGGTTGAAGAATCCTTTTTGCCTTGAGAACGGGCCGAAAGCCTGTCTCTATTTGTCCGGGATTGTTTGAGTGTGGTTGAGGGCAGTTGACTGCCGTGGATGGTTTGGATCGGATGATCGGAGCCAAGCGGCCGTATGCGCTGCGTGGGCTGTCGACTTGCTTGGTGGTTCTCATGATCTTCGGTGGTTTTGACTGAAACGCCGGTTCCCTGTTGAACGGATTTGTCAGGGTGGATAGGTGCATGGGCGGGATGGCAGATGTCTTGGATGTCGGTCGCCGACAGGAGCAACTCCGCCTTGCCCTCATGGATGAGTCTGTTGCAGCCGGTATTTTCTGGCTGGTCGATTCTTCCGGGGGCAGCCAGTACACGACGGCCCAATTCCACGCCCCAGTTGGCTGTGTTCAGCGCGCCGGATCGGTGTCGTGCCTGTGCCACTACAATGTCGGAGGCCAGGGCGGCGATGATTCGGTTGCGCAGCAGGAACCGCCGTGCTTCGGGGATAGTGCCTGGCGGTAGCTCGCTGATCAGTGCGCCACCATCTGCCTCAATGTTTTCAAACAGACGACTGTTGCGTTTGGGACCCATATGCAGCAAGCCTCCAGCGAAAACGGCCACCGTTCGCCCGCCGCCAGCTGCCAGTGCTCCCCAGTGGGCGGCGGCATCCGTGCCCATGGCCCCGCCGGAGACGACCAGGTGGCCTTTACCAGCAGCCTGTATGGCTATCTGGTGGGCGGTGGACCGGCCATACTCGTCGCATGTCCTTGATCCGACTACGGCCAAGGGACGGTCACAGCAGATCAAGGCTTCAGGATTGCCTTGTCCCCACAGGCAGAGGGGAGGGGCCCAATCAGAGCGACGTGCCAGGTCACCCACCTGACCTGGCCAGCAGGGGTCGCCAGGGGTCATCACCCAGAACCGACCTCCACCAGTCATCATGGTCCGCACCTGGTCAGTGTCCGTGGCCAGCAAGGGTGTTAGGCGTCTTCGCCAGGAGTCACTGATCTTATGGAACCGAGTTAGGTCTTCAGGGCTCGTTTGTCGTCCCCATCGAGCCGTCCCCTTCAGAAAGCGTTCGTCTAGTCTGGCGCGAGCAGCATCATGAGGGCCGTCGCCATCCGAGTGGTTCGGTGCCTTTAGTTCGATCAGATTTCGACAAAGGTCGGCCGCCTGGTTCGAGCCCAGCAGACAGCTGATCATGAAGGCATCCGGGCCGTCTGCAGCCAGGGTCAGCACAGCTCTGGCAAGCCAGTCACTTTCTACCATGGTCATCGGTCGCGGTTGGTCTGCTGGCATGGTTTTCATCAAGGATTTGGTCATCTCAGACGGCCCTTGTCCTGAGTAGGATGCCGGTGGTCACATCGTCGGCACCGGGGCTGGGCCGTCCGTCCAGGTCTGCCAGAGTCCATGCCAGGCGCATGGTCCTGTCGGCCCCTCGCAGACTGATCCGCTGTCTGCGCAGTGCTTGATCCACGACCGAACGCGCTTTGGAAGATGTATTCTGACGCAGCCATTCGCCGCTGACCTGGGCGTTGCAGGTCCAGCCTTCCTTGTGGAAACGCTCTTTTGCCGTCTGACGTGCACGTGTCACACGCTTGCGGATCTGGACGCTGTGCTGGCGTGGACGGTGATCGTCGAATCCCGGGTCGATCACCGGGGGGACCGTGGTCTGGATGTCGATGCGGTCCATGATGGGTCCTGACAGCCTGTTCCAATAACGGAGGCGCTCGCGGGGTGTGCAGGTGCAGCGCTCGCCTGTGCCGTATCCGTATCCGCAAGGACAGGGGTTGGCAGCCATGACCAGCTGAAAACGAGCCGGGAAGGTGGTGCTGCCCTTGGCCCGGGACAAGAAGATCCGCCCGATCTCCAGGGGCTCGCGTAGGGATTGGATCACCCTTGGAGAGAATTCCGGCGCCTCATCCATAAAGAGGACTCCGCGATGGGCACGGGTGATGGCGCCAGGGGTGGCGAGTCCGGCTCCGCCTCCGACCATGGCCGCCATGGAGATCGTATGATGAGGGGCCTCGAAGGGTGGCACATTGGTAATCCCATACTGGCTCAGCGTGCCACATAGGGATCGGATGGAAGCCACCTCAAGCTGTTGAACAGCATCCAGAGCGGGCATGATGCTGGGAAGCCGTTCCGCAAGCATGCTCTTGCCGGCTCCTGGAGGACCGACCATGAGCATGTGGTGGCCGCCGGCTGCAGCCACCATCATGGCCCATTTGGTCTCCTCCTGGCCAATCACGTCAGCCATGTCCGGCTTCGGTGGAGCTGGTTCGGCATTGGCGGGGGAGTTGACATTACGAGCTGAGTTCCTAGTGTGCACACTCGCTATGGCGGTTGGCTCGTCGGCTTTCTTATGGCCGTCTGCTTCAGGGACGGCGATTCTGCTTCGCCCGCCCAAGGCCTGAATGAGCTGGCCCAGGTGACGCAGTCCGACAACCTCAATATCGGGAACCAGACGGGCCTCGTCAAGGTTGTCTGCGGGGACGAAGGCTCGCGTGATTCCCTGAGCTCTGGCCTGCATCAGGATGGGCAGCAGACCGTTGATAGGCAGAATCGTGCCATCCAAGTTAAGCTCGCCCACGATGACTGTATGATCCAGGCCTTCCGTCGGCAGCGCACCGCCGGCTTCTAGGACGCTGGTCGCAATGGCCAGGTCGTGTGAGGAGCCGTGTTTAGGCTTTGAAGCAGGGGACATGTTGACGGTGACTCTGGTCTGCGGCCAACGAAATCCGCAGGCCGAGCAGGCGGATTTGACCCGTTCCCGCGACTCCGACAAGGAGGCATCCGGCAGCCCGATGATGGAGAAGTAGGGCAGTCCTGGGGAGATGAAGGACTGCACGTGAATGAGAAAGGCCTTGAGCCCTATCAATCCTACGGATTCAGCAGATCCAAGACGCATCAGAAGGCCTCTTTGGTGTGCCTGAGGAAGACTGATCCCGGTTTCCATCCGCCCCTGCCCGAATGGTTGGATCCTCTGACGGTCTCGGCGGATGTCTGACAGGAAGTCAGGGGATGGGCACCCTCGGAATACATGCTTCTGCCAGGGTCGGACTTGACTGACAGGCTGATGACATCGAATCGGGTGCTGCGATGCCGTGCGTTGGGTTCTCGGTCGTGGCTTATCAGCCATTGGACTGCTGCGTGACGCAGGTGGGTCTGCTTGCGCGGGCCGACAGCCTGTTCTGGGGATCCGAACCGACCGGTGCGCCTGGTCTTGACCTCTACGAATACCAGAGTCGCCTCGGGATCCAGAGCGATGATGTCCAACTCGCCGAATCTGCTTCTCCAATTGCGGGCTAGAATCTTCCAGTTTCGTTGCCGCAGCCACTGGCAGGCGTAATCCTCGCCCAAACGTCCGAGCTCTCGGCTGTTTATGCCACTGACTCTGATCTGTCGTTCAATATCTGCCAGTTCTATGTCGATGGATTCATCGTTGTTCGTACTAAACCTTGCTCCACTAGTTCGTGTGTTTTCTGGGTTGTCGAAGGATCTCTTGGAATCGGGCAGAGCTCTTATGGGTCGCGCGACCAATGGGTCTGTGATCATAATGTCGGCATCGGTTCTGCCACCCCTGTCGTTTATGGCTGTGCGGAGATTATTTGGTCTAGTCAGTTCTTGTGTGTCCATGTTTCTAGGAGACCACTGAAAGGAAGTCGGTGACTAGCCGAACCAGGCATGTGGTCGAATGATCCTGCGCACGCACGAAAGTGGATGAACGAGTGGATTCCCGATGCTGATGTTGTATCGATTGCATTCATCTCTACACCAGGCAGAGTCGGCAGAGGCAAGAAGAACTGAAACAGAAACGAAAGAAAGGAGAAGCAGGCAAAGCGGAACTAAGTAAAGCAGAAACCAAGGAAACAGAAACGCATGATACACATAGAGAGAAATAAGCGAAGGGAGCAGAGCATCAGGCAACTAAGAAACCAGGAATAAAGAGATAACGGAGACCGGAAGGTACCGCCGGCGAATTCGCTGGCAACGCCTTCCGGTCTGCTGTGTCCGGGTCGCTCTATGACTGATTTGTCACATTGTCGACCACGTAATTGGCCGGCAAGAATGCGCCGATTAAGGCGGTCTAGGTTTTATTCATCCACCTTGGTCTTCCACTTTTGGCAAATGCCCAGACTCCTATGCCGCTTTCGCCGACCTTGGGCTCACAGCTCCTGCACCAGAGCAGTCATCTGCCTCAGGTCCAGCTCAAAACTGACCCCGCGTTGCTGACAGTCGGGCTGATTGCGTGTGTGCTGCATGGCCGAGCGGACGAATTCACCGGCGATTCGGGCGGCATCGGCCAAGCCTCGTCCCGCAAAGAGCGCCCCGCAGAGGCTGGAGGCGAAGGCATCACCGGTCCCGTGAATCATGAAGGGCAGCTTGTCGTGGACCAGCTCGGTGCGCTCGCTGACTCCGCCATGATCTGCCGAGGCCACGAAGTTGCGCAGCTTGCCGTCCTTCCGGTCGATGCCCTTGATGATGACGTTTTTTGCGCCCATGTCCAGCAGACGGCCCAGACGCTCACCAACCTGCGCATCGTCAAGGTCCTGGCCTTCGTAGTCGATGCCGGTCAGCAGACTGACCTCGGTCAGGTTGGGCATGAGCAGGTCGGCTCCATCGACCAGATTGGTCACGGCCCGGCACATCTCCTCGGTGTAGGTGGGGTACATGGATCCGCCGTCGCCCATGACGGGGTCGACCAGCCGCAAGGCCTTGGGGTATTCCCGATACATGCGCTGAATGATGTCAACCTGTTCGGCGCTGCCCAGGAACCCGCTGTAGATCCCGTCAAGGTCGACGCCCTCCTTCTGCCAGGCATCCAGGTATCCCGGCAGCATCTCGGTGGTGTCGTGGAAGGTGTAGTCCTTGAACATGGTGTGCGCGCTGAACAGGGCTGTAGGCACCGGGCAAACGTCGCATCCGGCCGCCGAAAGAATGGGGATGGCGGCCGTCAGCGAGCACTTGCCATACCCGCACATGTCATGCACAGCGGCGACTCGGGGGATGTACTTGCTGTCGCGCTGGTAGAGCCTGTTCTGATCGTCCGTCTGTCCGGCCATCTTTTGAACTCCTTCATGCCTGCTGAGGCTGTTCGCATCGGAACTTTCTCCGTTGCTTACTCGACTCTACAGCGGAGGGGTTAAACGGGCACTGCCGCGTGTGCAATGTCGAGACAAAAAGGCCCGCTTTCAACCTTTTGGAAGCTGTTATAAAAAAGGACGATACCGAAAAGTCCTTTTTGGCTTGAACAAGTGGGTTTGGGCCGCTTAAGGTCACATTCAAGAACTTACAAGAGGACGCACGTCACCAACAGATAGGAATCGACATGACCGACCAGAACCCGCACAAGTACCATTTCGAGACCCTTCAGCTTCACGTGGGCCAGGAGCAGGCCGACCCCGCCACTGATTCCCGGGCCGTACCGATCTACGCCACCACCAGCTACGTCTTCCACGACTTCGACCACGCCGAAGCGCGGTTCGCACTGAAGGACCCGGGCAACATCTACGGCCGTCTGACCAACTCCACCCAGGGGGTCTTCGAGGACAGGATCGCCGCCTTGGAGAACGGCACTGCCGGCTTGGCCGTGGCATCGGGAGCAGCCGCAGTGGAGTATGCCTTCCGGAACATTACCCAGACCGGAGACCATATCGTGTCCTCCAAGAACATCTACGGCGGAACCTTCAACCTCCTCAAGCACACTTTGCCCCGCGATGGTGTCGAGACCACCTTCGTGGATCCTTCGGACCCATCCAACTTCGAGTCGGCCATCCAGGAGAACACCAAGCTGGTCTTCTTCGAGACCTTCGGCAACCCCAACGCCGACCTGCCCGATTTCGAGGCCATCTCCAAGATCGCTCATGACCACAACCTGCCGGTGATTGTCGACAATACCTTCGCCACTCCTTACCTGTTCCGTCCGCTGGAGCACGGCGCTGACATCGTCGTGGAATCGGCCACCAAGTTCATCGGTGGCCATGGCACCACCTTGGGCGGGGTAGTCGTGGAAGGCGGCAAGTTCGACTGGGCGGCAGTGCCCGGCAAGTTCCCCACCCTGACTGAGCCTGACCCCAGCTACCACGGTTTGCGCTTCTACCAGGATCTGGGTGCTGCGGCCTTCGTCACCCGCATTCGTGCCATCCTCCTGCGCGACACTGGCGCCGTCATCTCGCCCTTCGCAGCCTTCCTCCTCCTGCAAGGGACCGAGACGCTCTCGCTGAGGGTTGAGCGCCACGTTGAGAACGCCCTGAAGGTGGTGGACTACCTGCAGACCGTGCCTGAGGTGGAGTCGGTCAGCCACCCTGCCATCGAGGGGCGCCCCGACCACGAGCTCTACAAGCGCTACTTCCCGAACGGCGCCGGCTCCATCTTCACCTTTGATCTGAAGGGCGGCAAGGATGCGGCCAGGGTTTTCATCAACAACCTACATCTCTTCTCACTTCTGGCCAACGTGGCTGATGTGAAGTCGCTGGCCATCCATCCAGCATCGACCACCCACTCCCAGGAGACACCGGAGGAGCTGGAGGATCAGGCAATCCATCCCGGTACCATCAGGCTCTCCATCGGCACGGAGAACATTGAGGACATTCTGGATGACCTCAAGGGTGCCTTCCAGGCATTGAAGGAGTCCGGTCTGGCCAAGTAGCCGACAATCACGCTTCCTTCTTGGTGCCGTATCCGTGTGATATATGACCGAGAAGTGGAAGAAGCACAAGGTGCCTGTCGAAACCTCATTACGTTTCGATGGGCACCTTTGTATATGTTTCCCTCTTCCCCTCTCCAGTGGCGGACAGCATCTGACTGGTCAGGCGGAAATATTGTGGTGGGTAAAATGGAAGCATGAAACATGGAGCAAAGACGAGGACGTCTTCTGATTTGTCGTCCGGTGCGGGGAAACCGAGGCAGATCGCCCAGGTGGCCATCAAGGCCAAGGGACTGACCAAGGACTATGGGAGTGGGGAGAACCTGGTCCATGCCCTACGGGGTGTCGATGTCGAATTCGAACGGGGCAGGTTCACAGTCATCATGGGTCCCTCCGGGTCGGGCAAGTCCACTCTCATGCATACCTTGGCCGGCTTGGACACCGCTACCTCCGGACATGTCTACCTGAACGGGACCGATGCTGCCGGGGTGAAGGGCAGTCGAGCCAGCCGCCATGGAGGGCGGAGGGGAGTGGTCGACCTGACCAAGCTCAACGACAATCAGCTGACTCTCTTGAGGCGCCAGAGCCTGGGCTTCATTTTCCAAAGCTTCAACCTCCTGCCCATGTTTACGGCCAAGCAGAACATCCTCATGCCTCTGATCCTGGATGGGGCCAAGCCAGATGCAGCATGGCTGGACGTTCTGGCCAAGACCCTGGGCTTGGAAGAGAGGCTGAGCCACCGGCCCAGCGAGCTTTCGGGCGGTCAGCAGCAACGTGTGGCCATCGCCAGGGCCCTCATTACCAAACCTTCCATTGTCTTTGCAGACGAACCCACCGGAAACTTGGACACAGCCTCCTCGACGGAGGTCCTCAGCTTCCTGAGGGACTCGGTCCGCGAGCTGGGACAGACCATCATCATGGTCACACATGATGTTTTTGCGGCCTCCTTTGCCGACCGCGCTCTGGTCTTTGCGGATGGGCGAATCGTGGCAGACCAGGACAGACCCACTGTGGATTCTATGAACGCACTGCTCTCCGAGGAGGTCATGGCCTCCGCGGCTACAGCTGACTCGGCTGCTCATCGCTGAGGGTAATGCTTATGTTGTTCGTTGCCAGAAAAATGATGCGGCATGACCTGGGCATGATGATTCCCGCGGGCATTGCCATTGTCGTCGGAACACTGTTTATTGCCATGACCTTCCTCTTCGGAAATACCATGGACGTTTCCATGCGGCGGATGGTCTCATCCGATGCTGCTCAGGCCAACTACGCCATCATCCCTGCGGAAGGGAGCCATCCCGATCATAAGAGGGTGAAGGACTTCAAAACCGAGGAGCTGGCAAAAGTCCCAGGCGTTCACGGAGTCAGATCAGACACGCAGCTCATGGTGGATGTTCGCGCCGGCAAGATCAAAAGCGAGAGCGTGATTGCCATTCCTATGGCGGATTCATCGTTGATGCCGGTCGGTTTGTCCAAGGGATCCTGGCCCAGCGCTGATGACCAAGTGGTCTTACCCGGGCCGACTGTTTCCAGACTCAAGCTCTCCCTGGGTGACAAGGTGAATTTGAATCTGTCGCCTAATATGCTGTATATTTCCGAGGACCTTGGGCCGAAAGGGCAGGCCAGCGCTGACCAGGTTGCGGGCAGATTCATATCGAAGCCCCTGACCTTGTCGGGCGTCAGTTCGAACCAGGGCAACGAGGGCGGCGAGTTTGGCGAGTCGGGCGGCGCAATCGTGCTGACCCCCAAGACCATAGATGCTTTTATGGCCACGGCAGGTCTTGGTGAAATGGGTAACCTGTATGCCCAGAACGTTTACCTGAATGTTGGCGGGCAGGGAAGCGACCTTGATGGGAGTCTGGCTTCTCTGCGCAGGCTCATGCCTTCCGGCTATTCCCTTGAAGACCGTCACACCATGGAGGACAGACTGGTCAAGACCGCGCTCGGTGGTTCCCAAAACCCCGTGACCACCTTCCTTTTGGTCTTTGGCACACTGGCCATGTTCGTTGCTGCCACCGTCATCGCCAACACCTTCCAGGTCATGGTTGCTCGGCAACGTCGCTACCTGGCCCTTCTGAGGACGATAGGCGCCAATAAGAGCCAGGTCAGGGCCAGCGTCCTGATTCGTTCCATCATCCTGGGCGCTGTGGCATCCTTGATCGGGGTCGGCGCCGCCATTGGCATCATGGCTATTCTGGGTGCAGTTAAGGCTCATACGAATTCCCTCTACTTCCAATTGAAGCTGACTCCGGCGGTTATCTTGGTGCCTCTCGTTTTCGGCATCGTCGTTACGATCTTGGCCTCCCTCAACTCCTCATGGGCCGCCACCAGAGTCAGTCCTTTGGAGGCGCTGAGGCCTGCTGATCTTCTGGAGAACAAACAGACGAGCAGGATACGTCTGTTTTTCAGCGTTGTCATGATTCTGTCGGGCATCACCATGACTGTCTGGTCTCTCTGGCAGGTCAGGCTCAATGTCACGGGAGACAAGGCCGGCAAGGCATCTGGAGACGGGCCGAATATTGTTGCTGTCATAGCTGTCATCGGCATTATCCTTGCCTTCCTGGGCATTTTGTTCAGTGCCAATCGTTGGATTCCTTTCATGCTCAAGGGAATCGGGTCCCTGGTTTCGCGGGTTGGGCCCTCGTCCACAATTGCCGTGGCTAACATCGCGCGGAATCATTCCCGTGTGGCGGCAACAGGTACCGCCCTCCTGATCGGCGTGACACTGGTCGCCACGCTGATCACAGGAGCCGCTAGCGCCAAGCAGACTATGGCCGACATGTTGGATGAGCACTACTCGGTCGATTTGCAGATCAGCGCTGATGGTCTGGATGCCAAGGCTCTGAACGACATTCGACGGATCGACGGGGTTGCACAGGCCGAGCTGGTGCCCCAGTATGCAGCCATGGTCAAATCAGGCGGTGAGAACGGGGCGGGAATGACTATTTTCGCCCTGGATGCGCATAAGATCGATCGTCTTCTGAACTCCAAGGTCGGCAAGGATCTTTCCGGACCGGATGCCCTGCTGCTTCCAGAAAGCCTCATGGACAAGCAGAAGGATTTTCACGACGGCGGGAATCTTGGGCTCAATATTCTCAGCCCGATTCAAGGCGACGCTCATGGCGGATCCACGTCGGTGGCTCAAAGACTCTTCGTAACCAGCATCTATGCGCCCTACCAGGGGATTGATGCCAGCAATTTATATGGCATGACCGACTCATCCTTGCTAAATGGCGTTCAGCCTCAGACCGTGCAGATCTGGGCCAAGGTCGATGGTTCACCAACAGTCTCAGCATTCATTGACAAGGTGAAAGACGCGCTTTCTGGTTATTCGGCTGTTTCCGTCAAGGGTGGTCTGGCTGAAAAGCAGCAGTGGGATCGGACCATCGACAGCCTGCTCATGATCATCCTGGCTCTCTTGGCGGTTGCAGTGGCCATCGCCCTGATTGGCGTGGCCAACACGCTTTCCCTCTCGGTACTGGAACGCAGACGGGAGTCCGCCACCCTGCGGGCCATCGGGATGACCCGGAAGCAGATCAGGCGGTCCCTGGCTGTGGAGTCAGGGTTGATAGCTCTGGTGTCGTCCTTGTCTGGCATGGTCCTGGGCCTGCTTTTCGGCTGGGCTGCAGCCTATGAGATCTTCTCTTCTCTGGGTACGGTGGCTTTCCCGATTCCCTGGTCCATTGGCCTGGTGATTCTGCTGGTGGCGCTCGTAGCGGCGGTTCTGGCAAGCGTCCTGCCTGCAAGGCGCGTCAACCGGACTCCGCCGGTCGTGGCTCTAGCAGAGGAATGACGACAAGCAGTCAGATCGCATCAGAGCCAGCCAACCTTCACCCAGGCGCACCTTGGTTGGCGCCGGGAATGAATGATTTATTCTGCCAGATGATGTTTTCCTTGAGGCTGCTTGTAAGCGAGCCGGCTTGATCGCGGGGACCTCGTTATTCTCGTAGTCGATTAAGGGGATCGAGGCAATTGTTTCAATCCTCTGGTCTGATGGATCCATGTCTTTAGGCTCATTGTCTTTTGTGCTGAACATGATTTGCTTCATCTCCGCATAGTCCATCCCCGCCGCCCGCGTTGATTTGGATGGTGCCAGCCTAACAGGAAGAGTTCTTTAGTGCACTCATCCGTAAGGATGATTATCTTCATCGCTCCTAGGGAGCATATCGCTGCAGCCGATAGCCGGATACGGTCGGAAGCTGACGGGAGAAAGGCTTCCTCGCGGATAAAGGAGCACCATGCAGAACAAAGCGGATACTTCGTCTTCACAAGGTTTAATCGACAAAGCAGTCCCGGGTGTCGCGGGACCGCCGGCCGTCAGTGCCAGACAGCTGACTAAGGATTATGGGCAAGGTTCGAACGCCGTCCATGCCCTGCGCGGAATTGACGTGAATTTTGAGCAAGGCCGGTTCACTGCCATCATGGGCCCTTCAGGTTCGGGCAAATCAACACTTATGCACGTTCTGGCTGGCCTGGATACTGTCACCTCTGGCCATGTCTATATGGCCGCTGATCTTCTGCATTCGAAGAGCGGAGATCGTCACCATCCATCGATTGATCAGGCCGGCCGAGTTGACCTGACACGACTGGACGACCGTCAGCTGACTCTGATCAGGCGGAGGCATCTGGGATTCATCTTCCAGAGCTTCAACCTATTGCCTATGTTCACTGCCAAACAGAACATCCTCATGCCGCTGGTACTGGACGGCGTTCGGCCTGACAGCTCGTGGATGGAGCAACTGGTAGAGACCCTCGGTTTGTCGGAGAGGCTGGACCATCTTCCCGGTGAATTATCCGGGGGGCAGCAGCAACGGGTCGCCATCGCCAGAGCGTTGATAACCAAACCCGGTCTGGTCTTTGCGGACGAACCGACGGGCAACCTGGACCTGGCCGCCAGCACTGGTGTTCTGAAGTTCCTGCGTGATTCCGTGCGCGAGCTGAATCAGACCGTTATCATGGTCACTCATGATGCCTATGCCGCATCCTACGCAGATCGTGCGCTTGTCTTTGCCGACGGACGGATTGTTTCGGACCGAAAAGATCCGACAGTGAAAGCCATGAACGATCTTCTGGCTGAACAAGTCCCGGCTGGCACTGCCGGCGATTCCCAGTTCCAGGACTAAGGGGTGCATTGTGTGGCGGATAACTCGTACGATGATGAAGCGCGATGCACGTATGATGATCCCGGCTGGTCTGGCCATCGTGATCGGCACCCTCTTTATGTGCCTGACGCTCCTTTTTGGCAACGTGGCGAATGCCTCCATGCGTCGCGAAATCAGCATGGATGCAGGTCAAGCCAACTATGCTGTGACCTCCAGAAGGGATCAGGACAAGCCGATCCTGCTCGACGAATTCGATGGCAAGGGGCTGTCGAAAGTGCGCGGTGTTGGTGGTTTGCGCCCTGATGTCGACCTCATGGTGGATACGGAAGCAAACGGTCATTCCAGCAAAGGGATTCTGGCCATTGTGGGTGCCAGGCAGGAGCTTATGCCTATCGATCTGGATCGGGGGCAATGGCCTGATTCAGATGATCAGGTTGTGCTGCCGCATTCCGTCGCCAGCAGGCTCCAGGCTGGTCTGGATGATAAGGTGCGCCTCCATCTGTCCTCGGTGATGCTGCCAGGTAGTGATAGCGATAGTGCTCAGGATTCTTCAAATAAAGAACGCCTTGTTGACCAAGGCACTGTGGACTTGACCATCTCAGGCATAAGCAAGAGCCATGGGGGAAAGTACGACGATTTCGGCGGAGCTGTGGTGCTGACGGGTTCTCGGATTGAACGCCTGCTGAGTACGGCGGGATTGGTCGGACCGGAGTCCCTTCCTGTGGGAAACATCTATCTGCAGGTTGATGGCCAGGGCAAGGAACTCCAGAACACTCTGCAAAATATCAGTCGATACATTCCCGACGGATACCAGCTGGAGGACCGTCGTGCCATGGAGGACAGACTGCTCGGTGAGCAGACCGGCAATGGTGTGAACATCATGACTGTTTTCCTCATGACTTTCGGTGTGCTGGCCATGGTGGTGGCCGCCTTGGTGATTGCCAACACCTTCCAGATCATGGTGGCCAGACAGCGCAGGTATCTGGCCCTGCTGAGGGTTATTGGGGCTGATCGATGGCAAATCAGGGCAGGCGTGTTGCAGCAGGCCCTGTTCCTTGGCGTTATATCTTCCCTGGTCGGCATCTTGTTGGCTATGGGATTGATGGGCCTTGCCGGTTGCCTTGGTTTGCATTCGGGCACCATGAAGCTTGAACTCCTGCTTACACCTACAGCCCTTCTGGTTCCGTTTGTGCTCGGCGTTCTGGCAACCTTGGTGGCTGCCTTTGGGTCTACTCGTACGGCTATCAGGGTCAGACCGCTTGAAGCCCTGCAACCAGTGGATCATCAGGAACAAGGCAGCAGGAAGCGGACCGGTTTGTGGATCAGCATCCTGCTGGCAGTCAGCGGCTTGGTATTCGTGATTTGGTCCTCTTGGCGCGTCACAGAGCTGGTCAGGACAAACTCTGGCGATACGGTCCAGACCAGTAATCAGCAGGAATTATTGCTAGGTCTTGCGGTATTGGGTGTTTTGCTGATTTTCCTGGGTGCGCTGATGGGTGCGCGTCGATGGATTCCGGCTCTTCTGCGTTGTCTGGGTGGACCTGTGTCCCGGATTGGACCATCTTGCAGGGTCGGAGTGGCGAATATCGCTCGAAATCCCTCACGAGTCGCTGCCACAGGTGTTGCTCTGCTGATCGGTGTAACCCTGGTTTCCACTCTGGCTACAGGTGCGGTAACCACTAAACGGACCTTGGCCAAGGATATTGATCAGCGTTATTCCTTGGATATTGAAATATCCGGTCAGGGGCTAAATAAGAATAATGTGCGGGCCATTGAGCGTGTCGAAGGTGTTGCTGATGCAGAGCTTGTGCAGCGGTTCAATGCCGAGGTCGAGTCAGGAGGCCCCTCACAAGATTCCATGACTGTCTATGCCTTGGATGCTTCACGGATTAGGCGTGTGCTCCATGCCAATCTGGGTCCAGGTACGCAAAGGTCGGATGCAATGCTGGTGTCGACCAGAACGATTTCCAAGCATTCCGGTTACCGGGATGGAAGTCAGTTGAAGTTGTTGATAGCTGATCCTCAGGCGGACGATGAACGTGGAAAAGAGACAAATGCAAGAAGAACACTGACTGGGGTCTTTGCCGGATTCGGCGGGCTGGATACCAGTGGTGTCTATGCAATCACGGACTCTCAAAATGTTGCCGGGATTGACACCAAGACGCATGAAATCTGGATCAGGACGCAGGGAGATCGCGATGCTGCACTGCTCTTGGATGACATACGTCAGGCTGTTGGAGAGCATGACGACATGGCTATGAGCGGAGGGCTGACGCAGAAGAGGATATGGGGTGAAAGAATCGATTCCTTGTTGGCAATCATGGTGGCATTGCTGGGCGTTGCCGTCATTATCGCCCTCATTGGGGTCTCCAACACTTTGATGATGTCGGTGCTGGAGCGCCGTCGTGAGACTGCCACGCTCAGAGCAATCGGCATGAGCAGTGTCCAAGTTCGCCGATCCTTGGGAGTCGAGGCCTGCATGATTGCCCTAGGAGCCAGTCTGGCTGGAATCGTTCTAGGAACGCTATTCGGATGGATAGGAGCTTATCAGGTCTTTGTGCCTTTAGGGTCCGTGACCTTCACCGTGCCATGGCCGGCTTTTGCGCTGATACTGCCAGTGGCCTTGCTGGCTGCTGTGGTAGCAAGTGTGCTGCCAGCCAGGGAGGCAGTCAAGGTTTCACCTATTGAGGCGCTCAGCGACGATTGATGCCGCCTGACGGCCGGGTTCATACCAGGTGGTTTTCGTAAGCGAAGACCACCGCCTGGACGCGGTCGCGGGCATTGATCTTCTGAAGAATGTGAGTTACATGAGTTTTCACTGTGGGCAGTGAGATCCCCAGATTGTCGGCGATCTCCTGGTTGCTCAGGCCCTGGGCTATGTGAACCAGGACCTGCAGCTCACGATCAGTGAGCAGGTCCGCCTCGGGATCGCGATAGATCGATCCCGATTGCACGGACCCGGTCGCAGGCATGTCATGGGCCATATGTTCGATCAGGCGTTTTGTAGCCGAAGGAGCGATAATCGCATTGCCCTGGTGAACTGTACGGATGGAGGTCAGGAGGGTTTCAGGCTCGGTATCCTTGAGCAGAAATCCTGATGCGCCGGCTTTTATAGCCGCCATGACGTATTCGTCAAGATCGAAGGTGGTTAGCACAATGACCCTGAGCTCAGGGCGGTTAGGTGACAAAGCAGTGATACGGCGGGTGGCTGTCAAACCGTCCATGCCGGGCATGCGGACATCCATGAGGATCACATCGGGCCGCAGGCGTGAGGCCAGATCCACTGCTTGCTCGCCGTCCGCGCCTTGGCCGACCACGGTCATATCATCCTGGGAGCCGATGACCATGGCAAAGCCAGCTCGGACCAGATCCTGGTCGTCCACGATGGCAACGCTGATGGGTTCGGTCCGTTCCATGACTGCCTGCTTCTTTCCGCTATATGGTGGCCAGCGCCACCATCCAATTTTATCTGAGTTGAGTCTTGCTTGGAATTACAACTGGATTTAATTTGGAGCCAGTGTAATCGCTGTCTTATTGATTGTTGATTGAGTAATTGTTGGCTAGTGACTGTCGTCGGAGAGACTTTCAACTGGTGAAGTTATGCTCGTCAGCAATCGATTTCCGGAGTGTCTAATCTTCGGGTGCGTGATTTATGGAGTGCTCAATTTTCCGATTGTGCTGATTACCTGGCACGGTCGTTTTCTTGTTTGTTATCCACAGGAGGTGCTCATCATCAAGAACGCCCACGCCTGGAGTCTGGGTGGTCCTGTTGGTCTGATTGTGCATGCTCTGGTTCCTTATCCTGTTGCGATTGTTGCGAATAGTTGTCAAGCTGATCATCAAGATCTACTGGCAGGGGTTTGGCTGGGTGAAGAGCCGGTATATGTGTGTTTTTACGGGTGGGCTCGCCCATATGGTTCCTGTCTGAATTGAGGCTCTTGTTTGGGGAATCGCCGGTGTCAGTGTTTGAGCGTAAACCGGTGCTGGAACTGTGACGCAGGACGGTGAGCAGTTGTCGCATGCGAGCCAGGGCCTGGCGTCCTTGAGAAGCAATGTCACCGAAGGCTTGCGCTACCTGCTCTGGGGGAGGGTTCACCCCTTTGACCTGATAATGGTTCAACTCGGAGATGGCTTTGGTAGTGGATGCAATGACTGTATTCAGGGTTGCGGCCACTTCTACCTGCATGGTAGAGCCAATGAGTTCGCGCTCTTGATTGGCTGCCAGAGCCTGGCTTTCCTGCAGGGTCTGGTTTAGCGCGCGCTCGCGTTCCTGCTGGAGGAGCAGGACCGAACCACGAGTGCGTCGGCGTGAGGCAATCAGCATGGTCAGCAGACAGATCAAGGCCGGTGCGGCCATCACTATGAAAAGTGTCAAATGGGATTCAGAGAAAGATGATTCTGCCGGGCCTTCTATCATGTAGGCCAGAATGGTTGGACACCCTTGGTTATTGGCTACACATCTGACAGCCCATAAAACCGTATCCGTGATGACCGCCAACGGAACCCACCGCCGGGTGGTGTATTTACCGTAAACCATTGCTGAATAGACGGCGACTGGGGATAAGACTGCAGCTTCTGGCAGCCAGGGTGAGAAGAGCAGCAGCAGGGCGGCAACTGCAGACACTATGGCGGCGCAAATGCCGGGACGGACCCTGCGCACAATCAGAGGCAAAGCAATACCTAGCGTGGCGATGATTCTTACTGGTCGGCCCGGATCATATTGTCGCGTGACAGGTGCTATAGCAAGAGCTTGACCTGGATTCTCTACCAGTACGAGTCCGATTACCAAACCCAGGTCGGCCGTCAATGGATGGCGTTGAAACCAGACGAAGAGCGTGGAGACAATCGAGCGTAGGGACCATTGAGCTTGTCGATTGGCACGTATCCCCGCTTCAGGGTCGGATTGTGGCGGAGTGGCAAAAGGAATCCACGCTTGGAGGTGGTAACCGCCTTCTGGTTCGGGACCAGTTTGAAGGTTGCCTCCAAGAGAAGTCAGTCGTTCGCGCATCCCTAAAAGACCGAAACCTGAATGCGCAGGTCGCTCCATCTGTGGCGGAGAATCTGAATTGGTAGAGGAATGGTCAAATGGGCGGTCGTCAATGGTTAGACACAAACCGTCCGTGAGCCACTGTTCTTCAACTAGCACAGACGAAGCCGGAGCGGCATGCTTGCGAACATTGGTCAATGCTTCTTGCAGCACCCGGTAAGCAGTTATGGCGCGGCTGCGATCCAGCTTTTCTGGGCAGGGTCGGCCTTCAATGCGTCGGCTGAATTGGGATTTCGGCTGAGCAAGTCGGGCGGCATCTATCAGGTCTGACCATGATTTATAGCTGGTCGGCGGATTGTTTGAAGAGGTGGTAACCGAGGGACAGGTACGCGCATTGTCGGCCGTATCCATGTTGGCCTTGGCAGTGTTGGCAGCTGGAATCTCTTTGATTGTGTGAAGATGGTCGCTGGCTTGGCTCGGCTGAGTGCAATCTGTTCCGGCTGGATTCAGATTATGAGCGTTCGCGGATTGACTAGCGGAATTCGTTTGGGCAGTTGCTTGAGATTGGTCAGGCGGCTGAATATGGGCTGGGTCCGTTGGTGGTGGGGAAGAAGAGTGTTGGCCTGGAAGAGAATCAGCTGTCTTTTGGCTGGTTTCGGGTGCAGGGTTGGTTGGAGTCTTGAGTTTGCCGAAGAGCGAGCTCAGCTCACGTAGGGCGCGACGGCTCTCTTGATCGATGGTGCGCATGGTCTTAAGAGCAAGGTGCGCATCGGCAGTGGCTGCGTACCTGCCGGCATCTGCCTGCACAATGACAATGGACAGAGTGTGGGCGACTACATCGTGCATGTCACGCGCTATGCGGGCCCGCTCAGCGCTGGCAGACAGGGCCGCGCTTTGCTCTGCCTGCAGGGCCAAGGCGTGGTTGCGTCGCCGGGCCTCATCAATGGCATCCCTTCTGGTCCGCGTCCAGTAGGCTGCAACGATGGCTATGAGTAGCAGAAGCCCCTCGATCAGTAAATTCGATAGGAAGGTGATTGCCAGATCTTTGAATGAGGTCGGCAACATTGAGATGTGGTCCGGCCACGTCTTGCCTGGAGGCAGAAACCCCAAATCGACCAATGTGAAGATAAGGCAGGATAGGGGCGTCATGACCCAGGCCACAGTCAGATAGAGTCGGCGCCAGGATGGACGTCCGTAGAGCAGACAGGAATAGACCATCACCAGGCAGACTGCGTCGGAGAGCATGATGGCAGGTCCCAACAGGAGCTGAGCCAGAGCCACAGCGACGAAGAGCCCGGCTGCTACGTTCGGGAATCGGCGACGGATAACGACAGGGGCTATGAGCAGGACCGTCCACATCAGGATCAGGTTTTCCTGCAAGGGGATCAGGGCCCCATCTCGTAGATTGGCGCTGGAGCCGCTCACCAGCAGAAACAAAAGGATGGCGAAGAGGGCGTCAGTCAGTAGCATTCGATTATTGGACCTGGTGATTGGTCGCTGCGCTGTTTGACTGACTGTGTTCATGGAATCAACAATATTCGGGGACAGCGGGAGGTGCCATCAGTCCGAGGGATGATGAGGTCAAACGTGGTCCCAGGCTGTCGCAAGGTGGATGAGCCGGAGCAGTTGTAAGATGTATTTAACACTGGCGATAAGAACAGATTCAGTGCTTGAATTCAGTTGGCAACAAAAGCGGATTTAGGACTTGCTCTCAGTTGGCAATGAGTCTAAATTCCACATTTGCACTCAACTGGCAACAAGTATGCATCCCATATTCATCCATCCAGCCTCTATCGCACAGATACCAGTCAGGCCGACGAATCGTCGTGCATTTTTCGCAACGGTTCATCGGCCTGACAACGCAGGGGAGGGAGTCAGCAGCGCTCTACCTGTCTAATCGTTGGACCCTGACCAGCGGACCCTGGTTACAAGACCCCGGTGGTCAGGATTCCGATGGCTCGACCTTGATGGCTCCGACCACGAACGCCCAGACTCAGGAGAAACGTAGCCTAATCTGCTCGGCCGTGCCGTAGGAGGCCTGCGCCCCCTGCCCGGTGGCAGCGTAGGCGGAGACGTAGGAGGCCAGCTGGGCGGCCTGCACCAGGGTCATGTCGGAGGCCAGGCCGGCCAGCACGGTGCCCATGAAGGCATCCCCGCAGCCAGTGGTGTCCACGGCGTCCACATGCACGGCGTGAATCCGGTAGGTCTGGCCATGGTCCAGCACCATGGACCCCTCGCCGCCCAGGGTGACGATGGCCCGATGGAAGCCGAAGTCCTGCATGGTCTGGTTGATCCGGTCCCAGTCGGCCCCCAGCCAGTCGCCGTCCTCGGGCTCGTCGATGCCCAGCAGCTGGGCCATCTCATGCTCGTTGACCAGGATCAGGTCGGAGTTGGCGATCAGGTCGGTGGGCAGGTCGGCGCGGAAGGGGGAGTCGTTGAGCAGCACGGTCATGTCGGCCTCGTGGCCCATGCGCGCGGCCTCGGTGACCGTCTCGATGGGGCTCTCCAGGCACAAGCCCAGCACCTTGGCCGAGGTCAGGGCCTGGCGGGAGCGGTGGGCGTAGTCCACATCCACCTTGCCGTTGGAGCCGGGGGAGTAGACGATGGTGTTCTCACCACGCGCATCCACGGTGATGACTGTGGTCCCGCTGGCTCCTGGAACGGTCATCACATGGGAGACGTCCACCCCGGCGTTGCCCAGCTGCCCCAGCAGAAAGTCGGCGTTGGAGTCGGATCCTACGGCCCCGAAGAGCCTGACCTGGGCGCCGATGCGGGCAGCGGTCGCCGCCTGGTTGGCTGACTTGCCCCCGGGAAGCACCTGCAGGGGACCCCCGTTGATGGTCTCGCCGGGCTTGGGCAGCCTGTCGGTGTTGACGGTGTAGTCCGCATTCATGGACCCGACCACCGAGATGGATCCTGTGATGGTATCCAGTCCCTTGAGCACCTGGTCGGATGCCGCCGCCATATCTTGAATCATGTTTCTCCGTTCCTTGATGAGCTTGTCCGCTTTGATGATCACGCTGTGGAGGTTCAGGGATCCTGGCCGGTGTGCGCGGGCGGGCGCCCCACCGAGGCGCAGTGGCGGTAGCTGGTCTGCAGCCGGACCGACCGCACGGGCGAGCCGGCCATCAGCTGCAGGAGCATGTCCACGCAGCGGGTCCCCATGGTGTCGATTTGCTGGGAGATGGTCGACACTGCCGGGGTCAGGATGCGGAAGACGGGCAGGTCGTCGAAGGTGATCATGGACAGGTCCTCGCCGATGCTGATTCCTCGGGACTGGGTCGTTTTGATGGCGCGTATGGCCTCCAGGGAGGATCCGAAGAGCACCCCGGTGATTCCCTGCCGGGCCCAGAGGTGGATCATGTCGGGGTCGAAGGTCCCGGGCTCTACCTGGTCGGCCAGGGGGTCGTCCATGCCCTCGATGCCTGCCAGCAGGTTCCGGTAGACGTCCAGGCGTTCCTGGAAGGTGGCCGATTCTTTGAGAGGGCCGGGCACCAGGGTGATGCGTCGGTGGCCCCGGGTGTGCAGATCCTCAAGGGCCTGCCGCAGGCCGGGTTCGGGGTCGGCGTCCACGCAGGGGATGGTCCGCCCGTCGCGACCGGCGGCACCCTCGGCGGCACGGTCCACGCAGACCAGGGGCAGTCCGCGTCTGGTCAGCTCTTCCAGAGTATGTGAGGAACGCGGCCCGGGCACGATGATGGCTCCGTCAATGTGCTGGCCCAGCAGATTGCGCACCTGGGCCCGGTCTTCGCCTGGGTCGCCCTGGATTGAGGTGCAGATCAGGGTCTGGAAGCCGTGGTTGAGCAGCTGGCCCTGGATCAGATAGGCCAGGTCTGCGAAGTAGGAGTTGCGGATGTCGGGGATGAGCAGGCCGATGGTGCGCGAGTGGGCGGAGTGCATGGATCGGGCTCGGGAGTCCGGCACATAGTGCAGGTCGTGGATGACCTGGTTGATGCGCTGTCGAGTGGCAGGGGAGATGCGCCCGGAGTCGTTAAGGGCTCGGGAGACCGTCGATACGGAGACACCGGCCCGTTGGGCCACATCCCTGATCGTCGCGTACGCCATCATGGCCTTTCGTCGAAGTGGTCGGCCGCCGGGCCGGACTGCCTACCTCGGCGGTTGCCTGACCGCCGCCATGGGCAGGCGAACGGTTCTGACAGCCTTCAGTTATATCAGTGCGGTAACGATACCGCAACTTTTACAGCATGGCCCGTCAAGGCTTGGCTATGAGTGAAGGCGGGCGAGGCTGAATGCTCGAGGATGAGGCTGTTGTTTGCGCGAGTATGCTGGGGTAGGGAGATGAACAGCGGCCGGGCTGGCTGGGGGCTGTTAAGCCTCCTGACCGACCTGGCCGTGTTTCCTCCTCTGCCAGGCAGGGGCGGGGGCGTGCATGCCTGCCCTCGGTTTCCGCCTGCGGAAGTGTGGTGAGGCGCGGGAGGGAAGTGTTGGCTCTCTTGGGGTTTGAGCCTTAAGTGACACTTTTCCTCCCCGCTCCCCATATATGGGCCGGGGGCGTGGGGATTGATACGCCGCCCCCGGCCGTTCTCACCCGTGCGAAGCAAGTGAGAGACTATGTGTTTCCCTCCGGTGGCGGCGTGATGCCAGGACCCCGCCCATGCCGGTCATGCCGGTGGCCAGGGCGAGCAGGATGCCTTCCCCCCCAGCATTGGGGAGCACACCTGCGGGAAGGTACGTGTATTGGAGGGAGGTGTCCGGCGTTTTGGGTGCGCCGCCCAGCGTGTAGTCCACGTTGACCGTGACCGTGCCCGGCGCGTGTGCGGACGTCGTCACGGTCACGCTGCTGCCATCGCCGCGCGTCAGCCCTGATGCGGGGGTCTGGTCGAATCTGACCCCGGTGATCACCAGCTGCAGGTTGAACGACACCGGCACAGGAGCAGGATTCTGAGCTTTACTGTTATATTGCCCTGTGGGAATGCTGTCGTTGCCGAGCTGGCCATTCTCGTTGTCCCCCCAAGCGTAGGCGTTGCCGTCGCTGCCTACGGCTAGCGAATGCTGGTATCCGGCGCTGACCTGTTCGGCTTGCAGTCCTTTGCTCTTGTCCTTGGGGCTGGAGGGGTCGCGCACGCGCATAGGAGCAGGATTCGTGTCACCCCACCAGATGGCGATGTTGATGCCGAGCACGCCCTTCTGGTTGGACCCCCATGCGTAGGCGTTGCCGTCGCTGCCCACGGCCAGCGAATAATTGTTCCCGCCGCTGACCTGTGTGTAGGTGAAGTCCGCGGGAGTGTCTGCAGGCGACATGACTTTGACCGGCGTAGTCCGGCGGGTTGTCGTCCCGTCGCCGATCTGGCCAGTGTCGTTATATCCCCATGCGTAGGCGTTGCCGTCGCTGCCCACGGCCAGCGCATGATAGCCTCCGGCGCTGACCTGTGTGTAGGTGAAGTCCGCGGGAGTGTCTGCAGGCGACATGACTTTGACCGGCGTAGTCCGGCGGGTTGTCGTCCCGTCGCCGATCTGGCCAGTGTCGTTATATCCCCATGCGTAGGCGTTGCCGTCGCTGCCCACGGCCAGCGCATGATAGCCTCCGGCGCTGACCTGTGTGTAGGTGAAGTCCGCGGGAGTGTCTGCAGGCGACATGACTTTGACCGGCGTAGTCCGGCGGGTTGTCGTCCCGTCGCCGATCTGGCCAGTGTCGTTATATCCCCATGCGTAGGCGTTGCCGTCGCTGCCCACGGCCAGCGCATGATAGCCTCCGGCGCTGACCTGTGTGTAGGTGAAGTCCGCGGGAGTGTCTGCAGGCGACATGACTTTGACCGGCGTAGTCCGGCGGGTTGTCGTCCCGTCGCCGATCTGGCCAGTGTCGTTATATCCCCATGCGTAGGCGTTGCCGTCGCTGCCCACGGCCAGCGCATGATAGCCTCCGGCGCTGACCTGTGTGTAGGTGAAGTCCGCGGGAGTGTCTGCAGGCGACATGACTTTGACCGGCGTAGTCCGGCGGGTTGTCGTCCCGTCGCCGATCTGGCCAGTGTCGTTATATCCCCATGCGTAGGCGTTGCCGTCGCTGCCCACGGCCAGCGCATGATAGCCTCCGGCGCTGACCTGTGTGTAGGTGAAGTCCGCGGGAGTGTCTGCAGGCGACATGACTTTGACCGGCGTAGTCCGGCGGGTTGTCGTCCCGTCGCCGATCTGGCCAGTGTCGTTATATCCCCATGCGTAGGCGTTGCCGTCGCTGCCCACGGCCAGCGCATGATAGCCTCCGGCGCTGACCTGTGTGTAGGTGAAGTCCGCGGGAGTGTCTGCAGGCGACATGACTTTGACCGGCGTAGTCCGGCGGGTTGTCGTCCCGTCGCCGATCTGGCCAGTGTCGTTATATCCCCATGCGTAGGCGTTGCCGTCGCTGCCCACGGCCAGCGCATGATAGCCTCCGGCGCTGACCTGTGTGTAGGTGAAGTCCGCGGGAGTGTCTGCAGGCGACATGACTTTGACCGGCGTAGTCCGGCGGGTTGTCGTCCCGTCGCCGATCTGGCC
>NZ_NPOR01000009.1:0-1365 GCF_003688325.1 Bifidobacterium sp. wkB338
CTAGATGCGCATTATTGTATAAACGGATAGTTGGATCGCTTCCATTGTCAGCAGGGCTTTATGATCTCGGATATCTCGAGATTGGAGGCTTCATCTCCACACTTAAGAGGCTCTAGCCGCAGGCTTCAGAGCGTCTATAGCCTCATCAGGATGGCTTGCAGATTAAATGGTGTTGTACTTGATAAAAAAGCTTCTCGAACCGAAACGGTAATCAGGTCGGGGAAGTCTTTTTGTACGGGAGTATTTTGAAGTGTAATGTGTTACGCATGACCTTACCAACGTTGGAAGAGTTTAGAAAACTAGAGGTGTTGCCATATACACGTCCATCTGATCCTCTTTCTTGCACAGAAGAGGACGTTGAAGGTCTTTTCCTTTTCAGTCAGCAGCGCAAGTCCATATGGCGTTGTTTTATGGATTGGCAGAAGCGCGTTTTGAGGTTGTTTGGATCAGCCAGATTCTGGTTGAATGGAAGTTTCGTGACGATTAAAGAAAACCCGCATGATATTGATGTGGTCGTGATTGTAAGCCGTAAGTCATTCCGTGAAGCGATAACATTGCATAGTACTGAATTTGCAGATTTAACAACGCATAATGATTCTGATGGGAATCGTGTGCAACCGTGTTCGGGAATGGTGGATTCCTTCATCACCGTGGAAGAACCCAAGATCTTGGGCTATTGGGATAATTTGTGGTCCAGCGTGAATACTGATAAGCATTATCTTTCTGATGGCATTACAAGAAAACGGTATCTGGAGGTGACACCCGCATGAGCTCTTCAATATCTGATGATGTCAGAAATTCCTATGTTGCTGCTTTGAAATCAGCGATGGACGAAGATGATTCGATAGTGCGCGAGGGATTGCTACAGTCCTTGCAGATGTCCTCTCAAGGTAACCAAGAACTTGACAGGCTCTTTATACAAGTTACTTCGCCGGCGGAAGCCACAGCGCATGTTCATATAACAGAACGTGATTCTCTCCGTAACCATGCAGCTGATGCTACGGCTTTATCTGATTTTATTAAAAGCATTGCTAATGCTGTAAAGGCGCAGGCAAGGAGTCTTTCAGGGAATAAAAGACGATCATCAAGGCTTTTAGTGACAGCCATCCAACCTGGATCTCTGGACGTAGTATTTGAGGTTCCGCCACTACTTATAGAGAAAGGTGAGCAGTCGGAGACTTTTGCTGCAGATGTTGACAATACTGAATCTGTTGATTTGAAGGCTTTGAATGCTGTAACAGCTGTCTTGTCGGTTGCTTCTGATCTGGAAGATGATTCACTTAAGTCCAAGCTTTCTCCAATGCCTTTGGAAACGCGGAGAGCTTTAAAGGGCATTGCGCGAACTGTCGACCGGGCAAATTGGGA
>NZ_NPOR01000026.1:0-148114 GCF_003688325.1 Bifidobacterium sp. wkB338
AATAGTCAAGAGATCTTGTTTAAGTGACCCAAAGGTTAATCAATAAAACCCGAATTGGGGGACAGACACAAATACTGTCAGCCAAGTTTGCATTGCGAGGCTATTGGAGTGAGATGTCGATGTGCTGCGCCGATCTGCAGGGGTATGAAAAGGTCCCTAGGCTGACTTAAGAGCCGGGCTAGGGACCTTCTACCATCCTTATTTGCGCTTCTTTTTCTCGCGGATATGCACGGAGATCTGGATGGGAGTGCCCTCGAAGCCGAACTCCTCGCGTAGGCAGCGTTCCAGATAGCGGCGATAGCCATGCTCCAGGAAGCCGGTTGCGAAGATCACGAAACGCGGCGGTCTGGTGGAGGCCTGGGTGGCGAAGAGTATCCTCGGCTGCTTGCCGCCCCGCAGAGGATGCGGGTGTGCAGCCTGAACCTTGCCTAGGAAGGAGTTGAGCTTGCCTGTCGGTATGCGCTTGTCCCACGATTCCAGAGCGGTCCGCATGGCCCTGGCCAGCCGGTTGGTGTGCCAGCCGGTCTTCGCAGACAGGTTGACCCGCTCGGCCCAGGTGACCCGGTCGAACTCGGTCTGCCAGAGCCGCTCAAGACGTTGCCGGCCGAAGTCGTCCAGCAGATCCCACTTGTTGAAGACCAGGACGATGGCCCGACCAGCGTCCACGGCCTGGCTCATGACCTTCAAGTCTTGGTCGGCTATGGGCTGGGAGGCGTCGAAGAGGATGAGCGCCAGTTCAGAACGTTCGATGGCCGCCTGCGTGCGCAGGCTGGAGTAGTACTCGGCACCCGAAATCTTGTGCAGGCGGCGCTTGATGCCGGCGGTGTCGATGAAAAGCCAGTCCTCGCCGTCCACCTGTACCACCTCGTCGACCGGATCGCGGGTGGTGCCCGCCACATCGTGAACGACGGCCCGCTCCTCGTGAGCCAGCTGGTTGAGCAAGGAGGACTTGCCCACGTTGGGTCGTCCGACCAGGGCCACCCGGCGCAGACCCTCCGGGGTGAGGAATCCCGAGGTCTTTTCGGCCTTGCTGAGCTGTTCCAGCGCCGCATCCAGCAGGTCGCCTATCCCCCGGCCGTGCATGGCGGAGATGGCATAGGGTTCGCCCAGACCCAGCTTCCAGAATTCGGATGCGGTGTAGTCGGCCATCCGGTCATCCAGCTTGTTGACGGCCAGGACGACCGGCTTGCCCGCGGCCCGCAGCATGGTGACGATCCGTTCGTCGCTGGCGGTCAGCCCCACCTGGCCATCCACGACCAGAATGACGGCATCAGCCAGTGATACGGCTACCTGCGCCTGGGATGCGATGGCGGATTCGATGCCCTCCACATCGCTCTCCCAGCCGCCAGTATCTACCAGCTTGAATTGGGTGCCTGCCCACTCGGCTTCGTAGCTGACACGGTCCCGGGTCACGCCAGGGGTGTCTTCGACCACAGCGGCACGACGGCCAAGAATCCTGTTAACCAGGGTGGACTTGCCCACGTTGGGCCTTCCCACCACAGCCAGAACGCCTACGGCCTTAGGGCCTTGGTCCTGGTCATTCTGGTTTTCAGAGCCGCCCTCCAGCAGGGCACGGTCTTCTTCATCCAGTTCGTAGTCGTCAAGGTTGCGAGCGTACTCGTCATAGGAGTCCTCCTCCATGGCCGAGGAGACCAGATCAATCAGGACCTGCAGGGTTTGTTCGAAGGTCAGATCGGAGTTGTCTACAGTAGTAACCCCGTCGGCGGCGCTCATGAAGGAGGTGACCTTGGAATCCCGGGCATCTCGGGCAGCTAGATCCTCGGCGCCGGCTGATCCGGCCTGAGCCTGGCCGCTGCGACGGGCCTGGCGGACCTCTTCACGGGCTGTCAGCAGCACACGGACCTGGGCGTCCGGGGCCACCACTGTGGTGATGTCTCGCCCTTCGGCCACCACACCCCGCTCCTGGTCGGCCATAATGGCCTGCTGAGCGGCGATGAGGACATGTCGCACAGCTGGAATCGAAGAGACCATGGAGACGTGTTCGGATACCTCGGTTGAGCGTATCTCTTCATCCACATCGCGGTCGTCCAGGCTGACTCTGGGATGTTCGGGGTCGAGCCCCATGACCAGGTGGCCGCCAGTGATGGAATCCGCCACGGCCTCGGTGATCGCCTCCTGGTCAGGCTGGTCCACGTCCAGGTCCAGTCCGCGGTCCATGCACCATAGGGTGACGGCCCGGTACATGGCGCCCGTATCCAGGTAGGCCAGGCCGAAATGCTTGGCCAGAGCCCGCGAGGTGGAGGACTTGCCTACGCCTGCCGGGCCATCGATGGCGACGGTGATCACAGTCCGACCTCCTTATCCAAGGCCTTGATCTCGGTAGCGGAGAGCACCCGGTAGGAGCCCGGGCGGATCTCGCCCAGTCGGATGGGTCCGATCTGGGTGCGCACCAGCCGGGTCACCGGGTAGCCGATGGCACCGAAGATGCGCCGGACTATCCGGTTTTTGCCCGAGTGCAGGACCACCTTGACGATGGTGTGCTCGCGGTTGTGGTCGATGATGGCGCAATGGTCCAAGCGGATTAGTCCGTCGTCCAGCTCAACTCCCTGGGTAACCAGTCGCCGGCAGACGTTGCCGCCAATGTGGCCGCTGAGTGTAGCGATATAGGTCTTCTCCACCTCGTAACGCGGGTGCATGACGTGCTGAGCCAGCTCCCCGTCGTCGGTCATGAGGATCAGGCCCTCGGAGTCATAGTCCAGCCTGCCCATGTGGAAGACCCGCTCGTAGCGGTCCCCGATGATGTCGCGCAAGGTGAACCGGCCCTTGGGATCGTCCATGGTCGAAAGGACCTTGCGGGGTTTGTTCAAGGCCAGGGTGACGTGCTTGTCGTTCAGGTGGATGCGGGATCCATCCACGCGGATCTGCTGGCGGGAGGGGTCCACCCGGCTGCCCAAGGTGGTGACCAGCTCGCCGTCGACCTCGACCCTGCCCTGGGTGATGATCTGTTCGCATTTGCGACGAGAGCCGAATCCGGCCTGGGCCAGCACCTTCTGGAGGCGGATGCCCCCCTCCCGCTGTTCGTGCGCTCTGATCGCCTGTGTGTATGGATGTGGCATCGTTCTCCCAACGTGGCCTGATAGATATGTAACGGATACCGTTCTGAGCGACCGCAGCCGCCGAAAGGTCATATCATACTATATCGGAGCCTAGGGAAGTGTTGTTGGCTTGCCCTAAGCTAGAAACTGTTGTTGTTCATTGTTGTCGAAGGGATTGCAAGGTGGGGAACATGACTATGGAAGCAAGTGCTGAGCCGGTCCTCGAACAGGCCGACGGGCAGGTTGCCGCAAAGCCCGTCCGCAGGCGGATCAGGCCCCGTGATGTTCGTTGGATTCGTGCGGCCGCCGAGCTGGTGGGCACCTTCTTGATCTGCGCGGTCATCTACCTGTCCTACAGCTTCGGCCAGCTGGTCATGGGCCAGCCAAGCGTGGTGCTGCCGGTCCTGGGAACCGCTCTGACCTACCTGGCCGTGACGGCCATGCTGGGCGGCGTCTCCGGTGGACACTTCAACCCTGCCGTCACCGTCGCCGCCATGTTCACCTCGCAAATCGGCATGGTGGACGGTCTAATCTACATCGTCGCCCAGGTGATTGGCGCTATTGGCGCCGGTGCGATCGCCGTCGCCCTTATTCCGGTCAGCAAGTCCGTGCCGGACAGGACCTGGCTCATGTTCTCTGTCAACGGTTTTTCCGGCGGTTCGCCTGCTGCAGCCACCCTGGGCCAGCAACACATCGCCTTCGGGGCGCCCATGGCCATCGTGGCTGAGCTGATCGGATGCATAATCGTGGTGGCTGCGGCCATCACCACCTTGCGCTCCGACGGCCGCGCACGTCGTAACCATGCCCTCTATACTGGGCTGGCCTACGGCGTCGGCGTGCTGGTCACCTACCCCATCACCTGTTCGGGGCTGAACCCGGCTCGGTCTACTGGCATCGCCATCTTCGCCCAGTCCAAGCACATGGCCGTCAGCCCGATCTCGCAGCTCTGGCTCTTCTGGATCTGCCCCCTGCTGGCTGCCTCTCTGGTGGCGTTGGTCATCATCATGACCAACATCATCACCGACAATATGGCCATGCGCGCCATGGGCACCGCTACTGATGCCCAGCCATTTGCACAGGCGGGCGCAGATGCTCAAGCACAAACACAACCTGATGCCTTTGCTGCGACCGGTGTCCAGACTCAGGCGGGCACTGAAGTACAGGTTGATGCCTTTGCTGCCGCGGGTGTCCAGGCTCAGGATCAATCGACCCAGGCATCTCCTGCACCGGTTCAAAACGCTCCTGCAGACACCACGGCTCAGACTGTTGATGTATCGGCTCTTTCCGATGTCGATGCTGGCCATGACGCCAATTCAGGCAAGAATGCTGAGGGTGGCCAGGATGATGTTGCCCCTGCCGATGCAGGAACCATTCCCGATCTTCAGGTAGAGCCCCTTCGCACTGCATCCAAAACAGAAGACGGTGACGAGGCATCCAAAGGCAAGCCCACTGAAAACTGAACCACCGAGGACCGAAAAGCCTGAAAGGGGTCACAGCAACAGCTGAATGCTGAAGTAGGTGACCAGAAGGCCGATGCCCAGGGCGATGCTAATGAAGGCATCGAAGGGTACTGATCGAACCTTCCAAGGGCTGCGATCCTTGAGAGTCAGACGCAGAGCGCCACAAACCAGGGCCGCGACGGACACTAGTCCAGTTGCGGCCCAGGTGTATCCGAGGAAGGCCACGAGCGCGGCAATCAGCACCACCAGAAAGATGATGCCCTCACAGATAGGACGACCCTCCTGAGCCTCCGAGACGAAGGGATGGCCTCGACCAGATGACTTGGACGGCTGCGGGGGCTTGAGATCCGGGTTCTCGGCCTTATCTGCGTCTGCCATGCTCCCCAGTTTGCGCATTCCCGACGACCTCCATTTGTTGCTGCACTTGATCTGCCGGTTCGAGCCTACCAGCGCCGCTGACGCAAAGCGACCGTGCCGCCATCGCTCTTGGACGATGACGACACGGTCGCTGTTTCAACAAGAAGCCGGAGCAGTCGAATCAGTTCTTGTGCTGGAAAATCAGATGCTCGTTGGCGAAGGTGTCGAAGCCCAGGCTGTAGAGCTCGCGGCCGTAGCCAGAGTTCTTGATGCCGCCGAAGGGCAGCTCAGGCATGGTCACCCATCCGCCGTTGATGAAGGTCATGCCGGTCTCGATGCGACGTGCGAGAGCATCCGCATGGTCAGTATCCGAGGAGAAGACCACACCGCCCAGGCCGTAGCTGGAGTCGTTGGCCAGTTCAATGGCCTCATCCTCGTTGGCCACCTTGTAAATGGAGGCCACAGGGCCGAACATCTCCTGGTTGTATACAGGGTTGTTGTGGTCGATGTCCGTCAGAACCGTCGGGGTGAAGAAGGCCCCCGGCGAATCGTAGGGTTTGTTGCCGTAGGCGACCTTGGCTCCACCTGCCACAGCGCTTTCGACCTGCTTGGCCAGGTTGTCGCGGGCGGAGACCATGCACATGGGTGCCAGCGTGGTTTCGGGGTTGCTGGGATCGCCCAGAACCGCGTGCGAGAAAGCGTCGACGATTAGCGAGACGAAGTCGTCGTAACGGTTCTCCGTGACGATGAAGCGCTTGGAGGAGGTGCAGACCTGGCCGGCGTTCATCAGCCTGGCACTTGGGGCCACCTTCTTGAGCAGATCCCAGTCAGCGTCATCCAGGACGATGAAGACGTCGTTGCCGCCCAGCTCCATGGAGGACTTCTTCAGGTTGGCTCCGGCCGACTTGGCCACGGAGGCGCCGCCGCGCTCCGACCCGGTCAGGGCCACGCCAGAGACGCGGGGATCGGCGATGGCACGGTCCACCTGGTCATAGTTGACGAAGAGGTTGGTCAGGCTGCCCTCGGGGGCTCCTGCTTCTCTTACGGTCTGCTCGAAGGCCACAGCCGAGCCTGGCACGTTGGAGGCGTGCTTGAGGATCATGGGGTTGCCCAGAATGAAGTTGGGGGCGAACACGCGCATGATCTGGTAGTAGGGGAAGTTCCAAGGCTCGACCATGAACACGATGCCGGTGGCCTGCTTGACGTAGTAGGCCTTGCCAGCGGGGTTGTCCAGGGGGACGGGAGCCAGCAGCTCCTCGGCGTGGTCGGCGAAGTAGTCGGCGATGTCTGCGCACAACTCCACCTCGGCGCGGGCTTCGCCCACCAGCTTGCCCATGTCCAGGGTCAGGTTGGCAGCCAGGGTGTCCTCGTTCTGGCGGAAGAGTTTGGCGACCTGACGCAGTTGTGTGGGACGGTCTCCGGGGCCTTCTTGCTTGCGCCAGGTCTTGTAGAGGTCATGGCCGCGGGCCAGGGCATTCTCCAGGTCCTCGTCGGTGGCATCTGGATAGGTCTTGACCAGTTGATTGTTAAAAGGATTGACTGTCTGATAGGTCACAATATCTCCTTTGAATTATGAGTACCTAGTCAGCATCATCGCTGCTCAGTTCATTCAGCATAGCACCGTATTGGACCCCGCGGTCAAGGATTTTGTCGTAGGGCGACATTTGACCGCGGGGTCCGGTTTTATCAGTGGAAGAAGTGGCGGGTTCCGGTCAGATACATGGTCAGATCGGCATTCTGGGCGGCCTTGATCACCTCGGGATCACGGATGGATCCTCCCGGCTGTACCACGGCCCTGATGCCGGCCTGGATCAGGTACTCCAGACCATCGGCGAAGGGGAAGAAGGCATCGGAAGCGGCCACCGAGCCCTTGGCCCGGTTACGGCCTTCATCCAGCGTATTGGCCCGCTCGACTGCTAGGTGGCTGGAGTCCACCCTGTTGACTTGGCCCATGCCGATGCCCACAGTCGCTCCTTGGTTGGCCAGGAGCACGGCGTTGGACTTTACGGAGCGGATGGCGCGCCAGGCGAAGGTCAAATCATCCATGGTCGCCTGGTCGGCGGGGTTGCCGGAGACCAGACGCCAGGTGGAGGGATTGTCGCCAGGGGCGTCAATCAGGTCGGGCGTCTGGACTAGTGCTCCCCCGTCGATGGGACGGATGACCGGGCGCTGACGCGGGCGGCGTTGTACAGACAGGATGCGCAGGTTCTTCTTAGTCCGCAGCAGGTCAAGGGCCTCGGGCTCATAGCCTGGTGCAACAATCACCTCGGTGAAGACCGGCTTGATCTGCTGGGCCATGGCCAGGGTGACTGTGCGGTTGGCGGCAATGACCCCGCCATAGGCGCTCATGGGGTCACAGGCGTGGGCGCGGCGGTGGGCCTGGGCGATGTCCTCACCCACGGCAAGACCGCAGGGGTTGGAGTGCTTGACTACGGCCACTGCGGGCAGGTCGGGGAAGTCCCAGACCGAGCGCCAGGCGGAATCCGCATCTACATAATTGTTGTAGCTCATTTCCTTGGCCCCGCCCAGGTGCTCTGCCGCAGCGAAGCCGTCCCGGTCCAACGGATCCAGATAGAGGGCGGCCTGCTGGTGAGGGTTCTCCCCGTAGCGTAGCTGACTTGCTAGACGCCAGGTGCGAGTCAACGTCTGGGTTGGTCTCTGATCCTCTACCTTGTCCTGCTTGTCGTCAACCCATGTGTGTGCTGTCCACTCGGCGATGGCCGCATCATAGGAGGCGGTCAGGGCGAAGGCTTTTGCAGCCAAGCGTGCGCGTTCAGCCAGGCTGAAACCGGTGCCTGAAGCAATGCGCTCGGCGGCCAGAGCATAGTCGTCCGGGTCGGTGATCACAGCCACGCTGGCATGGTTCTTGGCTGCGGCCCGGATCATGGCAGGGCCTCCGATGTCGATGCGCTCCAAGCACTGGTCAGCATTTGCACCATCAAGGACGGTCTGCTCGAAGGGGTAGAGGTTGACCACTACCAGGTCGAAGGGGGCGATGCCCAAGTCTTTGAGCTGCTGGACATGGTCGGGGTTGGTCATGTCGGCCAGCAGACCGGCGTGGATGTGCGGATCCAAGGTTTTGACCCGGCCGTCAAAGCTTTCAGGAAAGCCGGTGACCTTTTCCACCGGGGTGACCTGGACACCCAGATCCTGCAGCTTCTTTGCGGTGCTGCCGGTGGAGATGACCTCGGTGCCTGCCTGGCGGAAGGCCGATGCCAGGGCCTCAAGTCCCTGCTTGTGGTAGACCGAGACCAGTGCTCGGTTGATGGTTCGATTCGTGGTGACCATGGAAACTCCTACTCCTATGCTTGAATGCCGAGGCGCCCCGCCACCCTCGGATCTATTTGCCTGGTCTGCGGGTGGACGAGACCTGTCGTGGTGTGTCTGCTCGGTCGGTTGCTTTGGGCTCCTTTCCCTCCTGACCGCGTGATTGGTTTTGTTTTTCCTTGTTTCCCGCCTTGGCGGAAGTTTTTTTATGGTCTGCCTGGCGCAGATAGTCGATCAGGGCGTCCTTGATGATGACCAGGGCGGCGAGGATGAGGGGCAGCAGCCATACTCCCAGCAGACCAACCCCCAGGGAGGTTCCGATCATGCGTAGCGAGGAGGCAATGGGCACGCCCACCCCAGCCAGTCGCTGGCGGCCCAGAGCCCCGTTGGAGAGTTGGAAAAGCAGAGCAAGACCGAGCAGGGTGACCAGCCAGGTCAGGGCCATTGCCAGGGTTGCGATAAGGAAGCAGACTGCAGTATCTCGGGATTTTAGCCCTGCTTGACGCACGGCGGCATGAATTCTGACCCCCCAAGGACCGGTCAGCAACAGAATGCCGGCAACAACTCCTGCCAGCAGAGGTAGGTTGAGCAGGATCAGACGAACCTCCTGCCGGGAAACGGGCTCTGGGAAAAGTCCAAAGAGGGGCAGCGAGGGCAGACTGGAGGCGTGGCCCGACCAAAGGGTGAAGGTGGCCAGCCTGCCAATGTTGAAACCGTTTCCGAAGAGCCAGGAGACAGCCCAGATGATCAGGTTGGGCAGCCAGGCCAGGGACGCCAGACTTGTCATCACAGCCGAGGCAGTGCCCATACGCGTCAGTTTAAACAGGCGGCCCACATCTCCGTGATAGAGGGCGATCCAGACAACCACGGCGATCATACCGGCAACCAGCATGACTGCCAAGAGTATCGCACCGGCCGTAAGTCCAAGCCGGATGGTCATGCGGACCTGGACTGGCAGAGTTTCTTTGATGAGTTTGGCAAAAGCCTGACGGAAAGGTTCAGAGCGAACCCAAGCCCAGCCGTAACCCAGCAGAAAGACCAGGCTGGTGCGCAGAAGAATAACCGTGGTGGTGTCGACCTGAATGGTCTGGCTACCCTGCATGAGGATGAGGCTGCACAGCATCCAGACAACCAAGCCGGCAATGCAACCACCTACAGACATGCCTATGCGGCCGACCAGAGTACGGATCACCCATATCAGCAGGCCAGTCAGCAGCAGGGGGATGATGGTTAGGGTCAGGGCTCCGGCTGTGAACCCGCAGCCCTGGGTGAGCAGAGTGATCGTTTCTGTCAGGGCCACGGTGGCCATTGACAGGGATGGCCCGCCCTCCTCGATGGAAATGATGAGCAGGAGCAGGGCCATGCATGCACCGAGGGCGACGGTGTAGATAAGTATGGCTAGGAAGGCCTCTAGGGCCCCCCGGAGCCATACTTTCACCCTGTCGGTCATATGATGGCATGCTCCCGTAGCAGATCGCGGGCCAGCCGGGCAGTCTCGCCGGGTGTGGTGCCCACCTTGATGCCGACGGACTCTAGCACTTCCTTCTTGTCAGCGGCTGTGCCCTTGCCGCCCGAGATGATGGCTCCGGCGTGGCCCATCTGTTTGCCCTCCGGGGCGGTAAAGCCAGCGATGTAAGCCACGATGGGCTTGGTCATGTGGGTGGAGGCCCACTGGGCTGCCTCCTGTTCGGCCGAGCCGCCGATTTCGCCAATCATGACACAGGCCTTGGTCTCAGGATCTCGGTTGAAGGCTTGCAGAGCCTCTAGCATGGTGGTTCCCACGATGGGGTCGCCACCAATACCCAGGCAGGCGGTGAAGCCTATAGAGGACAACTCCCCCATGAGCTGATAGGTCAGGGTACCGGATTTGGAAACCAGGCCAAGCGGGCCTCGACCGGCTATGCCCTGCGGGATGATGCCCAGGTCTACACCGACGCCGTTGGGCCGGCCAGACATGGTCATCAGTCCTGGGCAGTTGGGACCGACGATGCGGCAACCGCGTTCCCTGGCCAGGGCCACGCAGTATGCGGTATCGGCCACAGGAATGCCTTCGGTGATTACCACGATTAGGGTAATGCCGGCCTCGATGGCCTCGACTATGGCATCCTTGGCGAATCTGGGCGGGACGAATACCACCGAGGTACGGGCTCCAGTCGCCTTGCACGCTGTTGCACAATCGGCGTATACGGGCACATGATGGGCCTGACCATTCGGACCGTCGAAATCCACCGTCATTCCGGCCTTGCGGGCATTGACTCCGGCCAAGATGTTGGTGCCGGCAGCCATCATGCGGGCCGTGTGAACCATGCCCTGGTGACCGGTCATGCCCTGGACCATAACGGGGGCGCCGTCCTCGATGAAGAGGGTCATCGTCCCGTCTCCTTTCCTGCCTGAGCGGCCAGGGCCACGGCCTGGTCTGCCGCCTCCTCCATGGTGCGGGCCACCTTGAGCCGAGGTTGCTGGGCCTTAGCCAGCAGGTCCAGTCCCTCTGCAGCCTCATTGCCGTCGAAGCGGACCACAATGGGCTGGTCGCCGTTTTGGTCTTGCTTGCCTGCAGCATCCATGGCTGCCAGGATGCCCTGGGCTACCTGCTGGCAAGAGGTGATACCTCCATAAACGTTGACCATGACCGAACGAACCTGGGGGTCGGAGAGGACCACGTCCAAGCTGGTGCGCATGACCTCTGGAGAGGCGCCGCCGCCGATGTCCAAGAAGTTAGCCGGTCCAATAGGAACACCCTGTCGGCGTCCAGACCCGGCGACCGCATCCAAGGAGCTCATGACCAGTCCTGCACCGTTGCCGATGACACCCACCTGGCCGTCAAGATGGACGTAGTGCAGGCCTGCGGCCTTGGCCTTGGCTTCCAAGGGATCCACCTGTGCAGGGTCCGTGAAGCGTTTCCAACCGTCGTGTCGGAAGGCTGCGTTCCCGTCCAGCGAGATCTTGGCATCGAGGGCGTCCAGATGCTTGGTGGCCTCGTCGTCCGGGTCGCCCACCTTGGCCAAGGGGTTGATCTCGACCAGGGTCGCGTCGCTGTCCTGGAAGGTGTGCCACATGCCTAAAAGTATCTGTGTGGCTTGCTCCAGATCTGCGTGGTAGAAGCCGATGCGCTCGGCCATGGTGCGGGCGGCCTGCCTGTCGAAATCCTCCAGTGGTCCAATGTGCAGGCGCCGGACCGATTCGGGGTGCTCACGGGCGATGGTCTCCACCTCGGTGCCGCCGCTGGCCGTGGCCAGGACATCGTAGTCCCGGGAGGTGCGGTCCACTGAGATGGACAGGTAGTACTCGTGCAAGATATTGCGGGCTTCGGTGACCAGGATCCCGCTGACTGGATGGCCGTCGATGTTCATGGGAAGGATGGCCTCGGCCAGTGCCACAGCCTGCTGGTGATTTTCGGCTCGCTTGACTGCTCCAGCTTGTCCCCGGTGACCGATGGTGGCCTGGCCCTTGATCATGCAGGGGTACCCGATAACGTCGGCTGCCTGCCCGGCCTCTTCAGCGGTTGAGGCATAGACAGCCCTTGGCTGGGAAATCCCATGCTCAGCGAGCAGCTGCCTGGCCTGATATTCATACAAATCCATGGTGCTGATCCCCCAATCGTGCTCAGGCGGGCATGTTCATCAGGCAGGTGACTGGGTAGGCGCCCAGAGCCTTGCGGCCATCCAACCCGTTGAGCTCCATGACGAAGCTGAAACCAGCAACCTGACCGCCAGCCTGCTCCACTAGACGTGCAGCTGCCTGGGCGGAACCGCCGGTAGCAATCAGGTCATCAACTATCAGAACTCGCTGGCCTGGTTGCAGGCAACCTTGCTCAATTTCAATGCGGGCGTTGCCATATTCAAGGGCGTATTCCTGGCTGTAGGTCGGCTCGGGGAGCTTGCCGGCCTTGCGCATGGGCAAGAAGCCCTTGCCTAGATCGCTGGCCAGCTGGGGACCAATCAGAAAGCCGCGTGCTTCAAGGCCGGCTACCAGATCGAAGTCCTCTGGCTTCACGGGGAGGGTGCGCTTCATGGCATCGAGGATGATGGCCAATCCCCTGGGATCCGACATGGCCGGAATAAAGTCCCTGAAAAGGATCCCCCTCTTGGGAAAGTCCGGAATGGTACGGATCAATGAGATCAGATAAGCGGCGTCGTCATCGCCCACCTGCTTAAGTTCTCCAACCTTGATATCGTCCGATTGAGCCATGATCTTCTTTCTGCCTTGCTCCTTGGAAGTGGTTGACGGGGCCATCATACGCGCGCCGCGTTTCCGCTCAGAGTCAACCTGACGGAAGGTGTGGCGGGCGTATAATGCTCACGACTTGGCGGAAGTCGAATCCGAAGTCTCGGATTCTTTGGATTCGTCAGAATCCTTGGACGAATCCGATTCGTCCGCGTCGTCGGACTTCTCTGCAGTCTCTGCCTTGTCTGATTTGTTCTCCGGTTCCCGCTCGGTATTCGACTTGGATCCGGCCTCATCCTTGCCCTCTGGGGCTGTAAAGTTCTTTGTGGCAGTATCGTCAGCGGTGCTTTCTTCATCATCGGCCTTGTCATCGTCTTCAGCGGCGGTGACCTCGACTGGGGCATCCGCATCCTCAGACTGGCCCTCAACCTGCTCGGGCAGGGGGTTGCCGTTTTCGTCAACCTCGTCGTCGTGAACGTAGGCGGGGACGATTGGTGGCCTGGTGATGGCCTGGATGCGCCAACGGGACTGCGAACCTTCGGAGTCGATGACTACCTGCTCCTTCTCCAGGTCAACTGAGACGACCTTGCCCAGAAGACCGGTGGTGGTGGCTACCTCGTCACCGGGCTGCAGGGACTGACGGAAGTCCTGGACGGCAGCCTGCTGCTGCTTGCTCTTGCGGGAGCTTCCCCACATCATGGCGATCATCAGGGCGATGATGACGATCATGAAAATCATGGATCCCATGGTTGTTTCCACTCCTTGTTTCGGCGGTTATCAAACGGCGATATGCATTGCTGCGAAAACCCCAGTTTAGAACAGCTTCATGACATCCTCGGGCGGTTTGCGGCCCAGGTGCTCCCAGGCCTTAGAAGTGGCCACACGCCCTTTTGGTGTACGTACCAAGAAGCCCTCGCGCACCAGGTAGGGCTCACAGACCGTTTCGACTGTCTCGGCCTCCTCGCCCACCATAGCGGCCAGGTTGTTCAGGCCCACGGGACCACCGTCGAAACTGTTGACGATGGCCTTTAGGACGGCCAAATCCAGACGGTCCAGCCCCTCGGAATCGATCTGGTAGAGGGCCAGGGCCTGCTTGACATCATCAGGCCCGACCCGGTCAAGATCGTGGACTATGGCCCAGTCACGCACACGGCGCAGGAGGCGGTTGGCGATCCTGGGCGTGCCACGGGAGCGCAGGGCCAGCTGATGGGCGGCGTCATCCTGCAGGACAATGCCTAGCACCTTGGCTGATCGCTCGACCAACTTCTCCAGCTCCTCCTCCGGGTAGAAGTCCAGGTGGGCGGTGAAGCCGAAACGGGCTCGCAGCGGCGAGGGCAGCATGCCCTCACGAGTGGTGGCTCCGATGACCGTGAATCTGGGCAGGGTCAGCGGAATGGAGGAGGCTCCGGGGCCCTTGCCCACCATGACATCCACCCGGAAGTCTTCCATGGCGATGTAGAGTAGCTCTTCGGCGGCCCTAGGCAGACGGTGGATCTCGTCTATGAAGAGCACCTCACCGGCTTCCAGAGAGCTCAGGATGGAGGCCAGGTCGCCGGCATGCTGAACAGCTGGCCCCGAGGTGACACGAATGGGAACCTCCAGCTCATGGGCAACGATCATGGCCAGGGTGGTCTTGCCCAGGCCCGGGGGGCCTGCGAGCAGAATATGATCCGGAGCCACATCCCTCTTTTTGGCAGCCTTCAAAAAGAGGCTCAACTGGGCCTTGAGCCGGGGCTGTCCGATGAACCCGTCCAGGGTTTCCGGACGCAGCTCCTCGTCGCTGACCGGCTCGCCTTCGATGGGCCTGGCCGAGACCATCCGCAGGGATTCCTCTTGCGCATCACCATTCTGGGTATCTATATACCCCGTAGACTTCTGCTTGTCAGCCATGGATCAGCGCCCCCTGTCCAGCCGGGTCAGGGCCTGCTTGAGCACCTTGGGAATGTCGGCAGACTGCAGGGGCAGGGTGTAGCCTCCATCGCGGCATGTCTGCTCAACAGCCTGCTCGGCATCACGTTGTAGCCATCCTAGGGAGATCAGTCCCTCAACCACCTGGTAGGCGCCATCGTCGGTCTGAGCTGGCCCCTGTCTGCCCGTGCCGGCATCCAAATCAAGCTTTCCGGAAAGTTCGAGGATGATCTTCTGAGCACCCTTCTTGCCTAGGCCTGGCGCCCGGGACAGGGCCGCAGCATCGCCGTCAGCCACGGCTTTGGCCAGTTGGTCTGAGTTCAGGGTGGCAAGAATGGACAGGGCCACGCGAGGTCCGATGCCGCTGACTTTCTGCAACTGGGCGAAGAGGGATTTGGAGGTGCGGCTGAGGAATCCGTAAAGGGTCAGCGCGTCCTGGGTCAGGGACAGAGCGGTGTAGACGGTGACCGTGGACTCGGCCCGCATGGAGGCTAGATCTGACTGAGGCATGCGCACCTCGAAACCCACTCCCGAAACATCAATGACCGCCGAGCCCGTTTCGATGGCGGCCACCCGCCCGGTCAGCATTGCCAGCACTTGATCACCCCTCGATAGAATCGAACGTCTGTTCGAATCAGCTTACATGTCTCGCTGGACTCCCCGGTGCTTGCCGTACTTGGCAGAGGCCTGGGCCCACTGACGCTGGGCCTGGGTCAGATGCTCCTCGCGTTCCCCGCCTTGGATGGCCCCGGCAGGCCTTAGGGCATGGCAGATGGCCTGGGCCAGAGCATCTGCGGCATCGGCAGGCTTGGGCAGCTGATTGAGCCCCAGGATGCGGGCCACCATCCGTTGCACCTGGATCTTGTCAGCCTGGCCGTTTCCGGTTACGGCCATCTTGGCCTCGGTGGGTGTGTGCAGGGCCACGGGAATCCCCCGCTGCGCAGCACCCAGCATGGCTAGCCCTGCCGCCTGAGCGGTTCCCAGCACGGTGTTGTGATTGGACTGGGCAAAGACTCGCTCGATTGATACCACGTCGGGACTGAAACGGTCCAAGGCGGCCGTCAGCCCCTGGTAAATGGCCAGCAGACGCAGGTCCTGGCTCTGTTCGGGGTCTGAGCGCACGACGTCCACATGAACAAAGGAAAGCCGGCGCGATGCACCGGCTTCAATGACGCCAACACCGCATCGGGTGAGCCCCGGGTCGACGCCGAGAACGATCATACGGTCACTCGTCGTCCAACTGGGCCATGACCTCGTCGGGCGCAGTCCAGTTGCTGTAGATATCCTGCACGTCGTCCAGATCGTCCAGGTTGTCGATCAGCTTTGAGACCTTGCGGGCGGAGTCCAGGTCCAGGGTGACCTCGCTCTTGGGGTTGAGGACCAAGTCGGCGGAGTCGTAGTCCATACCGGCATCCTGCAGGGCCTTACGGACGGTGACCATATCGCCGGGGGCAGTCAGCACGGTGTAGCTCTCGCCGTTGTCCTGCACATCCTCAGCACCTGCCTCGGCGGCCTTCTCGAAGACTGTATCGTAGTCCAGGCCCTCCGAGGGGACGATGATCTGGCCCTTGCGCTCGAAGTTGAAGCTGACCGACCCGTTTTGGGCCAGGGAGCCGCCGCCCTTGGTCAGGGTGGAACGGACCTCGGCGGCCGCACGGTTGCGGTTGTCGGTCAGGCACTCGATGATTATGCCCACGCCGGCGGGAGCGTAGCCCTCGTAGACGATGCTCTCGTAGTTGGCCGCTCCGGCCTCCTCGCCCGAGCCGCGCTTGACGGCCCTGGTGATGTTGTCTGCGGGCACGGCGGACTTCTTGGCCTTGACGATGGCGTCGTAAAGGGTGGGGTTACCGTCGGGGTCACCGCCGCCGGTGCGGGCAGCGATCTCGATGTTCTTGATCAGCTTGGCGAAGAGCTTGCCACGCTTGGCGTCGATGGCTGCTTTCTTGTGCTTGGTGGTCGCCCACTTCGAATGCCCTGACATATGTCTCCTGACGGTACGAATGCGTAAACGAATGGAATTCTAGTTCCGCTCTTTGACAATTTTACGGGTTTTCAGGCCCCTCCGTGGGGGCTTCATCGTAAAGAGAACCAACCTTCCGGCCTACCAGTCTGCCCAGCAAACCACGGCGATGATCAGGCCGAGCTGCCAGGGCCCGGGCATAGACGTCCAGAATCTGGTCGGTGACCCGCTCCCAGTCGTAGTCGCTGGCCCGACCCATTCCGCACGAAGCCAAACCCAGACGTGTGGGTCGGTCGTCCAGCAGTTCAAGGACCACCCGGGCGCAGTCCTGGGGGTCTCCGGTGGCGAACAGACGCGCGCTGTGGCCGTTCTGTGAGACATCCTTGAATGCTGGCAGGTCCGAGGCCACCACCGGGCAGCCTGCCGCCATGGCCTCGACCAGCACGATGCCGAAGCTTTCTCCCCCTGTCTGCGGGGCTACATACATATTCAGGCTGTGGTAGAAGGAGGCTTTGTCCTCGTCACTGATCCGACCCAGGAAGGTGAAGTGCTGGGCCAGTCCGGGATCAACAGCCTCAAGTACTTTCCTGGCATCCGCCTGGCCGTCACCTGCACAAAGGAAGCGGACTCCGGGCACACGCTGAAGAATCGCAGGTGCGGCCTGGGCCAAGATTCTGAACCCCTTGCGCTCTTCCTTCATCCTTCCCAGGAAGCCGATAGTGGGCTGCCGGTCGCTCCCCTGCCATTCTGGACGCGGCCTGGCATTGCGCAGAGCTCTCGTTTCGATGCCGTTGGGAATGATCTGGCTGGGGATGCCCGGCTCCAGCAGATTCCGGGCGTTCTGCATGGCTGAGGGGCTGACGAAGATAGCTTGGCTGATATTGGCCAGGTATCGGCGCAGGTAGCGCCTGGTCAGCCTCAGGGCCAGCGGGGTCGAATCGAAGGCCGCATGGAAGGTGGCCACATAGGGGCAGGGAATGAAACCGGGCCGCAGGGGCTTGTGGCTCAGGGAGGGCACCTCGGGCTCATGCAGATGCAGAATGTCGAAGTGGCCCTGCCTGACCCACTGTCTGGTCTTGTGGCCGGCTACACCAAAGTAGCTCAGGTTGGCCACGGATCCGTTGTAGGGAATGGAGAAAGAGGAGCCGGTGGTCTGTACCCAGAGGGGCATGTCCTTGGTGCGCCGGCCCGGCGCCAGAACCTGCACCTGGTGGCCGCGGTCCATAAGATGCCTGGCGAAGTCGCGGATGTGCAGTTGGACGCCTCCTGGGGTCTCGAAGGAGTAGGGCGAGATGATCCCCACCCGCAGAGGCGCCTTGATGGCGGCACGTTCCGGCTCCTGCTCAGGCCTTTGCTCGGGTGCCTTCATGCCTGTTACCTCCCTTGTTTTTGGATGCATGGGCCAGGATGAAATCCGGCAGGTCGTGCATCCGGGAAAGATCCAGATCCTCAAGGAAAATCGGTTGGAGCATGTGCCAGTCCTCGGGATGCTCGCGAATACCCTGGGCCCACTGGTCCACCCAGGCCTGGGTCAGATCGTTGATGGCCTGCTCCCGGGGCATGTCCAGGTAGGATTCGATGGCGATGGGCCCGTCCACCTGGCAGACATAGCCGTAGGGGGCCTTGGCCTGTCGGCGACGCTCCCCCGTCAGCTTTTCCCTGTGCATGTTCACGGTATAGAGGGGCAGACGGGCATCCAGTGCGATGACGGCAGGACCTGCGGCCACGCGAATCCAGGAGTCGAAGGCCTTGACGAAGACGCCTCGGCGGCTCAGGTCGCGGTCGGCCAGCAGGGGCACCACCTGGTCAGGCTTACGCAGCAGGGTTGTCAGACGACCGGTGATGTCTGGCTCGCCGGTCAGCAGGATGTTCATGCCCAGGCGGCGACGGATGTCTGCAAAGGTGTTGAGCATGCCTTGGTCCCGCAGCCGTTCTGCCACCGTGGTGACCTGCCCGACCGTGGAGCAGGCCCAGAACCCCGCGTAGTCCCAGTTGCCCTGGTGGCCCATGCCGATGGGCAGGGAGCGCAGGCCGATATCTGTCTTGGCCGGATCCGGGTAGGCGCTTCCGCCACCGTGTATACGTGCCAACAGCTGCTCCTTGGTGCGGGCCCCCACGGTCAGGGCCTCGACGAAGTAGACGAAGTAGGAGCGCATGCCCTGACGCGAGGTGCGACGCAGACTGGGATGGTCGACCTCCGGCATGACATGGCCCAGGTTGCGCTCCAGCTGCCTGACGCCGCCTATCCGAAACAACCAGCAGAAGTCGGCTGCTGCCAGGAAGAGGCCGCGCAGCAACCTCTCGGGCACCAGACGCGCATGCTGCGCCAGAAAGATGAGCAGTCGGTCCGGCATGGGCTCACTCGTGGTTGGGGTTGGCAGGCTGCGGGTTGCGGCTCATATCCTTGGCGACGTGGCTGATCCGCTGCCAGACGGTGACGATGCCCAGCAGGGCCAGCAGGACCAGGAAGCAGCTGAGCACGGCCAAGGGCAGTCCGGCCCCCGTCAGCGCCATGCCCACCAGGATGATGACCAGCCGGTCCGATCTGGTGGCGATGCCGTTCTTGGCTTCGAAGCCCTCCGCCTCTGCCCGTGCCCGGGCGTAGGAGGTCACGAAGGACGTCATGATAGCGAAGAGCGCAGCAGCCATGCCGACCTGGGCCCAGAAGTCGGGGCCTGGGTGGTTGCCATCAGCCACCCAGGCCAGTTCGTGGCGGCGCAAGTAGATGATGACACCGGTCAGGACGGCCCAGTCGGCTATCCGGTCAAGGGTGGAGTCCAGAAAGCCTCCGAATTGAGTGCCCCCGCCGGTCAGCGCGGCCACGGAACCATCCAGGGAGTCGAAGGCCACCAGGATTGCCAGGACGATGGCACCGGGCAGGAGCCAGCCGGTGAGCCCGGTCAAGATGGCGACCAGTGTGGTGCCTACGGCTCCGATGATCGTGACACCGTTGGCGCTCACGCCCAGACGAACCAGGCCGCGGGCGATGGGGGCGATGATGCGTTTCCAAGGGCGCCGTAGATGCTCGAACATTGGTCAGTCCTGACTGCAGGAGGTGTTCGCTCGGAAGTCGTCTGCCGAGTTGATCTGTGCGCGGACCTTGATGGCCTCGTTGATCCAGGCGCGGGCCTGCTCCACGGGCACTCCGTTGAGCTGGCTGCCGTCGCGGAAGCGGAAGGAGACCGCGTTCTTGGAGACATCCTCCTCGCCGGCAATCAGGATGAAGGGGGCCTTGGACTTGGCTGCGTTGCGGATCTTCTTGCCGAAGCGATCGTCGGAGCGGTCGATCTCGCAGCGGACCATGTCGTCGCGCAGCTGGTCCAGCAGGTGCTCCAGGTGGGGAGCGAACTCGTCGGCCACGGGCACGGCCTGCACCTGGACCGGGGCCAGCCAGGCCGGGAAGGCACCGGCGTAGTGCTCAAGCAAGATGGCGAAGAAGCGCTCGATGGAACCGAAGAGTGCCCGGTGAATCATGACCGGCCGCTGGTGGGAACCGTCGGCGGCGATATATTCCAGCTGGAAGCGCTCGGGCAGGTTGAAGTCCAGTTGGATGGTGGAGACCTGCCAGGTGCGCCCAATGGCATCGCGTGCCTGAACGGAGATCTTGGGGCCGTAGAAGGCGGCGCCTTCGGGGTCGTCAACCAGTTCCAACCCTGAGTCCTTGGCAACCTCGGCCAAGGTGTTGGTAGCCTCCTCCCAGACCTCGTCGGAGCCGACGAACTTGTTGGGATCCTTGGTGGACAGCTCCAGGTAGAAGTCGTTGAGGCCGAAGTCCTTGAGCACCTTGAGCACGAACTGGAGCAGGTTGGTTAGCTCGCCCCTCATCTGGTCCCGGGTGCAGTAGATGTGGGAGTCATCCTGGGTCAGGCCACGCACACGGGTCAGGCCGTGGACCTCGCCGGACTTCTCGTAGCGGTAGACGGTGCCGAATTCGAACAGCCGCAGGGGCAGTTCCTTGTAGGAGCGCTGGCGGGACTTGAAGATCAGGTTGTGCATGGGGCAGTTCATGGGCTTCAGGTAGTAGTCGAAGCCCTGGCGGGTGACCTTGCCGTCGGCATCCTTCTCTTCGTCAAGGTGCATGGGTGGGTACATGCCGTCCTTGTACCATTGCAGATGGCCCGATATCTCGTAGAGGTGGCCCTTGGTGATGTGCGGGGTCTGTACGAAGGAGTAACCGTTGCGCCTGTGCATCTCACGGGAGTAGTCCTCCATGGCGTTGATGACGGCCGCGCCCTTGGGGTGGAAGACGGGCAGTCCGGGCCCGATCTCGTCAGGGAAGGAGAAGAGGTCCATCTCGGCGCCAAGCTTGCGGTGGTCGCGGCGGGCGGCCTCCTCCAGACGGGCGGTGTAGGCCTTCATGTCGTCCTTGTTGGCCCAGGCAGTGCCGTAGATGCGCTGGAGCATGGGGTTCTTCTCGTCCCCGCGCCAGTATGCGGCTGCCGTGCGCATGAGCTTGAAGCAGCGGATGTAGCGGGTGTTGGGCAGGTGGGGGCCCCGGCAGAGGTCCTTCCAGACCGTGTTGCCTTCGCGATCCAGGTTGTCGTACATGGTCAGCTCGCCGCTGGTGGCAACCTCAGTGGCCTCCTCGCTGTTGATCTCGGCCTCCTTGGCACCTATCAGCTCCAACTTGTAGGGCTGGTCGGCCTCCTCCTTGCGAGCCTCCTCCTCGGTGACTACGCGACGTCGGAAGCTCTGGGAGGACTTGATGATCCGCTTCATCCGCTGTTCGATCTGCTTGAGGTCGTCGGGGGTGAAGGGTTTGTCCACGTCGAAGTCGTAATAGAAGCCATCCTTGATGGCCGGGCCGATGCCCAGCTTGGCGTCCGGGCGAATTTCCTGGACGGCCTGAGCCATGACGTGGGTGGCCGAGTGCCGCATGATGGCCAGTCCCTGGTCGCTCTCCAAGGTGATGGGCTCGACCTTGTCGCCCTCGTGCAGGGGTGTGTAGAGGTCACGTGGCTGCCCGTTGAGGTTGACGGCGATGATGTCCTTGTCGTCAGCAAAAAGCTGGACGCCAGTCTGATCCGCCGCCACCTCCTTCCGTTCGCCCTTGATAATGATGGAGATGCTCGACTGTGTCATGAATGCCGTCCTTGCTATCGGAGCCCGCGTTACAGGGTGCAGGCTGGACATGGTTATCGTGCCATAGCCTAGGTCGTCACTCAGACAAGGAGGGGCCTTTGTTGCCCATGGAGCGCAGATAATCCTCGGCTTCTCGGACCAGCTCTTCGGCGGCCGGCTCGTCCACCTGGGCCTGGTCGACATCCATCTCCAGACGGTGGACGTAGTTGGCCAAGTCGTCGTTGCAACGCAGCAACATCCCGGCCTGGGCCTTCCACTCGGCGGCCTTGCGGGGCAGCTCCCCCTCGTCCAGGTGGACGCCAAGCATGGCCGAAAGCCTTTGCAGCAGCTGTAGTGTGCCTTGGGCGCACTCGTCACTGCCCAGGTACTGGGGCACGGAGACCCAGATGGACTCGGTGCTGTAGCCGTCCTGGGTAGCCAGGGCATCCAGGACGGTGGGGATGCCTATGGGGCCAGAGTGACCGTCTGTGTCGGTTTTGGGCTGGTCGCCAGCCAGGTCATCGATGGGCAGAGGTCTGGTGTGGGGGCAGTCGGCGAACATGGCGCCCAGTGTGATGATGGCCTCCGCCTCATCGTCTTCGGCCCAGTGGATGCTGCGCCTGCAGAAGTCGCTCCAGTGATAGTTGGGCTCCGGGCCCATCTCCAGCAGAAGCGTGTGGGTATCATCAATCTGCACCCGGTAGATCTTGGTAGAGGGCCAGATAATTCGCCGCCGACCCTGCACGTGGCAGAGCATGGGCCGTGACATCTGATAGTCGTAGAACCCATCGCCCGGAATGCTGCCGATTTCATGGGACTCATAGACGTTCAACAGGTGGCGGATGACGTTGGTCGAGGCTGAGCACGCATCGTTCCAGCCATCGAAGGCGGCCACCATGGTGCAGTGCTGCCTGGCTTCTTCACTCATACCTCTCACCCTACCGGTAGGAAGCCCTGTACTTCGCGGCTTTGCCGTCAGCGGAGGGTGGCTCTATGACGCGGCGACACGCGCTTTTTGCCAAGTGCGGAGGTCTACGCTACAGTAGTGCAACGTGCTTCGGCAGTCACCACCACGGTGAAAGTTGAATGTGCGGGCATAGCTTAGTTGGTAAAGCGCGACCTTGCCAAGGTCGAGACCGCGGGTCCGAGTCCCGTTGCCCGCTCGAGGTTTCGAGCAGTTTAACCAATACGGTGGGTTAGCCAAGCGGTTAGGCAGCGGCCTGCAAAGCCGTATAGACGAGTTCGACTCTCGTACCCACCTCTCTCTCGAAACGAGAATGACCCGGGCGGTTGGCGCAGAGGTAGCGCACTTCCCTGACACGGAAGGGGTCACTGGTTCGAATCCAGTATCGCCCACGAGGATCACTTCGGTGGTCTTTTCCAATCCGGGCGATTGGCGCAGCGGCTAGCGCACTTCGTTCACACCGAAGGGGTCGCAGGTTCGATTCCTGCATCGCCCACCTGGATTTTCTCCTTACCCCTCCCCTATCTTCCATCTACGGATAGTTCTCAGTCAGCGATTGTCATTTTGCGAACTTTCTGAATGCTCGATGATCCCTCACCAGTCATTCCCCCGGCAAAGATGCAAGTAATAAATTATTGTTACCAGGATGACTGAAGTTTGCTGTTTATGCTTAATTACAGTGGCTGTCGGCCGGTTTTCGTGGCGGATAGCGAACGGAGTGTTGAGTATGTCCGGGACCTTGTGATAATTTGCTCTTAACAGCAGGTCGGGGGACCTGTCAGAAACGGGAGTACCTGATACATCCTTGAAGAGGTGATAGCATGAAGAAAGGCCTAGGCCAATGAGGGCATGTATCTAGCCTGGCTGAATCTGCAATGCACCCCAGCTTGAGGAAACTGTGGGCTCCCTGTTTCACCTATGTAATACTTGCGTGGTTTGTATGTATGGCCACGTTCCGGTTGTCGCCAATGGCGGCGGCCGTGCTGTAAAGCTCCTCCGGCGGCACAGAAATATACCCCCCTCTCCTGCCGCCGGAGGTCTTACTTTTTAGCCCTTATTTCAGGGCCTGCAGGTACCGGTAGAGGGTGGGAATTGATATCTTGAGCTCAGGGGCTACGATGCCCACCGCGCCTTTGATGAGGAAGATGCCCCGGTCCTTGATGTTGCGAATGATCTCCAGCCTGTCCTGCTTGGTCAGCTTGTCCATAGGAATGTTGAACTGGCGGACCTCATCTCTGGTGATTCTGCGAATGTTCTCCGCGGGCTCCTCGCTCACGTGGCGGCGGGAGGTCTCAGTGGAGATCTGCACATCGTCGGAGTCGATTGAGGACAGCGTCTGCAGCACATGGGCAGCCTGCTGCAACTCGGTAATGTTGATGCTGATGCAGAGCAGACCAATGACGGTCTGATCCCGGTTGCGGACCAGGTAGGAGGAGACCCGAAACTCGTGCTTGTTCAGCCGGCGCCCTCTGTAGTCGGAGACGAAGTCGGCCCCGTCCTGGTCGGCCCGTATGGCCAGTTGTCGGGTCTGGTCTGTGACTGCGTCGCCCAGGGAGCGTCCAGAGAGCTGGCCGTTGCGGATGAAGACGATGGAATTTTCCGGGCGTGTGATGTCATGCACCGCAATCTCGGCCATGGGACCGAAGGAATCGGCTATGAATTCTGCCAGGGGAAATACCTCTTCAAGGTTGTCTACTGTGAAATGCATGGCTGATCCTCAACATCCTAACAGGGCGGCTTGTAACCACCGGTTGGTGCTGCGGGAAGCGAAAGGTATTGGATGGCGTGATATGGTCCATCACCTCCATACCAGCCAATCGGCCTCCTCTAATCCCGTATATTAGACCTTCTTTTGTGCACTTCAGTCCTCTACATACGACCTATTGAGACCGCAGGAGTGCTGAAGTGCCGAAGGAATTTTCATGGTAACGCAAGAAGGCGGCTGAATCTTGCTTTTCGCAAACCCGGCCAGTCGTAATGGACTTGATGTTGTAGCGGAGCTGCTTTACACGAATCCTGCAGGTCTGGATGAGAGCGGAAACCTGGTAATCATGGGAAACTGAGTAATTTAGAAGCTGAGGATAAGTACCGTAGCATGCCTAGGACAAGGTACAGGAACAATGTGAGCCTGATCACGTACTTTTAGGTGTCAGCTGGATCTAAAGGCGACTTTACCAAAGATGTTGAACGGGTTTATACAAAATATGCCTATATGAGTAAACAGCGGCCAAGCTGGTTAGGGGTTTCTGCCCGTGGCCGGCTCGGCCGTGTTTCCCTCCCCTTCCAGGCGGGGGTAGGGCGTTCATGCCTGCCTTGAACTTCAGCAGGCGGAAGTGTGGTGGGGGCGCGGGAGGGAGTGTCGGCTCACTTGGGGTTGAGCCTTGACTGACACCGGTCTCCCTGCCCCCTTTTGTGGGCCGGGGCGGGGGGATTGATCCGCCTCAGGCCTGTCTTACTCGTGCGAAGCGTGTGACAGCAGGCGTGTCTCCCTCCGGTGGCGTCGGGATGCCAGGACCCCGCCCATGCCGGTCATGCCGGTGGCTAGAACGAGCAGGATGCCCTCCCCGCCCGCCTTTGGGAGCACGCCTGCAGCCAGGTACGTGTATTTGAGGGAGGTGTCCGGCTGCTGGGGTCCGCCCAGCACCGTGTAGTCCACGCTGACGGTGACCGTGCCCGGCATGTGTGCAGGCGTGGTCACCGTCACGCTGCCGCCATCGCCGGGCTTCAGTCCTGATACGGGGGTCTGGTCGAATCTGACGCCCGTGATCAGCAGCTGCAGTTTGATCTCCACCGGCACTGGAACACTCCAGTTGTTGGTGGCGCCGTCGATGATATCACCGGAAGCTTTGTCGTATTGCCAGGTGTAGGCTTTGTATCCCCAGGTGTAGGCTTTCCCGTCGCTGCCCACGGCCAGCGATCGATACATTCCGGCGCTGACCTGTGCGGCTTTCAGCCCTTTGCTCGCGTCAGTGGGGCTGGCGGGGTCGTGCACATGAATAGGAACGCTCGAAGAGCCGCCGCTGTTGTTGCCGAGCCTGCCATACTTGTCTTGTCCCCAGGCATAGGCGTATCCGTCGCTGCCCACGGCCAGTGAATGCCGGCTTCCGGCATAGACCTGTGTGGCTTTCAGCCCTTTGCTCGCGTCAGTGGGGCTGCTTGGATCGCGCACGCGCACGGGAACAGACGAACCTGCAAAGTAACCTTGGCTGTTGTTGCCAAGCTGGCCATCATCATTGAGTCCCCAGGCGTAGACGTTCCCGTCGCTGCCTATGGCTAGCGTATGACCGTCTCCGGCGCTGACCTGCACGTAGGTAAAATCCGCAGGCACGTCCGGATACGTCTTGCGATCAGGCGTCCTCACCATGACCGGCTTAGTCTGGTTGTAAGTGTCTGTCCCGTCGCCGAGCTGGCCATCTTCGTTTAATCCCCAGGCGTAGGCGTTTCCGTCGTTGCCTATGGCTAGCGTATGAGCGCCTCCGGCGCTGACCTGCACGAAGGCAAAGTTCGTGGGTGTGCCTTCAGGCTTCAGCGTTCTGTGCGACTCAAGCCAAAGGCCGCCCTCCATCCCGTCGCCGAGCTCGCCATCCCAGTCCCATCCCCAGGCGTAGACGTTCCCGTCGCTGCCCACGGCCAGCGAATCATCCTCTCCGGCGCTGATCTGTACGTAGGTGAAATCCGCTGGTAGGTCCGGACAATCCACAGGCTTGGGCACCTTGCCCGGCGTATTCCGTTCGGTTCTCGTCGTGTCGCCGAGCTCGCCATACCGGTTGAATCCCCAGCCGTAGATGTTCCCGTCGCTGCCCAGGGCCAGCGAATGGGCACCTCCGGCACTGACCTGCACGTAGGTGAAATCCGCAGACACGCCGGCAGGCTTCTGCACCATGACCGGCGTAGTCCGGTCGGTGTACGTCCCGTCGCCGAGCTGGCCATGGTCGTTTTTCCCCCAGGCGTAGGCGTTCCCGTCACTGCCCAAAGCCAAGGAAAAATTGGTCAGATAGGTATCTTTCCCTTCTTTTCCTTCGCTGACCTGGCTGAACCTGATGCCTCGCCTGGGAATGTCTGGCGGGGTGATGGTGGTCTGTTGGCCTCCTGTCTGGCTGCCTTTGTCAGGGTTGATTTTCCACGTGTTGTTGGGGTCTTTGAAGGTCCATTTGGCGGTGAGGGTAAGGTTCTGGGTGACGGGTCTGCTGAAGTCGTAGGCGACCTCCCCGATGAACCATCCGTCGAACAGGTAGCCTTGGCGAGCCGGGTCGGGGGAGGGACGCTTGGCCCTGCCGTACGGGGTGGAGACGTTCTGGTCTGCGGGTTTGGGGTTTCCGCCTTCTGCATTGAAGGTAACCATGTAAGTGGGGCTTTGCACCTCCTCCCTGGTCAGGGGCTGGTCGACCGTGTAGTTGAGACTCCTGGTGAAGGGCTGGCCGTCCTGCCTGCCGGTGATGGTGATGGCGGTTTGCCCTGGCTTGTGGGTGGGAATCTCCGCCTGCCAGGCTTTGTCGTTCTTGCTGAACGTCAATGCTTGGCCGTCCATGCTGACTGATTCCAGTGCGAGCGCGGTGCTGGTGTCGAGCCTTGCTGGTTTGCCGGGCCGACCCTGCTCGTCCAGGCTCCACCTGTATATGTCGCCCGTCCTGCTGATGGCGGTGATCCTGCCGTCGGCGGCTTCGGCGGCTTGCATGTACTGCTGATTCCCATCGGTCGTACATATGGGCGCCTCGCCGGGCTTCCAGGCCCAGATGCGGCCTTTTGAGTCTATGAGAGTTGCTTGCATAACGTTACTGCTTATGGCTGTAATGGCAGAAAGTTCAGATGAAACAAGCGGCTTTGGCTGGCTTTGTTCGTTATCCAGATAGCTAATCTGACCTGTTACGTCAAGAAGTATAAAGCCATGATCCACGGATGATATCTGAACAATGCGGCTGGTGGCCTTGACGGGTTGTATCTGATTGATATCGATGGCATCCGGCTTCCAAGTCCATACCTGGCCCTTGCTATCCAAGGCGAGCAGGCGATCAGCATTGCCAACCGCCTTGACTGCTAAGGCCTGCTTGGGCAGGCTCATGGTCTTTCCTGTCAGCTTCCCCTTACTGGTCCATGCGCATATAAGGCCATCTTGATTCACTGCTAAGAGGTGGCCAGGAGTCATGGCGATGCTGGCGTAGGTCGTGGAGTCTGAGGCGAGCAAGGCTGGTGTATCCCCGCTCCCATTCCAGGTGTAGATGCGGTGGTTCCGGCTCAAGGCCGCGTAACCGTTCCTGCCAACGACTCCAGTTATGAATCGCACGTCGCCAGACGTACTTCGAGGTGATGGCACCTGAACGGGTATCTTATCGTTCGTTGTCCACGTGAACAGGCGGCCATCGCCGGTCACACCGATCAGCTTGTCGTCACGGGCTTCCAACGTGCTAAAGGAAAGGGAATCCGCATTCGGAGGTGTAACGGTGATGCTGGTGCCGCCGGAAGCCGGACCATGGTCGGGACTCAGAGTCCAATCAGTAGCCGCGGTCCACTTGGCCTTTAAGGTGATGTCTCTGGTGACCGGGGTGCGGAAATCCATGATTCCGTCATGCTCCGCCCAGCCGTCAAAACGATAGCCGTCACGCTGCGGATTGCGAATAGGCGGTGACGCCAAGGAACCATCCGGCACAGTTACGCGTTCTGCTTTGCCTCCATTGGCGGAATCAAATACCACAGTGTGGGAATCGGCAGTAGCTGACTGGGTTTTGGCATCCTCGTGAGAATTGCTCGGAGCTGATTCAGACTGAGATTGAGCAGGCGACGGTGAAACAGATGAGGTCGTCAGCGGTGACGGAGAAGGCAGACTAGTCGGTTGTAAATTGCCAAGCGAACCGTTATCTACCGGATCGGTATAGCGACCCCCCCCCCCCGTTGATATCTGAGTCGGAGGCGAAAACTGTGCCGGCAGCCATGCCGGTCAGAAGCAGGGGTATCAGCACCAATGTCGATATGAGTGACCGAAGACCAAACCTATGACTGCGAGAATCAGCAGACGTAGACGACGTAACCACTTCAACCTCCCCAAAATTCATGATGCCTCATTGACCACAGACCTTATACAGGCCTGGACTGATTCCACCCCTAAGAACCATGGGCAACATGTGAAAAAATATTATCACTTATTCTGGAGAGCGCCGAATTCTTCGGCAGTTCTTGCAGGCTCAGTTGGCCGCCACGCCGCCTACGGCGGGGAGGGCACCGACAAAGAGCATGATGGCCACGAAGACGGCAAGGACGATCCGGTAGATGACGAATCCCCGGTAGGAGAAGCGCGAGACGATCTTCAAAAAGGCGATGATGACGATGTATCCCAGCAGGAAGCTGACAACGGTGGCGCAGATGGTCGCTCCCCAGCCGGGGAAGGCAGCGTCCGCGTTGATGTTCTTCAAGGATTTGACCGTCTCGAGGATGCCGGCGCCGAAGACGGCGGGGATGGCCATAAGGAAGCTGACCCGGGTGGCGGACTCGCGGGTGTAGCCTAGTGCGCGGCCAAAGGTCATGGTGCCGCCCGAGCGGGATACGCCGGGGATCAGGGCCAGCATCTGCCCGATGCCGAAGAGCAGGGCGTCTCGGGCATTCATCTGGCGGATCTCCTTGTTCTGGCGGCCGTGGCGGTCAAAGTAGTCCAGCAGCAGACCGAAGACGATCAGCACCACCACGGTGATCCAGAGGTTGCGCAGCTTGGTCTCGATTATCTTCTGGAAGAGCAGACCCGCCACCACGATGGGCAGGGTTCCCAGAATGATGTACCAGCCCAGGGCCGCATCATGGTCCTTGGATCCCATCCGCTCGCGCCAGGAGGAGCCGTCCTTGCCGGCCAGGCAACGGAACCAATGAGTCAGTATGCGGGCAATGTCATGCCGGAAGTAGAGCAGGACCGCCAGCTCGGTGCCGAATTGGATGATGGCTGTGAAGGCTGCGCCCGGGTCCTGGCCCAGCAGACCGCCCACAATGCGGATATGGGCGCTGGATGAGACGGGGAAATACTCAGTCAGGGCCTGCACCAGGCCGAACAGAATGGCTTCGAAGAAATTCATGGACCCCTCTTGCTATGTCGGACAACAATGGCAAGCATAGCCACCGCGCAAGGCAGGAAGAACCAAGGGCCGGGCATGTCTCGCAGAATGCCCACAATGGATCTTGTCGGAATCGACGACTCGACGAATAGGGGTGTGGATCATCATGGCCAAGACCTACAGAAAATCCAGGGGCGGGGCCCCGGCGGGATTCTTCGAGTGCGAGGGGCGCGGACTTAAATGGCTGGGCGAGGCGCAGGCGCAGGGCGGTCCCCGGGTGGTGGACGTCTACGACTGGGGCCCGGACTACCTGGACATCGAGGAGGTGACATCCGCCTCCCCCACGCCAGGCGCGGCCTACCGCTTCGGTGCCCAGCTGGCACACATGCATGATGCCGGGGCCGATCACTTCGGCTCCGCGCCCGAGGGCTACACGGGCACCTGCTATTTCGGCCCCCTGCAGGATCCGCTGCCCATGGACGTGGGTGCCTGGGACGACCCAGCCACATATTGGGCCAAGGGGCGGCTTGAACCCATGGTGAGCATGGCCATGGATCGGCGAGCACTGAACCGCGAGGACATGAAGATGACCGAAGAGGTGATCCAGGCCCTGCCGGAGTTGCTGGGTGCGGCTGCCAATGATAGGCCAGCCCGGGTCCACGGGGACCTGTGGAGCGGGAACGTCATGTGGACCAGGAACGACGGGAACACCCAAGCAGTTCTGATCGATCCTGCAGCTCACGGCGGTCATCGCGAGGAGGACCTGGCCATGCTGCAGCTGTTCGGCATCCCCTATCTAGGGCAGATTCTGGATGGCTACCAGAGCGTGCATCCGCTGGCGGACGGTTACCAGAATCGGACTACACTCTGGCAGCTCTACGCCATCGCCGGTCACTGTGCCTTCTTCGGCGGCGGCTATGTGAGCGAGTACAGGTCCATGTGCCGGTCGCTGCTGGGCTGATTCAGCTGAAGATGTCCTTGAGCTTGCCGAAGATCCCCTTGCGGCCCCCGACTCCGGCAGGCTTGGCGCTCTGCGGGACCTGCTTGGCTTCGGAGTCGTGGCTGTTGGCGAAGTCCTCAATCAGGCGGCGCTGATCGTCATCCAGCTTGGTTGGAATCTGGACCAGCACGTGGACGATGATGTCGCCGCGCTCCTCACGATTGCCCAGCCTGGTGACGCCCAGACCCTTGATGGTGATCTCCTGGTCGGGCTGGCAGCCGGCGGGAATGTCCACCTGTCGCTGGCCGTCGAAGGTCTCCAGGTCAACCTGGTGGCCCAGCACGGCCCAGGTCATGGGCACGGCAATCCAGCAATGCAGGTCTTGGCCGCTGCGAGTGTAGCGCTTGTCGGGCTTGATGGTGATGTCCACGTACAGGTCACCGGCGGCACCGCCGCCCTCGCCCACCTCGCCTTGGGAGGCCAGCCGTAGCCGGGAGCCGTCAGCCACGCCTGCGGGCACGTTGACGCCCACCTCGCGCCGGGTGCGCACACGACCGTGGCCGTTGCAGACCGGGCAGGGGTGCTCGATGATGGTGCCGTGGCCCTCGCATCGCTCGCAGGGGGCCTGGCTCATCATCTGGCCCAGCAGGGTTCGCACCACCTTCTGGGCATAGCCCTTGCCGTTGCAGACCGGGCAGGTCACCGGGGAGGTCCCTTTCTGGGCACCCGAGCCGCCGCACTCCTGGCAGAGACCATAGGTACTGATGGGGGTGCGTACAACGCCGCCAAAAATGGCGGTCTTCATGTCCACGGAGACCTGGGCCAGTGCGTCCCGGCCGGGCTGTGTGCGCGGAATGGGCCCCTGGGTGGTGCCCCCGAAGCCGCCGCCGAAGAACTGGTTGAAGACGTCGCCCATGTCGAAGGGGCCGGCTCCCTGGGAGGCCTGGGGGTCGTTGGGATCCACGCCCGCGTCGTACATACGCCGCTTCTCAGGGTCGGAGAGCACCTCGTAGGCGCTGTTGACCTCTTTAAACTTGTCCTCGTATTCAGGCCCGGCGATGTCCGGGTGGTACTTGCGGCTCATCTTGCGATAGGCACGCTTGATGTCCTGATCGCTCGCGCCGCGGTCGACTCCCAAAACCTCGTAGTAATCTGCCACCGATCATCCTTTTCGTTTGATGCCCTCTCGACCCATAGTTGCATGGGCCCACGATACCTAATGACTTGTGCCGTTGCCTTGACGGTCACGGCTCCCCGTCGCCGGCTAGAAAACCGGTCAAGTAAGAGGCCACGGCACGAACCGCGCTCATGGTCGCTGGATAGTCCATATGGGTAGGCCCGATGGAGCCCACAAACGCGACCGGCTCATCGGCTTCGGAGCCGTCGGTCTGCCTGGCCCTGGCGTGCCCGTATCCACTGGTCACCACAGAGGCATGGGCCAGTTCTGGAGTCCGGGTCTCGGTGCCGATGGCCACGCTGACCCCGTTGCTCTCGCGGGAAAGCTCGCTCTGCGCCCGCATGAGCCGCATGAGCACCACCTGCTCCTCCAAGGCATCCAGCAATGAGCCCAGATCCCCCAGGGAGACGGCCTGACTGTGGGTCAGCTGGGAAGTGCCAGCCATGTAGAGGCCGCTGGTCTGCTCTCGGGTAGCCATCTCGTCGAAGACCGTGGCCACCAGGTGCAGCATGGACTTGTCGCGGCCCTCGGTAAGGGAGTCGGCAAGCATACGGCAGCGGTCGGCGGCACGGTCCAGAGGCAGATCTTGGCATTGCCGGTTGATTTGGTCGGACAGATCCGCCAGGGCGTTCGGATCCTCCTGCAGGGGCCCGTGCAGGGTGCGCTGGACCACCCGGCCGGTGTCAGTGATGACCACCATAAGTACGGTCCCCCGACTCAATCCTATAAGCTCGGCCCTGCGCAGGTTCGAGCTGGCCAGGGAGGGTGAGGCCACCACGGCGATCTGCCCGGTAATCTGGGCCAAAAGCTGGGCGGCGTGCTGCAAGGTGTCCTCGAGGTTGACCGACCCGGATAAAAAGGCGTTGATTCCCCGCCGCTGTGCGGCGGACAGGGGCACGATGGTGGCCAGCCTGTCGACGAAGTAACGGTAGCCCTTCTGGGTGGGGATGCGGCCGGCCGAGGTGTGGGGCTGGACCAGGTATCCTTCGCTCTCCAGGGCCGCCATGTCGTTGCGCACGGTGGCGGAGCTTACTCCAAGCTGATGATTTCTGGTGAGCGAACCCGACCCTACCGGCTCGCGAGAACGAATATAGTCCTCGACAACCGCGCGCAGCACCAGCATGCGTCTGGTATTAGGCAATGTCGCTCCTTCCGTCATGGCTTCATTATTAGCACTCGGGCCATGAGAGTGCCAAAACGTCGCGCGAAGAGCCGAATTGTGTCGTCTCAAACCGATACGATGGAAACGCATTGTGAAGGTAATCGAACATTTTCGACATAAGTCGAACATGGAGACCTCTAGATTGGAAGGAAAGCAGCACCATATGGCAGATTTCACATGGTCCGAGCTCGATGAGCGGGCTGTCAAGATGGCCAAGGTCCTCTCGGCCGACGCGGTCGAGAAGGCCGGAAGCGGCCACCCTGGCTCCCCTATTTCACTGGCACCCATCGCTTACGCGCTCTACCAGCACTTCATCCGTCACGACCCCAACGACCCTGACTGGGTTGGGCGTGATCGGTTCATTCTTTCCGGCGGCCACGCCTCGCTGACCCAGTACGTGCAGCTCTACTTCTCCGGGTATGGGCTGACCCTGGACGATCTGAAGCGTTTCCGCACCGCTGGCACCCGGACCCCCGGCCACCCCGAGTACGGCCTGACCCCCGGCATCGAGATGACCACCGGCCCGCTGGGCCAGGGTCTGGCCTCGGCTGTCGGATTCGCCTATGGTCAGCGCTATGAGCGTGGTCTGCTGGATCCGGACGCACCCGAGGGTCAGTCTCCCTTCGACCATAAGGTCTGGGTCATCTGCGGCGAGGGCGACGTCGAAGAGGGAGTCTCCTCCGAGGCCAGCTCCCTGGCCGGCGACCAGCGCCTGGGCAACCTGACCGTCATCTTCGATGCCAACCACATCCAGATCGAGGGCGACACCCGCATCTCCTTGGGCGAGGACATCCTCAAGCGCTACCAGGCCTACGGCTGGTACACCGACGAGTTCAGCTTCATTCAGCCCGACGGCTCCTACAAGGAGGACGTCGAGGGCCTGGCTGCCGTCCTGGAGAAGGCCGAGCAGGTCACCGACCGGCCCAAGTTCATCAAGGTGGACACCCTGATGGCCTGGCCCACCCCCGGCAAGACCAACGATCCTTCAGCCCATGGCTCAGCCCTGGGTGCCGAGGCCGTCGCCGGCTTGAAGAAGATCCTGGGCTATGACCCGGAGCAGAGCTTCCAGGTTGACGAGGAGGCCCTGGCCCACGCACGCGAGGTCGCTCAACGCGGTCTGGCCGCCCACAAAGACTGGGATGAGAAGTACCAGGCCTGGCGCAAGGCAAACCCCGACAAGGCCGCCCTCTACGACCGCATCCATGCAGGCAAGCTGCCCGAGGGCTTCGATAAGGCCCTGGACGACCTGGAGGCTGGCTTCGAGCCCGGCTCCAAGGTAGCAACCCGCAAAGCCTCCGGCGCAGTCATCAACGCCCTGGCCCCCATCATGCCCGAGCTCTGGGGTGGATCCGCCGATCTGGGCGGCTCCAACAACACCAACATCAACGGTGCAGTCTCCTTCGCTCCTGAGGCCGACGAGACCGTCCAGTGGCCTAAAGCCAGCAAATACGGCCGCCAGCTGCATTTCGGCGTACGTGAGTTCGCCATGGGTGCCATTACCAACGGCATCCTGCTGGGTTCGGACACCAGGCCCTACAACGGGACCTTCTTCCAGTTCAGCGACTATGAGCGCCCCTCGGTGCGTCTGGCTGCCCTGATGGACATCCCTAACCTGTATGTGTGGACCCACGACTCCGTGGCCTTGGGCGAGGATGGTCCCACCCACCAGCCCATTGAGCACCTGACCGCCGTGCGTGCCATCCCCCAGATGGAGGTTGTGCGCCCGGCCGATCAATACGAGACTGCTGAGGCCTACCGTGCCTTCTTCGAGAAGGACAACACCCATCCCACGGCCATGATCTTGACAAGGCAGGGCGTGCCCACTCTGGAGGAGACCAAGGCCAAGGCACGCGAAGGCGTACGCAAGGGCGCCTACGTGTTGGTTGACACCGAGGGCCAGCCCGACGTGCTGATCATGGCCACCGGCTCTGAGGTGCAGCACGCTGTTGCTGCATCCAAGACCCTGGCCGAGCAGGGCGTCAAGGCCCGCGTCATCTCCGTGCCCTCGCTGGAGTGGTTCGAGGAGCAGGACGACGAGTACAAGGAAGCTGTTCTGCCCGCCTCCGTCAAGGCCCGTGTCTCCGTTGAGGCCGGACTGGCCACGCCTTGGTACAAGTACCTGGGCAGCTATGGCAAGCCCGTCTCCATCGAGCAGTTCGGCCTGCAGGGCAGCGGCGACGAGAACATGCGCGACCTGGGCATCACCGCCGATCATGTGGTCGAAGCAGCACAGGCCTCCCTGGAGGAAGTCCGTCGGGCCCGCTGAACCTGGCATTGTAACCAATCGGGGGCCGTCCGCGACGCCGGCCCCCTCCCCTGCAGGCACACCCTAAACGTGGCCTGCGGGAATACATTAAAACACTTCCCGGTAGTGCATAGTGAATGTGATTCCATCGGGAACCCAAATAAGGAGTGACAAGATGGCAGAAAATGCAAACACCCAGCGCACCAGCGATTCAGGTGTCTCGATCTGGCTGGACGATCTGAGCCGCACCCGCATCGAGTCGGGCAATCTGCAGCAGCTGATCGCCGAGCGCAATGTGGTGGGCGTGACCACCAACCCCTCGATTTTCCAGAAGGCACTGAGCCAGGTGGGTCCCTATGACGAACAGCTCAAGCAGCTGGGCCGCATCCCCGTTGAGGAGGCTGTCCGCGAGCTGACCACCACCGACGTGCGCAACGCCACCGACATCTTCCGCGAGGTTGCTGAGAAGACCGACTATGTGGATGGGCGCGTCTCCATCGAGGTTGATCCTCGTCTGGCCCACAACACCGAAGAGACCGAGAAGCAGGCCGAGGAACTCTGGGCTAAGGTTGGTCGGCCCAACGCCTTCATCAAGATTCCTGCCACCCTGGAGGGCCTGCCGGCCATCACCGCCACCCTGGCCAAGGGCATCTCGGTCAACGTGACCCTGATCTTTTCCCTGGAACGCTACCAGCAGGTCATCGACGCCTTCATCGAGGGCATCGCCCAGGCCGACAAGAACGGCAAGGACCTGAAGCACATCGGCTCGGTCGCTTCCTTCTTCGTCTCCCGCGTGGACACTGCTGTTGACAAGCTGCTGGAGGCTAACGGCTCTGACGAGGCCAAGTCTCTGGAGGGCAAGGCCGCTGTGGCCAACGCCCGCCTGGCCTACGAGCTCTTCGAGAAGGCCTTCGACAAGGATCCTCGCTGGGCCGATCTGGAAGCCAAGGGCGCCAAGCGTCAGCGTCCGCTCTGGGCCTCCACCGGCACCAAGAACGCCGCCTACTCCGACTGCAAGTATGTGGACGAGCTGGTGGCCCCTCACGTGGTCAACACCATGCCTGAGAAGACCCTTGAGGCCCTGGCCGCTCACGGCAACGGCGCCCCCTCTATCGAGGGCACCTACGAGGAGAGCCACCAGATCATGCAGAAGCTGGCAGACCTTGGCATCAACATCAAGGACGTGACCGACAAGCTGGAGGCCGATGGCGTTGCCGCCTTCATCAACTCCTGGGATTCGGTCCTCTCCGACGTGCAGAAGGGCATCGACCGCGTCAACGGCTGAGCACCTGACTGACAGTAGTTGCCATTAAGAATTGTGCCCCGTCCGGTTCAAACCGGCGGGGCACAATTGGTATCAGTTACTTTGCCTTGGTCTCCTCAACCACCTGCTGTAGTGTGGCGATCAGGGCTGGGCTGTCGTTGGGCATGTTCAGCCTGCTCAAGGTACCGCCAGCGGATTCGATGACTTTGGCCAGCTCGAGGTCTACGTCATAGCAGATCTCCAGGTTGTCGGCGATGAAGCCGATAGAGGCGGAGACGATGGTCTTCATGCCGCTCTTGGTGATCAGATCCTTGGCCACGGTGACGAAATCAGGCCCGATCCAGGGCTCCTGGGTACGGCCTGCTGACTGCCAGGCCAGCACGTACTGGTCCTCATTGAGGCCAGCTGCCTGAGCCACGGCATTGGACAAACCGATGACCTCATCCTTGTAGGGGTCCCCTCCCTGGATGATGCGCAGGGGCAGGGAGTGGGCGCTGAAAATCACCTTGGTATCCGGCCGGTCGGTCATCCCCTTCTTGGCAACCAGCTGGTCGCTCCAGAAATGGATCAGCTCTTGGTGGTTCCACCAGGACCGCACGGGCAGGTATTCCATACCCGGATGGGCCTCGACGGCCTTGCGGGCGCGGTTGTGGTAGTCCTCGCCCGAATAGGAGGAGTACTGCGGGGCCAGGGGCAGGCCAATGACCCTGGTGATGCCATCTGTGGCAATCTGGTCGATTGCATCCTTGATGAAGGGAGTGATGTACTTCAGTCCTTCGTAGACCTTGTAGGCACCGGGGTGGGCCTTGTCCAGCGCAGCCTGGAGACCGTCGCGCTGGGCCGTGGTGATCCTGGCCAGGGGTGAGGGAAGACCGATGGCCTTGTAGCGGCCGACCAGCTGGTCCATGAGCGGCTTGGGCGGCTCCTGCCCATGGCGGATATTGGTGTAGTACCCCTTGATGTCGGACTCCTGGTAGGGGGTGCCGTAAGCCATGAGGAGGACAGCTGTAGGTTCAGTCATTAGCAACTTCTTTCTGTGAAAATGGAATGCAGTATGTCAGGCCGATATTGACCAGGGCTATGACGATGACCACCAGGAACATGTTCCTGTAGGAGGCAAGCCCGGCCTTTCCGCCCACCTTGCCCAGTTCAATGGCCGAGGCGAAGAGCAGTGGAGCGATGGTGGTGCCGATCTTCTTGCAGGCCGACAGCCCGCCAATGGCCTGCATACGGTTCTCGGGCCCAGCCAACCTTCCGACGATGACCTGGAGCGGCGAGGACATCATGGAGCCCATGCCCACCCCCATCAGGAAGGACAGGACCATGAAGAGCTGCAGGTTGTGCAGGGTCAGGGTGATCACCAGGGCCATCAGGCCTATCAGCGACGAGGAGAAGACGAGCGTGGTCCGGTAGCCGAACTTGTCGACCAGGAGTCCGCCCAGCCAGGATCCGACCACGGAGCCCAGCCCGACGCCGACCATGACCATGCCGGCCGAGCGGACTGGAAGCCCGAAGACGGAGTGGACATAGGTTGGGATGTAGACGAAGAGGGAGAAGAACATGCCTCCCAGCGTCCCCAACAGAAGCGTCAGCCCATAGGAGGGCAGCTTCAGCAGGCGGATGGGCAGGAAGGGCATGGTGTCCTTGGCGTCGCCCAAGTTGTGCTCATGCATCAGGAAGACCGCACCGGCCACCACTGCGACCAGGAGGCACCCGATGATCAGGGCTAGGTAGGTGGTTCCGTACTGGAGGAAGGTGATTGCCACCATTAGCAGGGCCAGAGCGATGCTGAAGGAGCCCAAACCCAGGTAGTCGGTCTTCCAAGCGCGGTCGGTTTGGGAGTCGCCCATCATGAACCAGGCCAGGATGAACAAGATGGCCAGGAAGGGCAGCATCATGAAGTAGTAGGCCCGCCATCCGTGGGTGATGCCCAGGAGCATGCCGGACAAGACCGGGCTGACCATGGCGGAAAGACCGGCGATGATGCCCACCGTGGAGACCTTCCTGCCTTGGTTGTTCCTGCGGGCGCGCTGCAGAAGGACGTTCATGGACAGGACCATGATGCCGCTGTCTCCCAGGGACTGGATGAACCGGCCCAGTAGCATGACCGTATAGTTGGGCGAGACTGCCGTCATCAGACATCCAAGGAACCAGAAGGCCAGCTCCCAGAGGAAGACCTTCCTGGTCCCGTGGGCGTCGGAGAGGTTTGAGGTGATGGGGGTGCCCACCACCAAGCCTAGGGTGTAGAGTCCGACCACCCAGGAGGAGCCCATGGTGGTCAGGCCGAAGGTCCGGGTGATGGACGGCAGCATGGTCGGCACCGCTCCCCCATCCAGCTGGGTGATGAAAACGATGACCATGAAGAACCATACGGGCGTGGAAAGGATCGATCTTCGCTCTCTTGTAGACATGTTGTTACTGTCCCAATTGGTCCGTGAGCAGCTTGTCAATGCGCTCAGGATCGGTCTGGGTGCCCACCAGGAAGTAGGGGAATTCACCGTAGATGGAGCTGGCTTCGATGTAGCGCATCTCGGTGACGATCTTCTTGAACTGGACGGGGTCGTCGGCGAACAGGGTGACGCCCCACTCGTAGTCGTCCAGGCCGATAGAGCCTGTGAGGATGATGGAGACCTTGCCGGCGTAGGAACGGCCGATCTTGCCATGATCGTGCATGTAGGCCTTGCGCTGGTCGTAGGGCAGCGTGTACCAATTGGCACCTGGAACGCGGGTCTTCGACATGGGGTAGAAGCAGATGTAGGGCTTGTCTGGCGCCTTGGGGTGAAGGCTGGCATTAACGTAGGACCACCCACGGTCCGTGGTTGGCTTGCCCGAGTAGAGGCCCACCTCAGTGACCGACACATAGGAGATGGTCGGCTCCAGATAATCGGACAAGCGCAGCTTCTCCAGGGAGGTCTCGACCTCCTGGAGCTGGTCCAGGGTCTCTCTGAGGACCATCAGGCCCAAGTCGGCCTTTTGCCCATTGACCTGGCACCAGTAGTGGCTTCCCTGGCCCTGAGACTGGACCGCGTCCAGTTGTGTGGCCAGGGCCTTGAACTCATCCAGGCATTCGTGGCGTTCGATCTGCGGCAGTCGGCGCCATTTGGCCCAATCGATTTTCCAGAAGAGGTGAAGGCAGAACCAGCCCTCCAGGCTCGGTGCAGCTTGCTCAGCCATGAGCACATCCTTTCGCTTGCTTAGCTTGCACGACATTGTGTGATATGCCGTTCATTCGGCACACCGTTACTCACTTTATAGGCCAAGAGGCTGAATCGTTGGATTATCGGTGCATAGTGAATGACATATTGTGGTAATAGTCAAAGACTATGAGCCTCGCATTACTACTGGAGAAAAACTATAAGAAAAGCGGCAACAGGAACAATCACCGGATACGAAAAACCCCGGTCAATGCCGGGGTCAGGTATTTCAGGTATTGGCGGTTGGAATCAGGCCAGCTTGTATTTAGTAATGAGGTCAAGGGCGATGATGATGGCCACCCAAATTAGAGCCACAATAATGGTCAGCCGGTTCAGGTTCTTCTCGGCTGCACCCGAGGTGCCAGCGTTGGAGCCGATTCCGCCGCCGAACATATCGGACAGGCCGCCACCCTTGCCCTTGTGCAACAGAATCAGCATGGTTAGCAGTACGCTGGCAAGAATCACAACGACTTCAAGCACAATCTTGACAATGGTCACGGCATATACCTCCATGTAAGGAACTGGGAACAAGTATACAGATACCCGGCGAAAAACGCATCAGCCCTTGGCGGCCAGTCGCACGATTCGCGCGAACTCCTCCACATCCAGAGAGGCACCGCCCACCAGAAAGCCGTCCACGTCCGGCTGGCTGATCATCTGGGAGGCGTTCTTGGAGGTGACCGAGCCGCCGTAGAGGATGCGCACGGACTGGCCGGCTGGCTCTCCAAAATTGCTTGAGATGTGGTTGCGAATGGCACGTGCAGCTTGTTGGGCAGTGTCCGGAGTGGCCACCATGCCGGTGCCGATGGCCCAGACTGGTTCATATGCCACAATCAGGTTGGCCATGTCCTCCTTGGCCAGATCGCGGGTGACGTCGTTGACCTGACCCACGGCGAAGTCCAGCTGGATGCCCTGGCGGCGCTCCTCGTAGCTCTCCCCCACGCATAGGATGGGTTTCATGTCCGCAGCCAATACTGCACGGACTTGGTCGACGATGTTGGCGTCGTCCTCTGGATGGTACTTGCGCCGCTCAGAGTGGCCTACGATGACGTAGCTACAGCCCAGCTGAGCCAGCATGTCCGCGGACACATCCCCGGTGAAGGCCCCTTGGGCAGTAACGGAAACAGCCTGGGCCCCATATTCGATGGGCAGGTTGTCGGCCTCCACAAGCACCTGGACGGAACGCAGAGCAGTGAAGGCGGGCATCAGGGCCACCTGGCAACGCCTGCGGTCGAAGTGGGCGTCGCGCAGGAGCCAGGCCAGCTTCTGCACGAAATAAGTTGCTTCCAGATGGTCGAAGTTCATCTTCCAATTGCCGGCCACCAGGGGAATGCGTGCCATACCAGACCTTTCCATCTGCGCAACAACAACAATGCCGGGCCGCCGGATGCGAAACCCGGTGACCCGGCATTGCCCGTCTGTTTGCCGATTTTACTCCAGCACCTTCAGGCCAGGGAGTTCCTTGCCTTCAAGGAACTCCAGGGAGGCGCCGCCGCCGGTGGAGATGTGCGAGAAGCCATCCTCAGGGAAGCCAAGATTGCGCACGGCCGAAGCAGAGTCGCCACCACCAACGATGGTGAAAGCTCCGGCCTTGGTGGCGTCGACCAGGCCCTGAGCCACAGCCCGGGTGCCATCGGCGAATGCCGGGAACTCGAAGACACCCATGGGTCCGTTCCAGACCACGGTCTTTGAATCCACAATCTTGTCGTGGAAGAGCTTCTGAGAATCGGGACCGATGTCCAGACCCATCTTGTCTGCGGGGATGCCGTCGGCAGGAACCACCTGGTGAGGCGAATCCGCCTTGAACTCGTCAGCCACCACGATGTCAGTGGGCAGGACCAGCTCCACGCCCTTCTCGCGGGCGGTGGCAATGTAGCCCTTGACGGTGTCGACCTGATCCTCCTCCAGCAGGGAGGAGCCAACCTCATAGCCCTCAGCCTTGAGGAAGGTGAAGACCATGCCGCCGCCGATGACCAGACGGTTGGCCTTGCTGAGCAGGTTCTCGATGACACCCAGCTTGTCGGAGACCTTGGAACCGCCCAGGACCACAGTGAAGGGCCGGTCGGGGTTCTCGGTCGCCTTGGACAGGGCCTTGACTTCCTTCTCAACCAGCAGGCCTGCTGCAGAGGGCAGGAACTTGGCCACGGAGTAGTTGGAGCCCTGGGCGCGGTGGACCACGCCGAAACCATCGGAAACGAAGACATCGCCCAGGTCGGCGATCTTGCGGGCGTAGGCATCACGCTCAGCCTCGTCCTTGCTGGTCTCCTCAGGGTTGTAGCGCACGTTCTGCAGCAGGACCACATCGCCATCGTTCATGGCAGCCACCTTGGCATGGGCATCGGGACCGTAGGTGTCCTCCGCCAGAGGAACCTGCACGCCCAGCAGCTCGCCCAGGCGGTCGGCCACAGGGGCCAGACTCAGCTCGGGAACGACCTTGCCCTTGGGGCGACCCAGGTGGGCCATGAGGATAACCTTGGCGCCCTGGCCACGAAGCTGCTCGATGGTTGGCAAGGCGGCGCGGATGCGGCCGTCGTCTGTAATAGTGGTGCCGTCCAGCGGCACGTTGAAGTCCGCGCGGACGAGCACGCGCTTGCCCTTGAGATCACCGAGGCTCTTCAGTGTTTTCATGCGTATCCTTTCTGACTGCGGGTCCATGCGCCCGCTCTCCTGCCATGGTACTCAGGCAGACCGACCTGTGTGAGCTATCTCACTCTTGTTTGGTCTGTTCCTCGGATCTCTTCTTTTCGACCTTGGTGGCCAGCTGCAGCAGACGGCGGATGCGTCCGGCGATGGCATCTTTGGTGACTGGTGGATCGGCCAGGCGGCCCAGCTCTTCAAGGGAGGCCTCACGGTGGTCCAGACGAAGCTGGCCGGCTGCACGCAGATTCTCGGGGATGTCGTCGCCCAGAATTTCGAAGGCCTTGGTGACCTTGGCACTGGCCTCCACGGCTGCCTTGGCAGAGCGACGCATGTTGGCATCGTCAAAATTGGCCAGACGGTTGGCTTTGCCGCGGGATTCACCGTCGCTGCGCTTGCCGGTCCACTCCCTGGAGGACTTGGGGGCGCCCATCAGGTTGAGCATGCGCTCGATAACATCCGGGTCACGCAGGGTGACGCGCTCGGAGCTGCGCACCTGGCGGGCTTTGGCGTTGATGCCCAGACGGCGGGCGGCGCCTACCAGGGCCAAGGCGGCCTCGGATCCGGGGCAGACTATTTCTAGATAGGAGGCCTTGCCCGGGTCGGACAGCTCGCCATGGGCCAGGAAGGCCCCTCGCCAGGCGGCCTTGACCTGGGCGATATTGCCCGAGACGATGTCGGCGGGAAGGCCACGAACCGGGTGCTTGCGACGGTCCAGCAGTCCGGTCTGCAGGGCCAGGGCACCGCCTGCCCGCAGCACGCGGACCGAGTAGCGGGTCAGGTTGCCGGTGGGGGCCTGCCGCTTGACCTGGATCAGATCTGAATCATGGCCGTAGACGTCCCTGATGGTGTTCTGCAACCATTGCGCTGCTGGCAGGGAGTCGAATTGCGCTTCCACCACAATGTGGCGCTGAATGATGTGCAGACCGCCACCGAAGCGGATCATGGCCGCCGATTGTGCTTTCTTGGCAGAGGGGGGTTCGTTGTCAATCGCGGCCAGCTCGCTTTTGACATCATCAAGTAGGGCCAAGAGCCGTCCTCCTACGAAAAAATACTGAAAAATGAATACTTCTCGGCCGCACGACACACCTGCCATGCCGACCACCGGATTACTGTGATATCGAATATCTTGGACAAATTGCGCCTTTGGCTATCCGCGGGGACGGTGCGGCAGCTCGCGGGCCGAAACCGTCACCTCCATTCCCCGGGACCGCAATCGGGCGGCCAGAGCGTCGGCCATGGCCACTGAGCGGTGCTGTCCGCCAGTACAGCCAAAGGCGATGGTCACATAGTGTTTGTCTTCACGCGCATAGCCGCTGAGCGCAGTCAAGATGGCGGTGGTGTAGGCATCCAGAAACTCTTTGGCGCCCTTGCTGGCCATCACATAGTCACGGACCGGGCCGTCATGGCCGTTCAGGTCCCGTAGCTCGGGGACCCAGTAGGGGTTGGGCAGGAAGCGCACATCCGCTACGAAGTCGGCATCGATGGGCAAGCCGTACTTGAATCCGAAGCTCATGATGTGCACGCCCACTGTGGTCGGGCCGGAGCCCAGGACCATTTCATACAGGCGGGTAGAGAGCTGATGGATGCTGAGATTGGAGGTGTCGATGACCATGTCGGCACGCTCCTTGAGACCGCCTAGCAGGCGGCGCTCCTCGTGGATGCCGTCAATCAGGCGACCGGAGCCCTGCAGGGGGTGGGGTCGGCGGACGGACTCATAGCGCTTGACCAGAACCTGGTCAGAGGCATCCAAAAAGAGGATGCGGCAACGCACGCCCAGGTCGTCCAGATGGCTGAGCACAGCCGACAGGTCGTCGAAGTAGGAGCGGGAACGGACGTCGATAACGGCAGCTAGGCGGTGCAGGGAGCTTCCGGCTGATGTCATCATGTCGACCAGGGGTACAAGCAGACGCGGGGGCATGTTGTCAACCACATACCAGCCCATGTCCTCCATGGAGTCGGCAGCGCGGGTGCGGCCTGCGCCGGACATTCCCGTTATTAGCAGTACCTCGAAGCCTGCGAAGGGCGGTTTTTCCGTCGTCATCGTCATGCCTCCCTCAAGGCTCGGTCCATAGCAGCTGACGGAACAGCGGCCAGGGGTCGATCGGTCATCAGTGCCACCTGACGCACAGCTTGATAGAGCAGCATGCGTTCACCGCTGATGGCCCGAGCGCCCGCCTGACGGCAGAAGGCCTTCATGAGCGGGGTGGGTCGGGGGTTATAGACCACGTCAAGCAGGACCGAGCCCAGGCGTCCACCTTCCTTGGTACCAATGGCATCGGCGGGCTTGGCGCCATGAGTATCGGCCTTGTCGGTCTCTGCCTCGGAAGTTTTGGCGTCAGGAGTCTCAACTGTACTGAGTAGATCAGACAGGGGGTCGGCTGCTCCCGCAGGCAGGGTGGAGACGACAATATCGGCCCTGGTCAGAGCCTTTTTGGCTGTCTCAGATTGGTCCATGGCTGTGACGGCTGGCTCAGACAGATCCAATCGAGAAGCGAGGTCCAGCATGTGGTCACAGTGCTTCGGGTTGCGGGCCAGCAGGTCTACACGCTTGACTCCCAACACCTTCAAGGCGCAGAAGGCGGACTCGGCTGTGTTCCCGTTGCCTATGACCAAAGCCCGCGCTCCTCTGTACGGTTGGTCGGGCAGCCGGTCTTGTTGCCCTTGACATGCTGCCTCCAGCAGGGCAGCCAAATCGTCAGGGTCTTCATCGGCACGGCAGCGGTCGGCAGCCTCCAGCAGGGCGGCTACGATACCCTCCACATCGGTGTTGTAGAGAGACGGCCTTTTCCCGGGACTGCCTTGCTCAAAGACTGCTGTGTTGGCCACCCTCAGGGTCTCAGACCAGAAATCACTAAAGCCGCCCAAGGCGCCGACAGCACTCTTTAAGGGCATGGTCAGGCTGAGACCGGCCCAGGACGGGTCAAGACCGTGGATAAAGTCAGCCAAGCCATCAGCATCCACGCGCACACGGTCGTAGCGCCAGCCGTCCAGGCCGAGTGCGGCATAGGCTGATTTATGCAAAAGAGGCGAAAGGGAATGGCTGATTGGGTCGCCCAGGACGGCACAACGACGATCAGGTCCATTCATATCTGCAATCACGCACCAATCAAATCAGGGCATGGCTCTTTGCTAGCCTCCTGAGCCATTTTATCGCTGGCTGTCCCCGGTCTGGTCTTGGTCACTATGCAGGGTCTGATAGATAGCCTTGGCCTTGGCAGAGCCGATACCCTTGACGGCCTCCAGCTCATCCTGAGATGCCTGGCGCATACGCTTGACTGATCCGAAGTGATTGAGCAACTTCTTCTGGTAGGTGGGTCCGATGCCCGGAATCTCGTCCAGAGCCGACCGGAGAGCACCCTTGCGCCGTGTCTGACGGTGGTAGGTAATGGCGAACCGGTGAGACTCGTCTCTCACGCGCTGCAGCAGGTACATGCCCTCGGACTGGCGCTTGAGGATGATGGGATAGTCATCGTCAGGCACCCAGACCTCCTCCAGTCGCTTAGCCAGTCCGCAGAGGGCCACATCGTCCACACCGCAGTCGTGCAGGGCCCGTGCCGCGGCGGTTACCTGAGGCTTGCCGCCATCGACTACGATCAGGTTGGGTTTGTAGGCGAAGTGGCGGGCGGCGGTGTTCTGCTGAACGATGGCCCCCTCCTCCTGCTCCACCAATTCAGGCGCCTTATCGCTGGCCTTTCGCTCGGCCTCCATACTGTCACCGCTGTCACCGGCTATGTTGCCGTGACGGAAGCGCCGGGTCAGAGTCTCATAGATGGCGCTCATATCGTCCACAGCGCCCTTGCCGTCCTCGCCTCGAATGGCGAATCGACGGTACTCGGACTTCTTAGGGACGGCATCCTCAAAAACCACCATGGAGGCCACCTGGAACTGGCCACCCACGGTGTTGGAGATGTCGTAACACTCGATGCGCAGCGGAGCGCGGTCCAGCCCAAGGGCCTTGGCCACGTCGTTCATGGCCTGGGTGCGGGTGCCCATGTCGCTCATGCGGCTGAGTTTGCTACGCTGCAGGGCCTGACGGGCGTTGGCATTGGCACGGTCCATCAGGGACTTCTTCTCACCACGACTGGCCACACGGATGGTCACTGCGGATCCGCGCAGCTCCCGCAGCCACTCCTGCAAGTCGCCGGTCCGATCCGGCTGGATAGGGACAATGACCTCGGGAGGCACCGGGGAGATGGGGGCCAGCAGGTCGGCACGTCCGGTCTGATCCTGATGCTGGTGTCGGCTCCTGGTGGCCTTGGCCCGAGCTTCGGCATCCAGGGCCGTGACCTTCTGGGTGGAGCCCATGGCATCCCTGTCCTGGCTGATGGAGACGGGTGTGTCCGACTCCGTTGGCAGCTTGTGAAGTTCGCTGTCGTTCTCATTCATCAGATCCGAGTAGACCTGCACCAGCAGGTCGCTGATCAGCTCGCTGTCGGAGACGTCCTCGACCCGCTCCACGCTCCAGTTGCGTTCGCCGCGGATGGCTCCAGAGCGCACGAAGAAAGCGTGTACCGAGGCCTCCAGTTCGTCCGAGGCCACGCCGAAGACATCCACATCCACGTTGGAGGCGAAGGCCACGGCGTTCTGCTCGATGACCGTATCCAGCATGGCGATCTGGTCGCGCAGACGGGCGGCCTTCTCGAAGTCCAGCTCCTTACTGGCCTTCTGCATGCTCCTGGTCAGGCTGGCCCGGTAGCTCTTGCCCAGCCTGCCTGTGATGACCCCAGTCAGCTCCGTGCAGAGACGACGGTGGTCGCTTGCGCTGATCCGGCCCACGCAGGGTGCCGAGCACTTGCCGATGGAGGCCAGCAGGCAGGGGCGCCCGCTGAGCTTGGCCTTGCGGAAGACGCCGGGAGTGCAGGTGCGCACCGGATAGGTCTTGAGCAAGGCATCCAGGGTGTGCTTCATGTCCCAGACCTTGGCGTAGGGGCCGAAGTAGCGGGTGTCATGCCGCTTACGCACGCGGGTCATCCAGACCCGGGGGAACTCCTCTCCCACGGAGACAGCCAGGTAGGGGTAGGTCTTGTCGTCACGCAGCTTGACGTTGAAGCGGGGGTCGAACTCCTTGATCCAGGTGTATTCAAGGGTCAGGGACTCCAGGTCGGTGCCCACGACGGTCCACTCCAGACTCCGGGCCGTCAGCACCATGGTCTGGGTGCGAGGATGCAGGTTTTCCAGGGGCTGGAAGTAATTGGTCAGGCGGTTACGCAGGTTCTTGGCCTTGCCCACATAGATGACCCGTCCATCGCCGTCCCGCCACTTGTAGACCCCCGGCTGGGCAGGGATGTCCGAGGTCTTGGGGCGGAAGAGGTCGCGGCTGTCCCCCAGCAGGGGTGCACCGTTCTTGTTGACGCCGGTGGTGGTGCCAGTGGCGGACTCTTCCTCCAGGGCTTGAGCGGTGCGTCGCCATACCTGCGGCGTGTGCCGCTCGAAGCAGCTGCGGGTCATGATCGTGCAGCCTTGGCTACCTTGGTGGGATCCAGCATGGGCTTCAAATACTTGCCTGTCCAGCTGTCTGGATTGGCAGCCACCTGCTCGGGAGTCCCTTGGGCCACAACAGTGCCGCCGCCGTCGCCGCCCTCGGGTCCAAGGTCGATGATCCAGTCAGCGGTTTTGATCACGTCCAGGTTGTGCTCGATGACGATGACCGTGTTGCCTTTGTCGACCAGGCCGTGGAGGACCTTGAGCAGCTTACGGACATCCTCGAAGTGCAGGCCCGTGGTGGGCTCGTCCAGGATGTAGACGGTCTTGCCGTCGGAGCGTCGCTGCAGTTCGGTGGCCAGCTTGACCCGCTGGGACTCGCCTCCGGACAGGGTGGGTGCTGGCTGACCCAACCGGATGTAGCCCAGACCCACGTCCACCAGGGTGTCCAGGTAGCGGGCGATGGAGGGATAGGCCTTGAAGAAGTGGGCCGCCTCCTCGATGGGCATGTCCAGCACGTCCGAGACGGTCTTGCCGTTGTAGGTGACTTCCAAAGTCTCCCTGTTGTAGCGCTTGCCGTGGCAGGTCTCGCACTGCACGTAGACGTCGGGCAGGAAGTTCATCTCGATCTTGATGGTTCCGTCACCGTGGCAGGTCTCGCAACGGCCGCCCTTGACGTTGAAGGAGAAGCGGCCGGGACCATAGCCGCGCACCTGGGCCTCCGGGGTCTTGGCGAAGAGCTGGCGGATCTTGTCCCAGACGCCGGTATAGGTGGCCGGGTTGGAGCGCGGGGTGCGACCGATGGGGTTCTGGTCCACATGGATGACCTTGCGCACCTGGTCCACGCCCTCCACCCGGGTGTGCTTGCCAGGCACGATGCGGGCGTTGTTGAGCTGGTCGGCCAGGACCGGATAGAGGATGGAGTTGACCAGTGTGGACTTGCCGGAGCCGGAGACGCCGGTGACCAGTGTCATGACCCCCAGCGGGAAGGAGACCTTGAGGTTTTTCAGGTTGTTCTCCCGAGCCCCTACCACGGTCAGCTGTCGGGTCCTGCTGGTCTTGCGGCGGCGCTTGGGCACCTCGATGGAACGACGTCCGGCAATGTAGTCTGCGGTGATTGAACGCGAGGCCTTGACCAGGTCCTGCGAGCGCCCTGAGAAGATGACTTCACCGCCATGTTCGCCCGCCCCCGGGCCAATATCGACCAGCCAGTCGGCCTGGCGTATGGTGTCCTCGTCATGCTCGACCACAATCAGTGTGTTGCCCAGGTCGCGCAGCCGCTGCAGGGTTTTGATCAGCCGATCGTTGTCCCGCTGGTGCAGGCCGATGGAGGGCTCGTCCAGAACGTACATGACGCCCACCAGGCCCGAGCCGATCTGCGTGGCCAGACGGATGCGCTGGGCCTCGCCACCGGAGAGGGTGGCTGCGGCCCGAGACAGGGTCAGGTAGTTCAGACCCACGTCGTTGAGGAAGCGCAGGCGGGCACGGATCTCTTTGAGGACCTCGCCGGCGATCTTGGCCTGGGCGCCCTCCATATGCAGGCCTTCCACCCACTTCAGGCTGGCTGATACGGCCATATCGCAGACCTGGGCGATGGACAGGCCGTCCACGGTCACAGCCAGGACCTCGGGCTTCAAGCGCTTGCCATGGCAGACCTGGCAAGGCACCTCGCGCATGTATGACTCGTAATACTGCTTCATAGGCTGCGAGTCGGTCTCGTCGTGGCGACGCATCAGGGTGCGGACCACGCCCTCGAATCCGGTGGTGTACTCGCGCAGGCGGCCCCAGCGGTTCCGATAGGAGACATCCACCTTGAAGTCGTGCCCGTACATGACGGCATGGCGGACTTCTTCGGGAAGGTCTTTCCAGGGGGTCGAGGTGGAGAAGCCCATTTCCTTGGCCAGACCATCCAGCAGGTGGCCGTAGAAGCGCTGCTGGCTCTTGGTGCCGCTCCAGGGTTCCACGGCCCCGTCCTTGAGGCTCTTCTCCGGGTCGGGCACTACCAGCTCAGGGTCGATCTCCAGGTTGAACCCCAGACCGGTGCAGGCCGGGCAGGCTCCATAGGGGGCGTTGAAGGAGAAGGTCCGTGGCTCGATCTCGTCCAGTTCCAGCTCGTGGCCGTTGGGGCAGGACCGCTTCTCGGAGAAGGGCTGGCGGCGCTCGGGATCCTTGGCATCCATATCCACGAAGTCGGCAACCACGGTGCCCTTGGCCAGTCGCAGGGCAGTCTCCACGGAGTCGGTCAGCCGCTGGCGCATGCCTTCGCGGATGACTAGTCTGTCCACCACCACCTCGATGGTGTGCTTCTTCTGCTTGGTCAGCTTGATGGAGTCGGACAGCTGGTGCATGTCCCCGTCGATAATGGCCCGAGAGTAGCCGTCGGAGCGCAGGAGCTCCAGGGTCTCCACGAACTCGCCCTTGCGGCCCTTGACGATGGGGGCCAGCAGCTGGAAACGGGTCCCTTCCGGCCTGGACATAAGGGTGTCGACGATCTGCTGCGGCGACTGGGCGCGCACCTCGGCCCCACAGACCGGGCAGTGGGGAATGCCGGTTCTGGCGAAAAGCAGGCGCAGGTAGTCGTAGACCTCGGTGATGGTTCCCACAGTGGACCGGGGGTTGCGGTTGGTGGTTTTCTGGTCAATGGAGACCGCCGGGCTCAGGCCCTCGATGAAGTCCACATCGGGCTTGTCCATCTGGCCCAGGAACTGGCGGGCATAGGCGGAAAGGGACTCCACGTAGCGGCGCTGACCCTCTGCGAAGAGGGTGTCGAAGGCCAGAGAGGACTTGCCGGAGCCTGACAGGCCGGTGAAGACCACCATCCGGTTGCGGGGTATGGACAGGTTGACGTTCTTAAGGTTGTGGGCCCGGGCGCCTTGTATAACGATTTTTCGATCGTTGGGCACCATGGACAGGTCCGCCACCAGGGACCCCTTGGATTCGATCATGCGCGGGTTTTCGATGGCCGCGTCCACTATCGACATAGGCTTGTTCTGCTGCTTCACGTGCTTCCCATCCGCTTCCCTGAAGACCCATGGCCAAGGCTGAGGCCAAAGCCTGACCATAATATCGCCTGGGCCGAATAATTCGAACAGGTGTTCGATGACGGCTTAGATGGACAAGTTCGGCGAATCAAGAGGCGGGCGGTTGCAACCGTTGAGGAAGCAGTCGTGCTGGTGATCGTTGATCATGCCGGCCGCCTGGAGGAAGGAGTGGACGGTCACCGGGCCCAGGAAGCGCAGGCCCAGGTCGCGCATGTCCTTGCATACGATGGCTGACAGGTGGTCGTAGCGCGGTATGGAGGGATCGTCCGGGTAGTCGTGGTTGATTGTCAGCCCACCGGTAAAGGACCAGCAGTAGCGGTCGAATTCCTCCCCGGGGAATTGGCTGGCGATCACGGCGGCATTGGCCACCGTGGCTTCGATCTTGCGTCGATTGCGGATGATGGCAGGGTCGGCCATGAGACGGTCGATTCGGTCGGTGTCGAAGGCGGCGACCGCTTGAATGTCGAAGTTGTTGAAATCCTTGAAGAAAGCCTGACGACGATGCAGGATCAGCTGCCAGCTGAGCCCGCACTGGAATATCTCCAGGGAGAGCATAGCGAAGAGCCTCTGGGAGCCATGCAGGGGGCGGCCCCACTCATGGTCGTGGTAGCTGCGCATGAGCGGGTCGTCTACCCGAGCCCAGTCGCATCTATGTGAAGGTTCGGCCATGCTGTACTCCCCTTTCCGGCATTCGGCTTCAGGCTAGCACCGGCGGCAGTCCTGACCGGGTGGTCAATACCACCGAGCCAGGCTGGCCGATTTAGAGTTGAAGCAGAGGCCGGTCGGCCCATGCCCGGGGCCATCCCCATGGCGGCAGTACGGTTGCGTCCGGCAAGGAGAGGAAGCATGTGCCATGACTGACAAGGACAATCCGCGCAGACTCTGGACCGACAAGGAGGATCCGGTCGAGAGAGCCAAGCGTACCTCCCCTGCCATGCAGGGCAGCCAATCAGCCAAAAATTCAGCAAGTGCAGGTTCCACGAAATCGAGCTCTGCATCGGCAACTCGGAGTTCGACAGATGCACGTTCGGCATCTTCAAATTCGTCGGCTTCGAATTCATCAACTCCAGACTTGTCTGCTTCGGATTCATCGCTTTCGGGTACTGCAGCCAAGCAGTCACATGATTCATCAAAGATGGCAGCGGCTGGGAAAACCAGTGCTGATGAGACCGCCAATGGAGGCAAAGGTCGCTCTGATCGCAACAGCAATGAAGCGACGCAGGGATCAAATCGTGCTCAGGAACAAGCAAAGGAGCAGCATCAAAAGCAGGGTCAGCCTGAAAAGGAACAGGAATCTTCCAAGGGCCGCGGCTGGAAGCTCTTCGAGGACATCCTGCTCTGGGTGGCCTGGGTGGCAATGGTGGGCTTCAACGGCTATGCGGAGGTCTACCATTTCAATGACACGACCGTGGGTGGCCTGGCCCGCAAGGTCAACCTCTGGATCATGCCCGCCGGCTACGTTTTTGCCATCTGGGGGGTCATCTACATTGCCCTGGCCATCTGGCTCTTCCGCTTCTGCCTGGCGGGCCCCAGCCGCAAACGCCTGGGATTCCTGCCCTTCACGCTGAGCGGGTTGCTCTTTGTGGCCACTTGCTGCCTGAATATCGCCTGGCTGGCTCTCTGGCACATGGAGCGCAACTTCTGGGCCCTGGTCATCATCCTCATTCTGACTGTGCTGGCCTGGATGCTCTATGCCCTCGTGCGCAGGGACGCCACCAAGGCCGGAACCCCGACCGCCGCCAAGGCCCTGGACTGGATTCCCCTGTCCATGTACGCCAGCTGGCTGAGCGTGGCCACCCTGGTCAACGCAGGATACACGGTGGTCGCCGGGCACAAGGTCAGCAATGCCGTCCAGGGATTTGCCACCATCATCGTGGTCGGCGCACTCCTGGCCGTAGCCTATCTGATGAACAGGCATGGCAAGGACTGGGTCTTCGGCCTGGTGGTCATCTGGGCATGCCTGGGCATCGGCATCAGGATCTTCTCCTTCGCGGCCGCCATGGGTGTGTTGGTCATCGCCCTGACGGCCGTGGGCGCCTTCCTGGTCTACTTCCCCTGGAGCAAGTTCAGACTGGTCCGTCGCTGATTCATCCACGACTCATCCATTGCCCCGTCAGCCGAGACGCACTGGCGGGGCTTGCTTCTTGCTACCATGATTCCTTGCAAGTTTTGAATCCACAAGGAAAGCGGGGTCGGAGGCGGCATGGCTATTGAGGCGCAGGGACTTGAGATCCGAATAGGTGCCCGACTACTGCTGCAAGCCACCGACTTCCATGTGACCAAGGGCGACCGCATCGGCCTGGTGGGCCGCAACGGCGCCGGCAAGACCACGTTGACCAGGGTCATCACCGGAGACATGCTCCCCTCGGCCGGCAAGGTGCGGGTGACCGGACAGCTGGGATACCTGCCCCAGTCCACACATGCGGGTGATTCCGAACAAAGCGCCCTGGACCGGGTAATGAGCGCCAGGGACATCGCATCCATCATCCAGCGGATGCGTAAGGCTGAGACCGAGATGACCAATCCGGATCCCAAAATCATGGAAAAGGCCATGAAGCGCTACGACAAGGCCCAGCAGGACTTTGAGAACGCCGGAGGCTATGCGGCCCAATCACAGGCCATCGTCATGGGTGAGAGCCTGGGGCTCAGCCAAGAGACACTGCAGCAGGCACTGGGTACCCTCTCCGGCGGTCAGCGCCGACGGGTCGAACTGGCCAGAATCCTCTTCTCCGATGCCGACACCCTGATTCTGGACGAGCCCACCAACCATTTGGATGCCGACTCCATTGAGTGGCTCAAAGGCTACCTGCGCCGGTTCGAGGGCGGCTTCCTGATCATCTCCCACTCCACCGAGTTGCTTGACGAGACCGTCAACCGCATCTGGCATCTGGATGCCCAGCGCTCCTGCATCGACATGTACACCATGGGATGGAAGGCCTATCTGCGCCAGCGGGTGGTGGACGAGGAGCGCCGACGCCGCGAACGCGAGGTGGCCGAGAAGAAGGCCGACCGCCTGATGCGGCAGGGCATCCGCCTGCACGCCAAGGCAACCAAGGCCGTGGCCGCCCAGAACATGATGCGCCGCGCCCAGCGCCTGCTGGCCGACACCCAAGAGGCGGAAAAGGCCGAAAAGGTGGCCGACCTGCGCTTCCCGGATCCCGCTCCCTGCGGCCGCACGCCCATCATGGCCGAGGACCTGTCCAAGGCCTACGGATCCAACATTGTCTTCGCCGGCATCAACCTGGCCATCGACAAGGGCTCCCGGGTGGTCATCCTGGGGTACAACGGCGCTGGCAAGACCACCACCCTGCGGTTGCTGGCCGGCATCGAGCAGCCCGACACGGGCAAGGTGACCCTGGGGCATGGGGCCAAGATCGGCTACTTCGCTCAGGAGCACGACACCCTGGATAACGATGTCACCGTTCTGGAGAACCTACAGCATGTGGCCCCGGACCTGGACAACACCCAGGCGCGGACCATCCTGGGCTCCTTCCTCTTCTCAGGGGACGACGCCATGAAGCCCACCAAGGTTCTTTCGGGCGGCGAGAAGACCCGCCTGGCCCTGGCCACCCTGGTGACCAGCCGGGCCAACGTCCTGCTGCTGGACGAGCCCACCAACAACCTGGACCCCGCCTCGCGGGACGAGATACTCAAGGCCATCGCCAAGTACGAGGGGGCCATCGTGCTGGTCACCCACGACGAGGGGGCCGTCAAGGCGCTCAACCCTGAACGGGTGCTGCTCATGCCCGACGGTGATGAGGATCTCTGGAGCGACGACTATCTGGATCTGGTGGCTGAAGAGTAGGTAGCCACCTATTGGCCCATGGCTGTGGGTCGTCTGTGTCGCCAGCGAGTCAGTCGTCCTCCCCCAGGACCTCAACCCCTTTGACCCCTGGAGTCTGGCCTATGGATTCGACCAGCTCGGTCACGTCCCCCTTGCCCAACAGGTTGACGGTGACATCGGCGCCCTTCCAGGCATCCCGGTGCAGCTCGTGGATGGTCAGCACCCGGGACTCGAAGCCCATGCGGGTGGCCAGCAGCAGGGATTCACGCAGGCAGCCGTGGCCGTCTTGATATACGATGCGCAGAACTGTGTTCTGACGGTTGCGCAGGAACCACTTGAGGATGGGTGCGATGACCAGAACGGCCAGGAAGTAGAAGACGACAGCCAGAATGGCGATGGCGAAGAGCTGGACCCCGCAGGCCATGCCCACAGCAGCGGCTACCCAAATGGCACTGGCCGTCGTCAGACCCTTGACAGAATCGTGGTTGAAGAAGATGACCCCGGCGCCGATGAAGCCGATGCCCGAGGCCACTCCGGCCGCAATTCGGGAGGCATCCCAAGAGTAGTTGCCTACAGCGGCTTGGATGCCGTAAAGGGAGACCATGGTGAACAGGCAGCTGCCCAGACCCACAAGAATATGGGTGCGGATGCCAGCGTCATGTTTGAGGAACTCGCGCTCGAAACCGATCAGGCCACATAGGACCACCGTCAGGACCACTGCCATAATCTGGCCCTGGTTCGGCATTGCGAATCCCTGCATGAATTTCCTTCCCTGCCCTCGTAAATAGGCAGACCTTATAACGCTTGCAGGACATGGCCATCGGATAGAGTGGAGCCAGCACGTGGCCGGCCGTGCCGCCGCCGCACGTGGACCTTTTGAATGAGGGGTGTGATGCCATGAAGCCGTCACCAGATGAACGCCGCGAAGCTCGGCGGACCCTGGCCACCAGCGCCTATTCCGCCGACATGATCCGATCCCTGGAGCAGCCGTTTTTGGATGACGGGGTGCCTCTGATGCGCATTGCCGCCGGATCCCTGGCCTCCGTGGCCGATGTCATGCTGACCCAGGCTGGGCTGGAGCCGGCAGGCGCCAGGATCGTCCTGCTGGCAGGGGCCGGCAACAATGGCGGCGACGGGCTCTATGCCTCAGCTGACCTGGCCGGGCACGGGGCCGACGTGACTGTGGTGGCCACCGGACGCAGCCTGCACCAGGGTGGTCTGGACGCTCTTCTACGCGCCGGCGGAGTGGTCGCGGCCCTGGATCCCCAGGCAGCCATCCCCGGCTGCGAGACCCCCTCCGGACCGGACCAAGCATCCGAGGAGCTGGACCAGGCTCTGGAGCTGTGCCGACAGGCGGATCTGATTATCGATGCTATGACGGGTATCGGCCTCAAGGGGGCGTTGCGCGGCATTCCCGCTGCTCTGGCCGCAGAACTGGGCATGGAGAGCGGTCTGCCCGACAGACCAGCCTGGCACGACCCCGCCGGCCAGGATAGGCCCTTGGTGCTGGCCGTGGATACCCCCTCCGGTTTGGACGTGGACGAGGGCACACTTCCCGGTGCCTACATTCCGGCAGATGTGACCGTGACCATGGGAGCCATGAAACCCTGCCTGATGCTGCCCCCGGCCGCCTATGTCTGCGGCAGAATCGTCCTGGTTGACTTCGGTTTTGACACCTCGGCCCTGGTTCCCAGCGTCTCCTGCATGAGCGCTGAGGACTGCGCCAGTCTCCTGAGAGCGCCTCGGGTAAATGACACCAAGTACAGTCGGGGCGTGGTCGGCCTGGTCACCGGATCCGCCCTCTACCATGGCGCCGGACTGCTCTCCAGCAAGGCTGCTGCCAACGGCAACGTGGGCATGATCCGTTACTGCGGCCCCGAGCAGGTGGGCGACCTGATCCTGCAGGAGCTGCCCGAGACCGTCCTGGGCCGCGGAAGGGTTGAATCCTGGGTTCTGGGCTCTGGTGTACCCACCAGACAAGCACAGGAGGCAGCTGGACCTCAAGGCCAGGACGATCAGCGTGATCTGATTGCCGATATACTCAGTCGTCAGGCCGCCGACCTGGACGAGGATGAAGCAGCAGCTGACCCGCCGGTAGTAGCCGATGCCGGTGCTTTGGATCTGCTGCCGGACCGGCTGGGCCCGCGCACGGTGCTTACCCCACATGCTGGCGAAATGGCCGCATTACTCGACTCACATGGAGAGAACGTGGACGGCGACCAGGTCATGGCCGAACCCCTGCACTGGGCAATCCGAGCCTGTCAGCTGACCGGGGCCACCATTCTGCTCAAGGGGGCCATCACATTGGTCGTCGGCGAGGACGACACCGACCGTCCCCGCGTCATGACCACCGGCTTCGGCCCAGCATGGCTGTCTACAGCCGGATCAGGAGACGTGCTCTCCGGAACCATCGGGGCCATACTGGCACAAAATGCCGGACCAATCCAGGATGATGCCACGCTGATGGTGGATCTAACAGCTGCTGCGGCCTTCGTGCACGGGCTTGCCGGTTCTCTGGCCAGCGGAGGCAGGCAGACCGGCTGGGAGCAACCGCTGATCTTCGACCCGCGTAAGCCTCAGGATTTTGCGGATCTGGTAGCCCACCAGGACAGCCAGCAGGAGGGTCACGGGATAGCTTCAGGGCTTATGGGGCAGCCGATCCGTGCCGGCCAGGTGGCCGATGCTCTGCCCAAGGCTATAGGTCTGGTCATGTCAAGAGCCGCAGGGACTGCTGATCAAATCGACCAATCCGCCCAGGAAGGCGACGATGCTTCCCTCTTCTTCGAAAACAGCTCGCTCTGGTTCTAAAAACACGTCATCAGAAAAGGAGTCGATTTGATGACCTCGCAGCTCATCGTCATGCGTCACGGAGAAAGCGTCTGGACTCAGAAGTCGGTCAACCGTTTCGCCGGTTGGGTGGACGTGCCCCTGACGGATCGCGGACTGCAACAGGCCCGCCATGCCGGACAGCTGCTCAAGGAATCAGGCCTGTTGCCCGACATGGTCTTCACCTCTCTGCTGACCCGCAGCATCGTCACTGCCAACACGGTGCTGGACCTGGTTGATCGAGCCTGGATTCCGGTAGAGCGCACCTGGCGGCTGAACGAGCGCCACTATGGCGCATTCCAGGGACAGACGCGACCGGCCATGCTGGAACGCTATGGTCAGCAGCAATTCGACATTTACCGACGTTCCTACGATGTTAGGCCGCCTGCCATCGAAACCGATTCACCATACTTTCAGGGACCGGATCCACGCTATTACCCTGCCATGGGCGACGGGCTGGACAGCCAGAATCCGGCCGAGATCCGCGCCGAGTGCCTCAAGGATCTGCTGCTCCGTCTGCATCCCTACTGGCGAAGCCGGATAGCCCCCAGCCTGGCCCAAGGTCGGACTGTGCTCATCGTCACCCATGGTTCCGTGGTTCGGAGCCTGATCAAGGTCCTTGAAGACGTTGACGACACGGATATCCGGTCCATCAACGTGCCCACGGGCGTTCCTATGGTCTACAACTTCAAGACCGATGAAGATGGCAATCTTCAAGTCATGGGTCCGGGTCGCTATCTTGATCAGAAGGCTGCGAACCGGGGCATAGCTGAAACCGCGGCCCTGGGCCGATAGAGACTTGGGTATAGATTTGCTTACATGACACTGCTCCAACTGCGCTACATCGTCAAGATTGTCGAATGCGGCTCCATGAACGAGGCCTCGCACGAGCTCTACATCTCCCAGCCGGCTCTGAGCTCATCGGTCAAGGAGCTGGAAAACGAGCTGGGCATCGAAATCTTCACCCGCCACTCCCAAGGGATTGCTCTGACAGTAGACGGGGCGGAATTCCTTACCTATGCCAGGCAGATTCTGGATCAGACCGATCTGCTGGAGGCCCGCTACCGGCAGGTCAGGCCCCGCAAGCAGCTCTGCCGGGTTTCAACCCAGCACTACATGTTCGCTGTGGAAGCTTTCGTGGAGATGATCAACTCCATCGATTCGGATGAGTACGAATTCACCATACGAGAGACGCGCACCAGGGACATCATCGACCAGGTGGCCACTCTTCAGTCCGAGATAGGCATCATCTACGAGTCCGACTTCAACAAACGGGTCCTGTCCAAGATGCTGCGTGAGAAACACCTGGACTTCCATCCCCTCTTCCGTGCAGATCTGCATGTCTTTATCGCCCGGACCAACCCCTTGGCTGATCGGGCCATGGTGACCATGAAGGACTTGGAGCCCTACCCCTTCCTGCAGTATGAGCAGGGCGAGGAGGGTTCCTTCTATTTTGCAGAGGAGGCAGTCTGGCCCGACTACTCCCCCAAGCAAATCACCGTGAGCGACCGGGCCACCATGCTCAACTTCATCGTCGGGCTCAACGCCTACACGGTCTGCACTGGCATCGACAACGAGGACCTGAACAACGAGAAGATTGTCAGTGTCCCCCTGGAGTCGGATGAATCCATGCTTTTGGGCTGGATCGTCAACAGCCGGACCAAGCTGTCCCATGCCGCCGAACTCTACTTGGACAAGCTACGCCAGGTGGTGTCCAACCACGGATATTCGCTGATCGAGCAGGAGTCAAGCAAGTAATAGTCAGGCAAGCGATAGCCGAACCGACAAAGGCTTAACAGGCAAACAACCGAACTGATAACGGCAATCCTTAATTTTTGCCACAGATCATATCCCTTAGCAGTTGCCGCTTATTCTGCTTTCAGCGCTGTTCCTTGGGCTCCGATGGATGGCATCTTCCCTTGGTGACCCACATCCTGCGATTTCAGTCCCAGGGCTTTGAGCAGGGCCCGGTCCAGATGTTCCAGGCCTCCCTGGCTCTTTGCAGCTGCGGTCAGATCCCAGACTTTGCCGTTGATCATGATGGTGGGGGTCGAGAACTCTCCTTTGGCATCCTTGGCGTCCTTGCGGGTGATGGCATAGGCGCTGACCTTGTCCACCCATGGTCTGTAGGTGCCTTGGGCAAAACGGTCTGCCAGGGACCTGGGCACGCCCGCCCCTACGGCCTGGTCGGCCAGGCGCGCGTCGGAGACGGCCTGATAGGAGCTTTCATTGGGCTGGAAGTCGGCAGCAAAGACGGCGGCGGCGAAGGCCGGCAGATGATCCGGATCCTCCTGGGCCACCATAGCCAAGGCGTTGTCCACGCGGCTGGAGTACTGGTCACTGGAGGCCGAATCAAGGAAGTTCAAAAAGTTGTAGGTGACGTTGATCTGGCCTGCGCTAATCATACGCTGCAGCTGGGGATCGATGACCCGGCCCACCTTGCCACACCATGGGCACATGGGATCCATGAAGATTTCAAGGATAGGCACACCAGCAACCTTCTTCTTGCTGCCGACTCCCTTAGCTGGGACGGTCAGCCCTCCCTGGTCGTCGGCAACTGACGGCTTGACGGTGACCGCTTGCAGTGCCTTGTAGGCCTTGGCATCCCCAGTGGGGCCCTTGCTGACTTGGGCGGTCGATACTTCCGACGAAGGCTTTTGGGCTGACTGGTCGTCTCCTGAACGGTTAGTCCACAGCATGTAGAAGCCGGCTACAAGCACCAGCACAAGAGCAATCACAACCAGTATTAGCGGTAGCCTCCGAGACCGCTGAGCAGGCCGGCCTGGCTCTTCCGGTTCCTCAACAGTCGAAGGACGCTCATCAGCAGGTTCTGCCTCATCCGAAGATTTCTCTGCACTAGTTGCTGTGTCAGAAACGGCAGGCTTGGCCGTCTCCTCTGAATTCGTCTGAGGAGCGGCATTCACTTCGTCGACCTCAGTCTGGTCCGGTTCCTCATGACCATTCTGCTCCAGCGGTTTCGTCATGATCCATGGCCTTCCTTGCGATGATGATCCGTCGGCGTGCCCGTCGGACCTTTACCAATCTACACGAGGGTCATCCGACAGAATGACCATTCGAAGAATGTGCGTCAATGCGGCCCTGCACGCACAATCAACATATCGATATGAGCCAGGATTTGCTCAGGCACCGTAGCGCGCCAGATAGTTCCTGGCGGCATCGGCCGTGCGCTGGTCCAGAATGGGCGACCCGTCCGGACCCTTCATAGTGGCGGCCGCGCCAAAGATCTGGCGGACGTTGACGATGCTGATGACCGGGAAGTGGAACTCGTCCATGATGGACTCCACAGCCGAGCCTTGGCCCTGTCCGGTGCGCTCCATTCGGTCCACGGAGAGCACTAGGCCGACGATGGTCACCTTGGCCTGGGACATGATCTTGGGCACCACCTGTCGGACCGCAGTCCCGGCGGTCATGACATCATCCACCAGCAGCACCCTCATGCCATCCCTGAGCTGGGTGCCGACCATGAGGCCTCCATCGCCATGGTCCTTGACCTCCTTGCGGTCAAAGGTGTAGCCGACCGGCATGCTGTGCGCCCCGCTCAGCGCTATGGCGGTGGAGACGGCCAGGGGAATTCCCTTGTAGGCCGGGCCGAATACCGTGTCGATGTCGGCGGGCAGGGTCCCCTGCTTCACAGCCTGTACAATGGTCCGGGCGTAAAACTCCCCCAGCAGGGCAATCAGCCGTCCGTCATTGAAGGCCCCGGCGTTGATGAAGTAGGGCGAGCGCCGCCCTGACTTCAGGGTGAAGTCACCGAACTTGAGCGCTCCGCTCTGCAGCAGGAAGCTGGTGAAACCCTCCTGGATGCGGCGGGTCTGCTCCAGGGCATCCCCGTCATGGTCGTTGTTTTCTGCTGCGGTTGCGCTCATCGCCAGCACTTCCCTTTCTTGAGCAATTCGGCCAGATCGGGCCGCTCGTCTAAAAGATCATCCAGTTCGCGGGCCACCCTCATGGGCGCCACAGGGTCCACCAGGGCCGCAGCGCCCACCTCCACGGCGTTGGCCCCCGCATAGAGGAATTCCAAGGCCGTGCGTCCCGAGTCGATTCCTCCGATGCCGATGATGGGAATGTCGGGCAATGCCTGGCGCACCCGCCAGACGAAGGACAAAGCGATGGGCAGGATGCAAGGGCCTGAGACACCACCGGTGCCTTGGGCCAGGATAGGCTTGCCTGTATTGATGTCGATGCGCATGCCCACCAGGGTGTTGATCAGGCTGAGGGCATCTGCTCCCCCATCAACGGCCGCTCGGGCCACCTCCACAATGTCCGTGACGTTGGGGGTCAGCTTGATCACCATGGGCTTGTCGGTCAGACCCCGCAGCCGGGTGATCAACCGATTCAGAGCCTTGGCATCAGTGCCTACGGACATCCCTCCATGTGAGACGTTGGGGCAGGAGACGTTGATCTCCAACATATCCGCCGGGGAGTCTGCCAGCCGTTCCACAACGATGGCGTAGTCCTCGTCGCTGTGGCCGGCCACGTTGGTGACCACGGTGGCTCCCAGGGCCTTGAGCCTGGGCAGTTCGTCCACCAGGTAATGGTCCACGCCCGGGTTCTGCAGGCCAACAGAGTTGACCATGCCGGCTGGGCTCTCGGCGGTCCTGGGCGTTGGGTTACCTTCCCAGGGAACCGGCGAAACCCCCTTGGTGGAAATGGCGCCCATCTGGGAGACGTCGTAATAACCCCCGCAGGCATCCAGGTTGAATGTGCCCGAGGCGGTACCCACCGGGTTCTTCCAAGGCGTGCCGGCCACAACAGTGCCATGCCGCCAGACGTGCGGCTCCAGAGGATCCATGGCTATGGCCGTCTGCATTTCTGCGATTGTCCGCTGGCTCATCGCGGCATCTCCTTGCTTCCTTCTGCATCCCAGATAAGACGATCGGCAGCGAAGACCGGGCCGTCCTTGCAGACCTTGAGCCTGCCGTCAACGGTATCGACCACGCAGGCGACGCAGGTACCATAGCCGCAACCCATTCGGGACTCCATGCAGCACTGGGCAGGCAGGCCGGTCTTGCGGGCCCAGGCGGCCACGGCTCGCATCATGGGCAAGGGTCCGCAGGTCAGGATGATGGTCCGTTCGGTATCGATGTCGCCGCTAACCCGATCCAAGAGGGTTATGACATCCCCGGAGGCATTGTCGATGGACTCCAGCCGATCGGTCAGCGAGCCCATGATGGCATCGGCGAACCGATGGTCCCGGTAGCCCAGCAGGGCGGTGGTGCTTACACCGGACCGGCCTTGGAGGCATTGGGCTGCGCGAATCAGCGGAGGAACACCCAAGCCGCCGCCTACCAGCAGATAGTCTGCGGGCTTCTCCAGGTCGAAGCCATGGCCCAGGGGCCCAAGCAGGTCCACAGCCATACCCGGTTGCAGGAGGGAGAATTCATTGGTCCCCTGGCCAACTACGGCGAAGATAATCTCGATCTGCTCGCCCGCCAGAACCCGGCTGATACCGAAGGGTCTGGGCATCATGGTCATGCGGTCTGCAGAGTAAAGGTTGATGAAGGCTCCTGCAGGGGCATGGGCGGCCAGGTAAGGGTCGCGGATGGTCATTCGCCAGACCTGCCGGTCCAGGGGCTCCATGCCGGTGACCTGGGCAGTACGCCGTCCAGGCAGCCGACCTGCCCGTTCGGCCTGTTCTTCCACCCGACTGGTGGATATAAAGAGGTTGGTTTTCATCGGGCCTCCTTGATCGCCTGATTGAGATCGTCCTTCATAGCCTGCGCAGCTTGGCGGGCATCGCGGGTGACCATGCCCAGGGCCGCCTGAACGCTGAGCTGCGGGCTGTAGTCCGGATCCTTCCGCCAAGCTGCGATGATTCCCCGAGAGGAGTTGACCACAGCGCCGCCGCCGGACTGGTCGAACATGGGCACCACGTCGGCCGCTGAACCGCCCTGCGCTCCGTAACCGGGGACCAGGAAAAAGGTGTGGGGCATGGCCTGCCGCAGAAGGGCGCCATCCTCAGGATGGGTGGCGCCGACCACAGCACCAAGCCTGGAGTAACCCGATTCCCCGATGGAGGATTGTCCCCAGGATTCCACCAGATCTCCCAGGCGCTGATAAATGGTTCCCCCGCCTGAGGCCGTGTCCAGGCCCAGTTCCTGGATTTGGCTGCCCGAGGGATTGGATGTGCGCACCAGGGCGAACAAGTCGCCCTGGATGTGCTCGGCAGCCTGCAGGAAGGGTTCCACCCCGTCGGAGCCCAGGTAGACATTGATGGTCAGGGCATCCTCGTACCAGGGGAATCTCCCGCCACTGTGAGCCGGCCCGTCGATCGTCTGCCCAGGAGTGAAGGGTAGAGGGAGCCCGTCCAGGTGGGCGGCGTAGGCCTCAGCCGTGGAGCCGATGTCACCGCGCTTGACATCCCCGATGACATAGAGGCCACGGTCGGCTGCGGCTCGGCAGGTGCCGGTGTAGGCCCTGATGCCCCAAGGTCCCAGTGCCTCGTACATGGCAATCTGAGGCTTGACTGCAGGCACCAGGTCGGCCACGCCTTCCAGGATGGCCAGGTTAAAGCGCAGATAAGCCCTGGCCAGGTGGTCCGCCCAGACAGCCTGAGCCTGTTCGCCCTGGGTCTGTTGCAGGTCCTTAGGGTCCAGGCCCATCTGAGCCATGCTCCGGGCTGCGCGCTGTCTGGCCTGTTCGATCAGCTGGCTGGGCAGCAGTTCCGGTCGCGGATCCAGACCGACCACGGTCGGATTGTTCTTGTCCTGGACGAGCGCAGTCAGTCGGTCCATGCTCGGATCCTTTCCCTGGTGATGACGCGGCTTGTGGGCAGGCGGGAGAATACCAGACGCCCATCCTTTATGGTGGCCATGACCCGTCCGGCCAGCCCTGCTCCGGCGAAAGGGGTGTTCCGTGACTTGGAATGGAAGCGGCTGGGATCTACCTCCCACTTGGCCTCGGGGTCCAAGATGACCAGGTCAACAGGTGGCAGATTGGCATCGCTGTGACGGTCGGCCTCCAGCTGCAGGTGACCGGCTTTATTGACCTTGTTCGCCGTATGCGAGGGCAGGTCTTCGGGCAGGAGCCGACGCATGCCCATGAGCTCGGCTGGAGCCAGGGACATGAGTTCGATCAGGCGGTCATGGCTGACGAGTCCGCTCTCGACCAGGACCTGGTTGCAGACTGCATAGGCAGTTTCCAGACCGATGATGCCGTTGGGGGCATCCTTGAGCCCCAGTTCCTTCTCAGCGCTGGTGTGGGGGGCATGGTCGGTGGCAATCATGTCCACGGTGCCGTCGGCTACGGCCTCAAGTGCAGCCTGCTGGTCAGCGCGGGAGCGCAGTGGAGGGTTCATCTTGGCCATGCTGCCGCAACGCAGCAGGTCCTCGTCGCAGAGGGCCAGATAGTGGGGTGCGGTCTCGCAGGTGACCGGCAACCCACGGGTCTTGGCCCGGCGAACAGCCTCGAATCCCCCGGCAGTGCTGACATGCTGCAGATGCACCCGGGTGCCGGTACGTTCTGCCAGTTCGATGTCCCGATTGATAATGGCGGTCTCGGTGGAGGCGGGAATCCCTTCCAGCCCCAGCCTGCGGCTGACGGCCCCCAGGTTGACCTGACCATGCTCGTGGTGTTCACAGTGATCCAGGATGGGCAGGTCGAATTCTCGGGCATTGGCAGCAACGGCCTCCAGGGTCTGATCGGTTACTGCCGATCCGTCATCGCTGATGGCCACTACAGGATGGTCGTATCCGTGGCCAGGCAGGTGACTCGACCAGTCGTCTGGGTTTGAGGCCTGCCTGCCGGCCCGGTCCAGAGTGGCCGCCACGCAGAGGTCGTAGTCCACCGGCAGGCTCAGCCCATGGTCCTGCTCGTAGGATTCCAGGTAGTCGATGATCGTACGCCCATCGGCCATCCTCGCACGGCCGTCCATGGCTGGCTGGGTATTGGGCATGAGCAGTATCAGCCCGTAGCCTCCGGCAGCTGCGGCAGCTGTGCCGGTGACCATGTCTTCTTTGTCAGTTTGGCCAGGGTCGCGCAGGTGGACGTGCGGGTCTACCAGGGCCGGAGCCAGTACCAGCCCCGAGGCGTCTATCTGATCCACCTCTGCCGACATGGCGCCGGTCTCGTCAATCAGCGTGCTGTCAGCCGTCTGGGGAAGCACCAGATCGACCGCCCTGCCGGTGCGCCAATCAGTCAACCCCAGCAGCCGCATGTCAGTCTTCTGCCTTCTCGTCGCAGTAGTCGCAGCGATAGACGCCGGCAGCGTCCAGGTGGAAGCGCTGGTCCACACCAGTCTCCACCGTGGTGACGCAACGAGGGTTGACGCAGGTGATGACGTTGACCAGATGGTTTGGCCGGTCAGGCTGATGCTTGCTGACGATCCGGCCCTGCCTGACTACATCGACGGTGGCCTCGGGAGCGATGAACCCAAGGGCGGTCAGGTCCAGATCACCGGTCTGCTCGATCTTGATGATGTCCTTGGAACCGTACTTGCGGCTGTCCGTATTCATGATCAGGGCCAGCCGGGTCTTCGCCGGGTCCACGCGCAGGTAGTGCAAGACCTTCAGGGCTGTGCCCGCACGAACGTGGTCGATGATGATGCCGTCAACAATGCTGGTGACCTTCATGCCGCCACCTCCTTCTGCTTGCGATAACCGGGCAGCTCGTCGCCCAGCAAGGCGCTCTCCAGGGCCATTCTGACCAGCATGCCGTTGCGAACCTGCTGGAAGTAGGCCGCACGCGGATCATCGTCCACCTCCACGGCAATTTCGTTGACTCTGGGCAACGGATGGAGGATGGCCATGTCGGGGCGCGCAGCCCGAAGCTTGTCGGCATCCAGAATGTAGGTGTCACGCAGACGCAGGTAGTCGTCTTCGTTGAAGAATCGCTCCTGCTGGACGCGGGTCATATAGAGCACGTCCAAGTCGCCGATGACACCGTTCAGATCCCCGGTCTCACGGTAGGTGCAATCGGCCGAAGAGCGGATCCGTTCCAGAACGTATTCGGGAGTGCGCAGCTCGTCGGGGCTGATCAGGACGAAGTCCACGTGGCCCAGTCGGCAGAGGGTGGTGATCAGGGAGTGGACGGTACGACCGAAGGTCAGGTCCCCGCACAGACCGATGGTCAGATGGTTCAGCCGACCCTTGCGGGCACGGATGGTGGCCAGGTCGGTCAGGGTTTGGGTCGGGTGCATGTGCCCACCGTCACCGGCGTTGATGACTGGGACCGTAGCCGCCTGGGAGGCCACCAAGGCAGCACCCTCCTTAGGGTGGCGGATGGCCACGATGTCGGCGTAGTTGGAGACCGTCTTCAGAGTGTCGCTGATGGACTCCCCCTTGGAAACGCTGGCCAGCTGGGCGCCGGCGAATCCTATGACCTGACCTCCCAGACGGAGCATGGCCGTCTCGAAGCTGAGCCGTGTGCGGGTGCTGGGTTCATAGAAGAGCGTGGCCAGGACCCGGCCGTCGCAGGTGTGGGCCACCTGACGGCGATGGGTGTCTATGTAGGCCGCACGATCCAGCAGGTCCAGGATCTGGGTCATGGGAATGTCGTCGAGGGTAACCACACTTCGCCCACGAAGCGGAACGACGGCGGAAGAGGTGTTGGATGCGTGATCAACTTGTTGGGACAACGGCTCACCTTCCTCAAGGTGGCCACCTTATGTGACCTGAACAAGCATACGACCCCGGATGGACCCAGAGTCAGCGGCCGTAAAAGAGTCGTTCCATGACCTGCCTACAGCGGCGCATGGCCGCCAGCAGCTCGTTGACGAAGTGCTGGCCCCGGTGGGCCGGGTAGCCCAGGCAGACCGCGATGCCCCCCAGAACCTGCCCGTCGTCGGGCAGGATGTCCGCCTGGGAGACACGTCCGGACCAGAGGAAGTTGGCGTTCCGGGCTGCGGTGCAGAGCACCCAGCTGCGGCGCAGGGCCTTGGCATCCTTGGCCTCTATGAGTCCCGCAGACTCCAAGGCATCCAAGGCGGTCAGCGTCCCGGTGACCTGTAGCTCAGGCAGATCGTGGGCGTGACGCAGCTGGAGGAGCTGAACCGCCCATTCCACGTCAGACAGCCCTCCCCGGCCTAGCTTCAGATGCCGATCCCGACGCACGCCGCGCGGAAGTCGCTCCGCCTCCATTCGGGCTTTAAGACGGCGGATCTGCCCTAGCTCCTCCTCATTGGGCGGCTGTTCGGGATAGCGAAGCGGATTGGCTATACCCTCCAGGAAATCCTTGGCCAGAGCAGCATTCCCAGCTGCGAATCTGGCACGGATCAGGGCCTGATGTTCCCAGGTTTCTGACCAGTCGCGGTAGTAGCGCTGGTAGGAGTCCAGGGAACGCACCAGAGGCCCCTGACGTCCTTCGGGACGCAGGTCGAAGTCCAGGTCGATGCCGGGCTCCAGGCTGGCCGGTCCAGCCAGGACGGCCCGCAGATCGGCAGTCACGCCACGTGCGAATTCAGCCGCCTGGTCCTGGTCGGCACCTGATGCGGGACGGTATACCAGCATGATGTCGGCGTCCGAGTTGAAGTTGACCTCCCTGCCCCCGTAACGGCCCATGGCAATCAGGGCCATTTCTGCCGGCGCTTGACGCGGTTCTTCATCACTCGAACCTGTCTGACCCAGACGGTTGCCCACGGCCCAGTCCAGGGCGGCATCGATAGCTGCATCGTAAACATCGGACATGCCCGCTAGGCAGGCCTGCTGATCGTCCACACCGCTCATCCAACCCAACCCGATCCGCTCGATTTCCTGGCGGCGCATGGCCCGCACTGCAGTGGCGAAATCCTCCAGCGAGTCCGCATGCCGGGTTCGGTAAGCTGCAGCGCGCTTGTCCAAGGTGGCTCGATCACGGGGGATCATATCCTGATCGTGACCCAGCCAGGTCACCGACTGGACGGATCGAGCCAGGGCGCCGGACAGGTAACGCGAGTTGGACAGGATATGGCAGAGGCGGCGGGCTGCGGAGGTGGAGTCCCGTAGAAAGCCCAGGTAGGTGCTCTTGCCGCCGAAGTGCTCCTCCAGGGTTCGCCAGCCCAGGAGTCCCATGTCAGGGTCTTGCCCCTCCCCCAGCCACTGGAGGACGGCGGGCATGAGAATCCGGTTGATACGTGCCGATCGAGTGACCCCTGTGGTCAGGGCCGTGACATGGCGAATGGCTGCATCAGGGTCTGCGAAGCCAATAGATGCGAATCTGGCACGTGCCGCTTGGGGGCGCAGGCTGACCTCATCCTCGTCCACCTGGGCGTTGATGGGCAGCATGGGACGGAAATAGATGGCCTGGTGAAGGTTGCGGACCTCGATCCTAGTGGCTTGGTATTGGGCCAGCATCTGGTCGGCATGCAGTCCGAAGGCCCGGGCCAGTCGCCGAAGATCACGGTTGTTCTCCAGCTCTTCCAGGCTGGGTAGCCGATGGCCAGGGGCGCCTGAACGGTTGATTTTTGGAAAGAGGTGGGTGCGACGCAGCTGCCACATCTGCAGACGATGCTCCATGACCCGCTCAAACCGGTAGTCATGGTCCAGCTGGTCGCCGTGCTTGCGTGAAATGTAGCCGCCGCGCGATAGGGCCTGCAGGGCATCCAGGGTGGCCGGACATCGCAGATCCTCGTCGCTGGAGCCATGAACCAGCTGGAGCATTTGGACGGTGAATTCCACGTCCCGCAGTCCGCCCTGGCCCAACTTAATCTCGCGCTCCTTGCGGTCCTCTGGTATCAGCCGCTCCACACGCTGGCGCATCCGCTGGCAATCGTAGACGAAGTTGGGTCGCTGACATGCTCCCCAGACCAGGGACTCGACCATGGCCGAATAGTCCTCGCCCAGGTCCTTGTCGCCCGCAACCGGACGGGCCTTGAGCAGGGCCTGGAACTCCCAATTCTCAGCCCATTGGGCATAGTAGTCAGCGTAGGAGGCCAGACGGCGCACCAGAGGGCCGTCACGTCCCTCGGGCCTCAGGGTAGTATCGACCTTCCAGAGCGGCGGTTCGGTCGAACCGGGGATGACCGACTGGCAGACCCGCTGCAGGAGGACGGCCATGGCAGTACCCACGGCGATGGGTTCTGTCTCGCTTGTGTCCGCCCCCGAAGCCGGCTCCACCAAGTACATGAGATCCACATCGGACACGTAGTTGAGTTCCTGGGCACCCAGCTTGCCCATGCCAATGACCGTCAGACGGCATGAATCCGCATTGGGAACCTGACGACTGGCGATGCTCAGAGCCCCTTGTATTGCAGCGTCGGCCATGTCCGACAAAGCGCGGCTGATTTCCGGCTCCAGCTCTAGAGGATCCTCTGCTGCCAGATCCCGGGCCATGACGGCAGCCAGCTGCAGCCGGTATTCGAACCGCAGCGCATCGGCGTAGGTCGCCAGCGAGGGCACGGAGTCCGAATTTGCCTCCGCCTTATCCAAGGCGTCAAGAACCCGCTTCTGTCTGGTTTCCGCCGTGCAGTCAGCCAGGTGGTCAGGGTCGAAGGTGGCCGCTTCTACCAACTCCGGCCGCGAGCGCATCAGTCGGCCCATGGCCTCCGAGGCCCCCAACACCCTGATCAGCGACTGGGCGGCCTCTTTGTTTTCCATTGGGGATCCGGCAAGAAAGTCCGGCCGGGCTCCCTGTGGATACTGCTCCAGAATTCGTATCAGCCCAGCAAGGACTTCGTCCGGATCACAGGCCTGGTCGAGGCTCTGGACCAGGGTTTGCTCCAGCTCCTGATCGTCCACCAGGCGGGCAAGCCGATCCAGCCTGACCCGGGCCTTGTCCAGGTCGTGCAGCCCAAGGTGTATTAGGGTCGAAGTGGACGGTCGCGCCGGATCTGCCATGACTTATCCCCTGCCTTTCCTCAGGCTCCGCAACGCCTCTTATATATGCAGAACCGGTACAGGCATTATAGGGGTGACGGGTCGTCAGCCCTTGCGGCCATCCCGGAATGCGCAGTATATGTAGTGAAAATCAGAATGGGCCTTGTAAACAGGCTGCCGTTCTACGCTGCCTCAACCAGAGAAAGGATACAACAGCCAATGTCGGCGGATCATAGGCGATGCCGTTATCCGCATCACAATGCGACGAATCCCGAGGTAGTGGTCCTGGGAGGCATTCTGAGCACAACCTAAGACCTGTTTCAAATCCCCTCGGGGAGACCCTTCAACGTACGCTTTCCCTGACACCATGGTTTCTATAGAGGTGCTTACTATCCGCCACCCATTATCGATTTCGCTCTGTGGCGGCTAGGATGGCTGTCGATAGCGCCCACAAACACATTGATGTGTCAACAAAGTCCGCAGGTCGATCATCGTAGAGGAAGTGACCTGGAATGCATGAAACGGCTATCCTGATGCAGATGGACGAGCCGATGACCTCCTTGTCTGTCATGCAGTCCGTTGAGTTGCTCAGCTACATTAAGAGGATGCGTTCCGAGGGCCGCAGCATTCTCCATCTGTCGCGATTTGCTGGACGTTTGCGCTGTTTTCGAACGCATAGCGGTCATGTGTGGCGCCAGAAAAGCCTTACCCGAACAATCATGAACGAAGGAATCCTAGAATGCAACTGACCGATATCCTCCTGACCGTCGCCTGTGCCCTGATAGGACTGGCATGGGGACTGATTTGCGGACTTCTGCCGAAGAAAAACGACCGACTTTCCGATTCGCAACAACGCTGGACACCGGTCTTACCTCTGGTCGGGGTCGGTTTGGTGGTGATTCTCATTCTGTTGGGACGTGATCTGGCCTCCTGGATAACCATCGGAGCGATGGTTCTTGGGCTGTTGATTGGCATAATACCGCCGCTGAACAGAGTTGCGCTCAAAGCCTGCCCATGGCTGAGGCCCCGCACCGATGATCAAGGCCGAAAACGTCGCTGAAAGCCGGAAATCACGCTTTTACGGTCATCGGTGCGGGGCCTAAACTGCTTTTATTCGGTCATTTCTGGCTATTGACCGGCTCCTCCTTGGCGCCAACCTGTCGGAAGAGATGACGGACGTTGTGCCAGATGCGTCTGGTGACGCCGGAGTGGTTCATGGAATAGAGGTGGATGCCGTCCACTCCATGGGCCACTAGGTCGGCGATCTGCTGTGAGGCGTAGATGATGCCCGCCTCGCGCAGGCTGGCCCGGTCGTCGCCCCAACGTCCCAGGATGGACTCAACCGCAGCCGGAATCCGCGCCTTGCAGACTTCGCTCATGTGCCGTACCTGGCCCTCGTTGGTGATGGGCATGATGCCAGCCTCAATGGGCACCTGGATGCCGGCTGCCCTTGCCCGGTCCAGGAAGTCCAGAAAATCAGCGTTGTCGTAGAAGAGTTGCGAAACCAGATGATCCACGCCGGAATCGACCTTGATTCGCAGATTCTCCATGTCCTCCTCGGGCGAGGCGGCCTCCGGGTGGGTCTCCGGATAACAAGCTCCGTATATCGACAGGTTGGGCCGACGGGAGCGGATGTAGGCTGCAAGGTCGCTAGCATGTTCGAATACTCCGGCGGGCTCACGGCCCTCCACGCTGTCGCCGCGTAGGGCCAGCACCGCTGCCACCCCTGCGTCATCAAACATGTCCAGTGCCTGGTCGATCACCTCGCGGTCCGCATACTGGGCGGTCAAGTGCGCCACGGCCGGGATGCCATATTCGGTATGTATGGTCTTGGCTATGCGGGCCGTGGCCGTGCGATCCGAGCGCCGACCGGTCCCGTAAGTCACCGAGATGAAGTCGGGCATCAGCCCCTCAAGCCCATCCAGGGTGTCATAGATGGTGCCCACCGGGGCATCACGCTTGGGGGGAAAGACCTCCAGGGAAAAGATAGGCTCATGCATGATCCGACTCCTGACTGGACGATAGCTCCGCGCGCACCTGATGGGCGGCGGCCACCATGTGCTCCAGGCTGGGCCAGGTCTCCTTATCGCCTCGGGTCTTGAGTCCGCAGTCGGGATTGATCCATACCTTGGCCGCATCGAGCTTCTTCAGTATGGCGTGGATCCGGTCCACGATCTCCTCGGTGGAGGGGATGCGCGGCGAGTGGATGTCGTAGACTCCAGGGCCTGCCTCGGTCTCGAACTTGGCCTCCTGAATGGCATCAAGAACGGTCAGATCGGAGCGGGAGGCTTCGAAGGAGATCACATCGGCGTCCATGGCATCAATGTCCTTGATGATGTCGTTGAACTCCGAGTAGCACATGTGGGTGTGAATTTGGGTAGTGGGTTTAACCCCGGAATGTACCAGCCGGAAGGCGGGAATGGCCCAGTCCAGGTATCGGCTGTGCCAGTCGGAGCGCCTTAGCGGCAGCTTCTCGCGCAGGGCGGCCTCGTCGATCTGGATGATGCGGATGCCCGCAGCCTCCAAGTCCAGGACCTCATCACGGATGGCCAGGGCCAGCTGGCGGGTCTGCTGCTTGTGATCGATGTCCTCGCGGGGCCAGGACCAGTTGAGAATGGTCACCGGACCGGTCAGCATCCCCTTGACCACATGGTTGGTACGGGACTGGGCGTATGAGGACCAGCGCACGGTGATGGGCCGGGCGCGGGAAATGTCCCCCCAGACGATTGGAGGCTTGACGCAGCGGGTGCCATAGGACTGGACCCAGGCATTCCGGGTAAAGAGGTAGCCCTTGAGGTTCTGGCCGAAGTATTCGACCATGTCGTTGCGCTCGAACTCGCCATGGACCAGAACGTCCAGGCCGATCTGCTCCTGGTGGTCGATGACCTGGTCGATTTTGCGGGCGATGAAGCTGTCGTAGTCCTCCTGGCTGATCTCCTTCTTGCGAAGGCGGGCCCGCTCGGCGCGGACCTCGGCGGTCTGGGGGAAGGAGCCGATGGTGGTGGTTGGCAGCAGGGGCAAACCCAGCTCCTGGGCCTGGATCCTCTGGCGCTCGGGCCGAGCCGGGGTGCGTACAAAGTCCTCGTCCTTAAGACCGGCCAGGCGTTGCTGCACCTGGGAGTCGGGCTGTACGCGGCTGCCGTCGAAGAGTCTCTGGTTATCGGCAAGAGTCTTGCTGGAACGGCGTTGGTCCTCGTCGACATCAGCCAGCTGAGCCAGGTCGTGCAGCTCGCCCAGCTTCTCCAGGGCGAAAGCGAAGTGAGGCCGCACGGTGTCGGCATCCAGCCCATCCTCGTCGGCCACGGTGTAGGGCACATGCAGGAGGGAGCATGCGGTGGACACCACCACGTTCGAGGTCACCTGGTGCAGGGCATCCAGCAAGCCCAGGCTGACTGCGTAGTCGTTGCGCCAGATGTTGCGACCGTTGACCAGGCCGGCAAAGATGGTGGTTCCATCCGGCACGCCGTGCTCCTTCAGGGCCGCCAGATTCTCATCCCTGCCCTCGACCAGATCCAGGCCGATGCCATCGAAGCCAAGGTCAGCCAGCCGATCGTAGCAGTCGCCCACATGGCCGAAGTAGGTGTTGAGGAGGATACGGACCTTGCCCTTGTCACTCTCGCGGGCTTTGAGAATGGGCTGGTAGAGGGTCTCGAAGAGATCCTGGTCGCCCCGTTCCTTGTCCAGGACCAGGTAGGGTTCGTCCAGCTGCACCCAGTCGGCGTTAAGGCCGATGAACCGCTCCAGAATAGTCGCATAGGCTTTGGCCAGGTCCCGGACCAGTACCGGGTCGGGATCCAGCAGCTCGCCCTGGGGGCCGCGTGCCAGCTTGAGGAAGGTGTATGGGCCGATCAGCACCGGCTTGGCGGCGACGCCCTGCTCGCGCGCCTCCTGGAACTCTTTGAAGGGCTTGTCGCCTTCAAGAACAATTTTGGTGTCCTGATCGATCTCGGGAACCAGGTAGTGGTAATTGGTGGTGAACCACTTCTTCATAGGCAGGGCGGTCACGTCACCCTGCTCCCCCTGGTATCCGCGGCCCATGGCGAAGAGGGTGTCCTCGGGGCCCAGGCCCAGCTTCCGATAGCGCTTAGGCACGACGCCCAGGAGGATAGAAGTGTCCAAGACCTGGTCATAGTAGCTGAAATCATTGACGGGAATCAGGTCGACGCCGGCCTCCTGCTGAAGCTGCCAATGCCTGGCACGCAGGTCCGCGGCCGTGCGCCGGACCTCGTCCAGATTCCGTTCGCCCTTCCAGTAGCCTTCGATGGCCCTCTTGAGTTCACGATGCGCACCGATGCGCGGGAACCCGGACACGGATGTAATCGCTGCCATGAAACCTCCCAGTTTCGTCCTGATGTCTTCGGTCAGCCTATCAGCGGCGGGGGGCGGCGGGTAATTGGTGCAAATAAGGTGTCGCCATAACTTGAATCGATAACGACAGGACTACAGGCAGGGGACTGTTGGTCACTAAGACTGCCTCTGAAGGGTTGCCTATAGCTCGTTCCGCCAGTCAGTCCTCCAGGTCCTGGGGGCCGAGAATGCCAAGCAAACGGGCCTGATGGGTTCCCCAGTCGGTCAAGGGTCGCTCAGAGCCCAGAAGAACCATGGTGGCCGGGGGCAGTCCAAGATTGAGCAGGTCCAAAAGGTCGGGATCGGAGTTGTCCTCGGCCAGCCACTGTGAGCAGATAGACATGGTGGGTTCGTGCCCTAGGATCAGGACCCGGCGGTCACGGTCCTCGGTCTGCGCCAGTTCGTTGAAGACTGCCTGCATGCCCGATTCATAGAGGGATTCCCGGTAATCGACACGGGGTCCGTCGCCCAGAGGTTTGAGCATGCCGTCCAGGGTCTGACGGGCTCGGGGCGCACCCGAGCAGATGATGCGGTCGGGAACCAGACCCAAAGCAGTCAATCCACGGCCCATGATCCGGGCCTGTTTCTGGCCACGGTCGGTCAGCTGACGGCTGCGATCGCCCTGTGACCCCTGGCGATCGGTCTTGGCGTGACGCATAAGCATAAGAGTTCGGCTACACCTGCGCAGATCCTCGGCCTTCAGTCCTTTTCGTAAACCCATGCATGCTTCCTTTCCCGAAGTTCAAATCAGGCATCTTTTCCATTATGGCAAAGCTGACTGAAGGTGCGGGTCATGGGCGATCAGCCTTCCTGACCCCGGCCTCCCTGCAGGGTGCGCACCTGATGGTCCAGGTCGCGCAACACCTTGCGCAGCTTACGATCGGAGACCCGGCGCAGCTCCAGATCCTCCACGTTCTGCATCTCACGCTCCTGACTGAATTTACTAATCGTGTCAGGCCGCCGGCTCTGATCCACATCGGTTTGGTAGTCCTTGGTGGCCCGGACATGCTTGCGAAGAGCCTGCTGGCCCGGAGCCATGGCTCTGCTAATCAAGAGGAAGCCGGTGTGTCCGATCATCTCATGCTCTGGCCGGACCGCTAGGCCGTCGGCCTTCCAGGAGCGCTCCAGACTCTCCATGATTTCTGGCTCAGTCCACCGTCCGTCGGCGCGCAGGGCCTCGGCCAGCCGGCTAAGCTGGGTGGTGGTGGTCACGTAGGCGGTCAGCACGCCGCCGGGGGCCATGACACGATAAGCGTGTTCCAGACGGTTCCATGGGTCCAGCATGTCCAGAACGATACGGTCGAATCCGTCCTCTGGCAGGTCTGCAGCAATGGCATCAAAGTCGCCGGTACGCAGATCCCACTGGGCTGGGCGCTGCCCAAAGAAGACGGTGGCGTTGTCCATAGCCACCCGGGCGAACTCCTCCCGCCGTTCGATGCTGGTCAGCTTCCCCTCTGTGCCAATGGCATCCAGAAGACCCAGACTCATGGCCCCTGATCCGGCTCCTGACTCCAGAACCCTCATGCCGGGACGGATGTCGCCCAGAAGGATGACTCGAGCCACATCCTTGGGGTACATGATCTGAGCGCCCCGAGGCATGGAGAGAATGTAGTCCTCAAGCCGTGGACGCATAACAGTGAAAGCCCATCCCCCGATGCCTCGTGAGGACTTCCAAGGCTTGGCCCTGTCAGGCGCTTCTGTGTCAGTACTGGCATCCTGTTTGTGGCGCATCTGCCGCCACTTGTCGGCCGAGATGGTCACTACCACGGATCCCTCGGGCAGACCAATCATGGCCTCGTGCGGCAGGAGGCCATGGTCGGTCTGGGTCAAACCTCCAGGTTCCAGCATGACCGTCAACTTGCGGCCACGCCGGTCGGTCAGCTGGACCCGCTCCCCTATGCTCAGCGGACCGCGTCTAAGGCTCATGCCTCCTCAGCCCTCCTCGCCCTTGGTGAACTGAGAGTTGTAGAGGGATGCATAGGCGCCGCCACGCTCCAGCAGCTGGTCATGGGTGCCCTGCTCAACCACCGAGCCGTGGTTGACCACCAGAATCAGGTCGGCGTCGCGGATGGTGGACAGCCTGTGCGCTATGACGAAGGAGGTCCTGCCCTTGCGCAGAGTGTTCATAGCCTGCTGGACCAGCAGCTCGGTCCTGGTGTCCACCGAGGATGTGGCCTCGTCCAGGATCAGGATGTCGGGGTCAGACAGGAAGGCCCGGCAGATGGTCATCAGCTGGCGTTCGCCCTGGCTTAGCTCGCTGCTGTCCTCATTGAGGACCGTATCGTAGCCCTGGGGCAGCTTGCGGATGAACTCGTCCACGTGTGTGGCCTTGGCCCCGTCGATCATGGTCTGCTCTGGGATGGTCTGTCCCTCGTCCAGCCCGTAGAGCAGGTTGTCGCGGACGGTCCCGTCAAAGAGCCAGGTGTCCTGCAGGACCATACCGAAGTGGCTGCGCAGGTCGTGACGGGTCACCCTGGAGGTGTCCACGCCGTCGATGGTGATGCGCCCGCCCTGGATCTCGTAGAAGCGCATGAGCAGGTTGACCAGGGTCGTCTTGCCCGCCCCGGTGGGCCCGACGATGGCTATGGTCTGTCCGGGTCTGGCCTCAATGGAAAGGTCTTTAATCAGCGGTTCGGCCGGATCATAGGAGAAGCGGACATGGTCGAAGCGGACATGGCCCTCGACCTTGCCTCCGGTCTCCTGGCCCAGATGGTCGGGATGCTCGATGTCCGGCACCTCCTCGGCCTCGTCCAGAAAGTCGAAGACCCTGCGGCAGGAGGCAAGGGAGGACTGGAGCATGGTGCCCATGGAGGCCAGCTGACCGATAGGTTGTGAGGCCTGACGGGTGTACTGGGTGAAGGCCTGCAGACCGCCCAGACTCATGCTGCCGTTGAGCACGTGCACGCCGCCGATGATGACTACAATCACGAAGCTCAGGTTGCCGAAGAAGGTAGACATGGGCGTGACCAGAGCCGAGAAGAAGGAGGCCTTGAAGCTGGCCTGATAGAGCTCCTGGTTGCGCTCCTCGAACTCCTCTTCAGCCTTACGCTGATGGCCGAAGGCCCGAACCACCATGTGACCGGAGAACATCTCCTCCACGTGGCTGTTGACCTGGCCGGTGCGGATCCACTGCCGGGTGAACTGGGGCTGGGTCTTCTTGAGGATGAAGCCCGCGCACAGGGCCATGACCGGGATGATGATGAAGGCGATCAGTGTCAGCAGGGGCGAGATGGTCAGCATCATGATGAAGGCGCCGATGATGGAAAAGACCGAGAAGATCAGCTCGCCCAGAATCTGCTGCAGAGTTCCCGAGATGTTGTCGATGTCGTTGGTGGTCCGGCTCATGACCTCGCCGCGCGGGGTCCGATCGAAGTACTGCAGGGGCAGCCGGTCCAGCTTGTCCTCAATCTGTCTGCGCATGGTATAGACCGCGTCTGAGACCAGCCGGGTCATCAGGAAGTTCTGCACCAGCCTGACCAGGATGGAGACCAGGTAGATGCCGATGACGAACATTAGGATAGTGCCGAAGCGCCCCCAGTCGATCCCCACGCCCACCTGGACGTTCATGGAGTCGATCATCCGGGCGAACTTGTCCTGACCGCGAGACTGCAGATAGGTGACCACAGCCTGCTTGGGAGTGCCGGGCTTGGCGCCCATCTTGACCAGCATGGACCCCAATAGCCCCTCGAAGAGGACGTTGGTGGCCTCGCCCATTACCTTGGGACCGATGACAATCATGGCCACGGCGGTCATGCCGGCAAGGACCATGACGATGACCCTCCAGGGGCTGGCCAACAGATAATGGACCAGCCGGCCCACGGTGTGACGGCGACCACCCACGGCCTGCGAGCCTGTATTTACGCTCAAGTCCTTTGCCATCTACTCGGCCCTCCCCTCGTCAATGCTGAGCTCTTCCACGTCGGGACCCTGACCGCCCTGGGATTGGACGATCTCCTGGTAGGTTGGGCAGTCCTTCATGAGCTGGTCGTGGGTGCCCCGGCCGACGATGCGTCCACGGTCCAGGACCAGAATCTGGTCGGCCTCGCGGATGGAAGCCGCCCGCTGGGCCACGACGATCTGGGTGGCCTCTCGGGTGACCGGCACCAGGGCCTCGTGCAGGGCCCGGTCGGTGGTCATGTCCAGTGCGGAGAAGGAGTCGTCGAAGGTGTAGATGCGGGGATTGCGCAGGATGGCCCTGGCCATGCAAAGACGCTGCTTCTGCCCGCCAGAGAAGTTGGTACCACCCTCGGCCACACGGGCATCCAGGCCCTCGGGGATCTCACGCACAAAGTCCTCGGCCTGGGCGATGCGCAAGGCTTCCCAAATGCGGTCGTCGTCGGCGTCGGGGTCCCCATAGTGCATGTTGTCGCGGATGGTCCCGGTGAAGAGAGTGGCTTTTTGCGGGACTGGCCCGAATATCAGGGCCAGCTGGTCGGGGTCGTACTCACGCACGTCGTGCCCGTCCACCAGGACCTGGCCATCGGTGACGTCGAACATGCGGTTGGAAAGTCTGATGATGGTGGACTTGCCGGATCCCGTGGCCCCGATAATTGCCGTGGTTGTCCCCGGCCGTGCGGTGAAGGAGATGTCCGAAAGGACCGGGTCCTGGGCGCCCGGGTAGCTGAAGTCCACGTGCTTGAACTCCAGCAGTCCCTGGGGGTGCTCGTTGCGGTAGGGATGCTCGGGTGCTGCAATCTCGCTGGTGGCCTCCAGGACCTCATTGATCCTTCGGGCGGCCACAGCGGCCCTGGGCAGCATGACTGACATCATGGCGGCCATCATCAGGCCTGACAGGATGATCATCAGGTACTGGATGAAGGCCTGCAGGGCGCCGATCTGCATGGCCCCGGAGTCGATGCGGCGGCCGCCGAACCACATGATGGCCACATTGGACATGTTCAGCAGGAACCACATGAGCGGCACCATCATGCTCATCAGCCGGCCGGTGGAGATCAGAACACCATAGACGTCGCGGTTCGCTTTGTCGAAACGTGCCGCCTCGGTCTTCTCACGGACGAAGGCGCGGATGACCCGCACGCCTGAGATCTGCTCACGGACCAGACGGTTGACGGAATCCAGCATGTTCTGCAAGCGGGTGAACAGGGGTCCCATCCTGCCCATGAGTACCAGGGCCACCAAGAGGATAAGGGGGACGATGACCGCCAACGACCAGGTCAGGGGGCCGTCTTGGCGCAAGGCCAAAACCAGACCGCCGATCAGCATGACCGGGGCCTGCAGGATGATCATCAGGGTCTGCATGGTAGTCATTTGCATCTGCTGAACGTCATTGGTGGTGCGTGTGATCAGGGATCCCGCCGAGAAGCGCTCGATCTCGTTGAGGCTGAAGCCCTCCACCGAGGCAAACAGGTCCCTGCGCAGCTCGTAGCCCATCCTCATGGACAGACGGGTGGCGCAGTAGACGGCGACCACATTGGCCACAATCTGAATGGCGGTGATCCCCATCATCTCCCAGCCAATCCTGTAGATGGCATCCTGGTCGCCTACGGCAACGCCCTTGTCGATGATGTCCGCCTGCAGGTTGGGCAGATAAAGGTTCAAGGCCGTCTGCGCCACCTGGAAGAGCACCAGAACGGCCACCTGGAGCCAGTAAGGCCGCAGGTAGCGGGTCCATATCTTGATCACGTCAACATCCTTCACGCATACAGGTCTGCCGCGGTCCCTGGGCAGACAAACCACCACAGTCTATACCCGCGCCTCGGTGAACGAATTTGCTATTCCTTGAGCTGATACGGGCATGTCAGAACTTCGGCGGCAAGTGGTCTTCAGACGGCGAAGGCACCCCAACGTCCGTCGCGGTGGACCACGGTCAGGTCCAGACCGAAGAGCTCGCTCAGGCGTGGACCGGTCAGTCCACCCTCCAGGGGCCCCTGGTAGACGATGGTGCCAGGATCCGGATCGCCTGTGTCTGCAGTGTCCACAGGACGTCGTCCCATCATGGCTATCCGATCGAAGCCCAGAGGAATCTCCTCAAGCCGGTGGGTGACCAGGATGACCGTCCTGTCCCTGTCCTCCCTGCCTATGTCGCTCAAGGCCCTGAGCACCAGCTCACGGCCACCCAGGTCCAGTCCTGTGGTCGGCTCGTCCAGAATGAGCAGGTCGGGATTGGCCATCAGCGCCCGGCATATCAGCACCCGGCCGCGCTCACCCTCGGAGAGCCGGTACATGCGCTTGCCCTTGAGGTAGGCGATGCCGAACCGATCCATCAAGGCCAGGGTGGCCTCCTCCTGCTCGGCCGTGAAGGTCTCCCTCCAGCGGCCGGTAGTGTCGCTGAAGGCGGTCAGCACCACGTCGTAGGGATCCTCCTGGGGGCTGATGGTCTTGGCCAGGCCAGCCGAGGCCAGACCAATCCGATGCCGGTAGGAGAAGACGTTCACCTTGCCCAGCCGGTTGCCCAGGATCTCTACGCTGCCGGTGCTGGGGAAGCCTCTGGTGCTCATCATGGCCACCAGGGTGGATTTGCCCACGCCGTTGGGTCCGAAGAGTACCCACTTCTGCCCGCGGCCCACCTCAAGATTGACATCATCAAGAATGACCCGGCCCTGACGGCGGAATCCCACATGCTGCATGAGCACAGCCTGCTTTTCTGCCACGCTTTCGGTCATGGTCACAGGGCCGTTCCGTAGGAGTCCAGTCGGGGATTGTCCCGGTTGCCTCCCACCAGGAAGAGCCCCAGCACGCCCAGGCAGAAGACCGCCGCGATGGCGATGGTGGCCCAGATTGGAACGTGGGGCAGCCACATGCAGACCAGGAAGGCCAAGCCGGAGCAAATGATCAGGGCCCAGACCAGGATTCGCAGCCACTGACGCACACCACTAGGAGCCTTCAACAGACGGGGGTTGCGATTGTTGGGGTCCACGGAGTCTTTCTGCACCAGGTCATCTGTGTGCCCGGTGGGCTTCCACTCGGCGTCCTGGCCAGCCTCCAGCCGACGGGAACGCTCCTGCAAGGCCCGTTCGTCCATCACTCCGGCCCTGCCTTTGGCCGCCATCCTCCGGTCGTCGCTGCCGCCACGGCGGCTCCGCTTGGCCTGCGCCCTACGTTCAGCGCGGTTGGTCATATCCCACTGCCTCCATCCCTTCGATCGGCACCATACCTTTTCATATTAGCGTGGGTACCGGTCGGCCGCAGGCAGAGTCATGGCGCGCTCATCGGCTCGAATAGGAGCAGGCAGTTCTGTGGCGCCGGTCAGATACCGGTCCACTGCCGCCGCGCAGGAACGACCCTCGGCCAGCGCCCAGACCACCAGGGACTGGCCGCGTCCGGCATCACCGCACACAAAAATCCCGTCACGGTCGGTGGCATAGTCGGCATCACGGGCCACGTTGCCGCGAGGGTCCAGCCCTACGCCGGTCTGTCCTGTTAGGGTGACCGTCTCCGGATGGGCAAAGCCAATGCTGATCAGCACCAGGTCTGCAGGCAGGACTCGCTCGGTGTCGGGATGGGGGATGATCCGGTCCTGGTCGTCACGACTGACATCCACCACGCGAACGCCTCGCACTCGTCCCTCATCGTCCCTGTCGAAGCCGGTGGGGGCGCTGGTCTGATCCAGGTTGATTCGGTCATCAGCCCCGGCACCTAGGTATTCCAGGCTGTCCACCGCGTATTCGTAGTGGCCGCCCTCCTCCATGGAGGAGGTGGGATTGTAAAGCCTGGCGTAAGTTGGCCAGGGCCGGTTATCAGGCCTGGATGAGGGTTCCCGAGGCCGGATCTGCAGGACGGTAACCGACTTGGCGCCCTCTCGAAGAGCCGTGCCCAAACAGTCCGACCCGGTGTCGCCGCCGCCGATGATGACGACGTTCTTGTCGGATGCATCGATGTCGTTGATGGGCTCGCGGCCCATGAGTTTACGGGTGGGGTCAGGCAGAAAGTCCATGGCGTAGTGGATACCCTTCAGCTCCCGTCCGGGCAGGTCCACACGCCGGGGTTCGGTGGAACCGATGGCCACCACCAGGGCATCGTATCGGGCACGCAGCTGGTCCCAACCCAGTTCTCGGCCGATTTCAACGCCAGTGCGGAATCGGGTCCCCTCGGCCTCCATCTGCTCCAACCGGCGATCCAGCAGGGACTTCTCCAGCTTGAAGGCGGGAATGCCGTAACGCAAGAGGCCACCTATGGCATCGGCGCGCTCATAGACAACTACCGTGTGTCCGGCCCTGGTCAACTGCTGGGCGCAGGCCAACCCTGCTGGACCCGACCCGACCACAGCCACAGTCATGTCGGTCAACCGCTGCGGAGGCCGGGGCTTCACCAAGCCTAGGGACCAGGCCTGGTCGATGATGGTCTGCTCGTCAAGCTTGATGGTGGTGGCCGGTTGGTGGATCGAGAGCACGCAGGAGGACTCGCAGGGAGCCGGACAGATTCGTCCGGTGAACTCCGGGAAGTTGTTGGTCAGGCTCAACCGCTCGTAGGCCTCCTCCCAGCGGCCCCGGGACAGCAGGTCGTTGAACTCGGGGATCAGGTTGCCCAGAGGGCAGCCGGTCATGCAGAAGGGGGTGCCGCAGTCCATGCAGCGGGCGGCCTGCTCGGCGGTCCAGGGCCCGGGGCCGGTGGACTGGTGTACATCCCGCCAGTCCTTCAGACGTTCAGCGACCGGGCGCTCGGCCAGTTCGTGCCGGGTACGTACCTTGAGAAATCCCTTGGGGTCGACCATATTAGTGCGCTCCTTCCATGACCTGGGCGTAGGTGGCATCCCAGACGCCGGGCTCGTTGAAGTCCACCTGCTCACGTTCGGCCTCTTCCATGGCCTGCTTCATGGCCAAATAACGACGGGGTACCAGATGGGTGAACCGGGCCAGCGCGCTTGGCCAGTCCGCAAGCAGGGCGGCTGCAGCCTTTGAGCCAGTCAGCCGGACATGCTCCGCTATCAGTTCCTTGAGCATGGCCGCCTGGTCCTGGTCGGGCTCCAGGGCCAGCAGGGAGCCGTCATTCCAGGCTTCAGGATTGAGCCGAGAGGTATCCATATCCAGCAGGTAGACATCCCCTCCTGAGAAGCCAGCGCCGAAGTTGCGTCCAGTGGAACCCAGAACCACCACCAGGCCACCGGTCATGTACTCGCAACCGTGGTCGCCCAGGCCCTCGACCACGAAGCGGCCGCCACCGTTGCGCACGGCAAAGCGCTCACCGGCCCGTCCAGCCACGAACATATCGCCTGAGGTGGCACCGAATCCTGCCACGTTGCCGCAGATGACGGTCTCGTGAGGATCGAAGCGAACTCCCTGGGCAGCGTGGAGGACCAGACGGCCGCCGGACAGACCCTTGCCTGCATAGTCGTTGGCCTCACCGATCACCCGAATGGTCTCGCCCCTAGGAATGAAGGCGCCCAGGGATTGTCCGGCAGAACCTGTCAGCGTGATGTCCACGGTGTTCGGGGGCAGGCCGGCCGCACCGTATTTGCGGGTGATCCTGTAGCCCAGCATCGTACCTACGCTCCGGTTGACGTTGCGCACGGTTCCCTTGATGGCCACCGGTCGACCCTCGTCCAAGGCTTCGACGGCCTGATTGATCAGGTCCACATCCAGTGACTTATCCAACTCGTGGTCTTGGGCCTGAGTGTGGTGCAGCACAGTGCCCGGAGTGGGGCCCGGCTTGCGCAGAATGGCATCCAGGTCGATGCCCTTGCTCTTCCAGGTCTGCACGGAAGGGTCCCGGCGCAGACACTCCACGTGACCGACCGCCTCCTCCAGACTGGCGAAGCCCAAGGAGGCCAGAATTTCCCGTACCTGGCGAGCCATGAACATGAAGAAGTTGATCAGATCCTCGGGCCGACCGGTGAAGCGGGAGCGCAGCTCAGGATCCTGGGTGGCTATGCCCTGGGGGCAGGTGTTCTTGTGGCAGGCCCGCATCATGACGCAGCCCTCCACCTGGAGCGCCGTGGTGGCGAAACCGAACTCCTCGGCCCCCAGCAGAGCGGCTATGACAACGTCGCGGCCAGTTTTGAGCTCCCCGTCGCACTGGACCACAATCCGCGAGCGCAGGTCGTTCATGACCAGGGTCTGCTGGGTCTCGGCCAGGCCCAGCTCCCAGGGGGTGCCCGCGTGCTTGATGGCATTGAGGGGCGCCGCTCCCGTTCCACCGTCCTGGCCGGAGATGAGGACCACGTCGGCATGGCATTTGGCCACGCCTGCGGCCACGGTTCCCACCCCGTGCTCGGAGACCAGCTTGACGTGGATGCGAGCCCGCGGGTTGGCCATCTTCAGGTCATGGATGAGCTGCTTGAGATCCTCGATGGAATAGATGTCATGGTGGGGCGGAGGGGAGATGAGCTCGACCCCAGGTGTGGAGCGCCTGACCTGAGCGATCCAGGGTGGAACCTTGGCGCCGGGAAGGTGGCCGCCCTCCCCCGGCTTGGCTCCCTGGGCCAGCTTGATCTGCAGGTCGGTGGCCGAAACCAGATAGTCGCTGGTGACCCCGAATCGGGCCGAGGCCACCTGCTTGATGCGGCTGGTCCGGGCCGGGTCTGCGATTCGATCCGGGGACTCGCCGCCTTCGCCCGAGTTGGACCTGGCCCCGAGCCGATTCATGGCCACTGCCATGGTCTCATGGGCTTCTTGGGAAATGGACCCGTAGCTCATAGCTCCAGTAGAGAAGCGGGTAACGATGGACTCGGCGGCCTCCACCTGGTCCAACGGTATGGGCGCCCTGTCGGAGTGCAGTTCCATGAGGCCGCGCAGGGTCATGCCCTGCTTGGCCGCCGCGTTCACATGGTCGGTGTAGGCCCTGAAGAGCCCGTAGTCCCCTCGTTTGGTGGACTGCTGGAGCAGGAAGATGGACTCTGGGTCGTTCAGGTGGTCCTCGCCGGTGCGGCGCCAGTGGTAGTTGCCGCCTGTTTCCAGATCATGCCCGGAGCCAGCGGTCCACTCAATGGGATAGGCCACCCGATGGCGCTGGGCCACCTCGGCGGCGATCTCATCCAGGCCTATGCCGCCCACCAGGGAGGTAGTGCCCGTGAACCAGCGGTCGATGACCTCCCGACTGAGTCCGACGGCCTCGAAGAGCTGGGAGCCGCGGTAGGACATGATGGTGCTCACGCCCATCTTGCTCATGATTTTGAGGACCCCGGTGCTCAAAGCCCGGACCAGGTTGTCGGAGGCCTTTTTGGCATCCACGTGCAAGTCCCCGCTGTTGGCCAGATTCTCCACAGACTCCAGTGCCAGGTAGGGATTGACGCAGGCTGCGCCATAGGCAATCAGCAGGGCCACGTGGTGGACCTCGCGCACGTCGCCGGCCTCCACCGCCAGGGAGACCTGGGTGCGCGTGTGCTGACGAAGCAGATGGTGCTGTACGGCCCCGGTCAGCAGCAGGGAGGGTATGGGTCCCCAAATGTGGTTGGAGTCCCGGTCGGACAGGACAAGCACATTGCAGCCCTCCTCGATGGCCTGATCCACCTCCCTTTCGATGGCTTCCAGACGCTCCTCAAGCGCCTTGCCGCCTCCGGCCACCTGATAGAGGCCGCGGATCAGACGGGGGCGGAAGCGGCCTTCCAGGACCGGTGCCCGGTCCAGACGCTTGATCTGCGCCATCTGGACGGAGTTCACCACTGGCAGGTCGATGTGAATCTTCCAAGCGTGCTCGGGGGTGTCCTCCAAAAGATTGGGCTCGGGCCCGATGGCCGAGGCGATGCTGGTCACCAGCTCCTCACGCTCCCAGTCCAGGGGCGGATTGGTGACCTGGGCGAACTTCTGGGTGAAGTAGTCGAAGAGCATGCGGGACCGGCGTGAGAGCACGGCGATGGGCGCGTCATTGCCCATTGAGCCGATGGGCTCACTGCCGGTTTCGGCCATGGGACCCAACAGCATGGTCAGGTCCTCCCGGGTGTAGCCGAAGGCCTGCTGCCGACGGTGGACCGAGATGCGCGAGTAATTGACATGCTCACGCTCGGGCAGATCGTCCAGGCGGACGGTGCGCTCGGAAACCCACTTCCTGTAGGGGTGCAGACCGGCCAGCTGGCGCTTGATCTCGCTGTCGGGCACTATCCGGCCCTCTTTGGTGTCGGCCAGGAACATGCGCCCCGGCTCCAGCCTGCCCTTGGAGACGATGGACTCCTGGGGCGTGTCCTCTAGGACACCGGCCTCCGAGGCCAGGACCAGGTGGCCGTCATCGGTCAGCTGCCAGCGGCCAGGGCGCAGGCCATTGCGGTCCAACTGGGCACCCACCAGGGTTCCGTCGGTGAATACGATGGCCGCCGGGCCGTCCCAGGGCTCGATCAGGGTGTCGTTGTACTCGTAGAAGGCTTTCAGATCCGGATCCATGTCCGGATCCTGCTGCCAGGCCGGAGGCATCATCATGGAGACGGCGTGGGGCAAGGACCGACCCGACAGGTGGAGTAGCTCCAGGGTCTCGTCGAAGGTGCCCGAGTCCGAGGCTCCCGGGGTGTTGACCGGCAGCAGCGGGGCCATGTCGCCCAGCAGCTCCGAGCTCAGCATTCCTTCCCGGGCTGACATCCAGTTGCGGTTGCCCTGAATGGTGTTGATCTCCCCGTTGTGGGCGATCATCCTGAAGGGCTGGGCCAAGGGCCAGGATGGGAAGGTGTTGGTTGAGAAGCGGGAATGGACGATGGCCAGGCGGGCCTTCATGGCCGGATCACTCAGGTCCGGGAAGAATCCCTGCAGCTGCTTGGTGGTCAGCATGCCCTTGTAGGTGATGGTTCGACAGGACAGGGATGCGAAGTAGACGCCCAGCTCGTGCTCCGCCCGCTTACGAACCCGGTAGCCCAGCCGCTCCAGATCCAGATCTCCACGGCCCTCAGGACCGGCGTCACACATGATGGGCATGAGGAAGCGGGGCATGGAGGCCAGAGCCTGCAGACCCAATCCGTCCGGATCGGTGGGTACTGACCGCCAGGCCAGAACGCGCAGCCCCTCCTGGCCGGCAATGGAGGCGATGGCCTCCTCCTGACCGGCAGCCTGAGCCGGGTCCCTATCCAAGAAGGCCATGCCCGCCAGATAGTGGCCAGCTTCGGGCAGATTCCGGTAGACCCGGGTGCGCATGAACTCGTCGGGCATAGAGAGCATGATGCCGGCCCCATCGCCGGTGTTGGGCTCGGCTCCCACGGCTCCTCGGTGGTCCAGGTTAATCAAGACGCGGATGCCCTGCTCGACGATCAGTCTTTCGTCCCGTCGGTTGAGGGTGGCAACCATGCCGAAACCGCAGGCATCGTGTTCCGTATCAGGGTCATAGAGCCCTTGGGGGCCGCGGACATGCAAATCGAGAGGGGCCGTGAATGACACCGCAATCACCTCGTTCGTGGACGGGGGCGGGGCCGGCATGCTCCGCCCTTGAGGAGCCTTGTCAATGGTGAATCAACAGAATAATGCATCCACAGGTGACATCCGTGTAACGTTCCGCAGTGTCTAACGAATTCCTACCGCCTCTAGAACCTGATCGATGACTAGATCGTTGAGCAGGCGGCCCCGGCGGGTCACCTGAATTCTGTCAGGCACGGGCAGCAGGAGGCCCTGATCGACCAGATCCTTGAGGATCTTCGGATCGGCCGGACGACCGGCCAGCCTGGTCAGTCGATCCAGTCCCAGGCCTTCGGGCAGGCGCAGGGCCAGCATGACCGTCTCCTCCAGGTCCTGCCTCCAGCCCAGAAGCTCGGCATCCTGCCAGGGCACATGTCCTGCATCCATGGCGGCCGCCCAGTCCCTTGGGTGGGCGATGTCCCAGGAGCGGATGGCCCGTGCACGCCGTTCCCCCAGACCGGGCTCCGGCGAAAGCCACCAGCGTACCCCGGGATCGGCCTCTTGAGCTGCTGCTTTTCCGGTGGCCCTGAACCCGGGCGAAACGGAGGAGACGGGCTCCGGTTCCCAGGCTTCTTCCATCGGTGCCATGCCTGTGCCCTCCCCTTCCAAAGCACGATAGTGGGAGTGGGCGCCAGGCCCGATGCCGGCCCAGTCTACGTTGTGCCAATAGCCTAGGTTGTGACGACTCTCCTGGCCGGGGCGGGCCCAGTTTGAGATCTCATACCAGTAGAGGCCCGCCTCGGAGAGCATGTCGTCGGCCATCTCGTACTTGGTCGCCTCGTCATCGTCATCGGGCGCGGGCAGTTGGCCCCGGCGCACTGCACGGCCCATCTTAGTGGTGGGCTCCAGGGTCAGGGCGTAGGCGGAGACATGCTCCACGCCCAGGTCCAGAGCCGCCTGCAGGCTGGTCCGCCAATCCTCAAGCCGCTCCCCCGGCGTCCCGTAGATCAGGTCCACACTAGCCCTGAGACCCAAGTCTTTAGCAGCGGCCACGTCAGTGGTCACATTGGCCGGGGTATGGGTACGATCCAGGGTTGCCAGGACGCTGGGCACCGCTGACTGCATGCCGAAAGAAACGCGATTGATGCCGCCCCGGAGTAACTGCTTCAGGTAGGTCCGATTCACAGTGTCGGGATTGGCCTCGGTGGTGATCTCGGCCCCGGAGGACAGGCCCCAGAGGTCGGCTACGGCCTCGACCATGCGCACCAGATCCTGGGCCGGCAGAATGGTCGGGGTACCTCCACCGAAGAAGATGGTGGACACGGGCGGCTCTATCAGCCCCCTAGAGGTCTGCCAGTCGCGAACCATGCGCATCTCCTGGATGGCCAGGTCGGCGTAATGCTCACGGCTGGCGCCACCGCCCAGGTCACAGGCCGTATAGGTGTTGAAGTCGCAGTAGCCGCAACGGCGCATGCAGAAGGGCACATGGATGTAGACCTGGTAGGATCCCACCCGTTCAGCCCTCCTTCTTAGCGGCGGCCCGGATTTTGTCCTTGGTGTCCCGATCCTGGGCCTGGCCCGTGCTCAGGGCGGCGATGAAGGCCTCTTGGGGCACCTCGACATGTCCCAGCATCTTCATGCGCTTCTTGCCGGCCTTCTGCTTCTCCAGCAGCTTGCGCTTGCGGGTGATGTCGCCCCCATAGCACTTTGCCAGCACATCCTTGCGCAAGGCGCTGATGGTCTCCCGGGCGATGATCCGGGACCCTATGGCCGCCTGTATCGGTATCTCGAACTGCTGGCGGGGAATCAGCTTGCGCAGCTTTTTGGTCATCATCACCCCATAGGCGTAGGCCTTGTCCTTGTGGACGATTGCCGAGAAGGCATCAATCTTCTCCCCCTGGATGAGGATGTCCACCTTGACCAGGTCGGCGGACTGGGTCCCGTCGGGCTGATAGTCAAGGCTAGCGTAGCCCTTGGTTCGACTCTTCAGCTGGTCGAAGAAGTCGAAGACGATCTCGGCCAAGGGTATCTTGTAGTGCATCTCGACGCGCTCGGGACTCAGGTACTCCATGGTCCCCATCTGCCCGCGATGGTCCTGGCAGAGCTCCATGACCGGTCCGATGAACTCCTTGGGGGTGATGATATCGGCGCTGACAACGGGTTCCAGAATCTGACGAACCTTGCCATCGGGGAACTCGCTTGGGTTGGTCACCGTGTGCTCGCTGCCGTCCTCCATGGTGACCTGATAAGTGACGTTGGGGGCCGTGGCGATCAGGTCCATGCCGAACTCCCTGCTCAGGCGCTCGGTGACAATCTCCATGTGCAGCAGCCCCAGGAAGCCACAGCGGAAGCCGAAGCCCAGGGCCACCGAGGTCTCCGGTTCATATACCAGAGCAGCATCGTTGAGCTTGAGCTTGTCCAGGGCGTCGCGCAACTCGGGGAACTGGGCGTTGTCGATGGGGAAAAGCCCGGAATAGACCATGGGCTGGGGGTCCTGATAGCCGGGCAGGGGCTCTTTGGCAGGATTTGCCTCGGTGGTGACCGTGTCGCCCACCTTGGACTGGCTGACGTCCTTGACGCCGGTGATGACGTAGCCGACCTCACCGGCGCCCAGGGCCTTGGTGGGGGTCATGTCGGGGCTGATGACACCCAACTCGATGGGGTCATGCACGGTCCCCCGGCCCATCATCCGAATCTTCTGGCGCTCCTTGAGTTCACCATCCACCATCCTGATATAGGTGACGATTCCCCGGTAGGAGTCATAGACCGAGTCGAAAATCAGAGCCCGGGCCGGGGCCTTGGGATCCCCCTTAGGGGCTGGCACTTGGTCCACGATCCGGTCCACCAGTTCGCGGATACCTTGGCCGGTCTTGCCCGACACCCGGAGCACCTCGTCCGTTGAGCAACCGATCAGGTTGGCAATCTCCTCGGCATGCTTGTCCGGCTCGGCCGAGGGTAGGTCGATTTTGTTGAGGACAGGGATAATGGTCAGATCATCCTCCAGGGCCATATACAGATTGGAGAGGGTCTGCGCCTCAATGCCCTGGGTGGCGTCCACCAGCAGTACCGCGCCCTCGCAGGCTTCCAGAGCCCGGGAGACCTCGTAGGTAAAGTCCACATGACCGGGGGTGTCAATCATTCCCAGGGTGTATTCGATGCCGTCCTTGACCCAGGGCAGGCGAACGGCCTGGGATTTGATGGTGATCCCGCGCTCCTGCTCGATGTCCATCCTGTCTAGGAACCGATCGTGCATCTCGCGCTTGGGCACGATTCCGCTCAGCTGCAGAATCCGGTCGGCCACCGTGGATTTTCCGTGATCGATGTGGGCGATGATGCAGAAGTTGCGGATCAGCGATTGGTCGGTGAATCCTGGTTGGTTCTTGGCTTCCTGCACCGGTCTGCTCTCCTCACACGTACGTCTGGTCTAACGATTCTAGACGATGCCCTGGGCCGAAGCGCCCGCTCCAAGAGGATTCTTCTCCCGGTCGGGTGCTATTATGGTGGGTTGTCTGTACAGATACATTCATCGTTTGGAGCAACATTGGCAAACATCAAGTCGCAGAAGAAGCGGGTCATCACCAACGAAAAGGCGCACCTGCGCAACAAGGAGGTCAAGAGCGCAATCAAGACCTCAGTGCGTTCCGTGCGTAACGCCGTGGATGCCGGTGACAAGGAGGCCGCTCAGGCTGCTTACCAGGTGGCCGCCCGTCGTCTGGACAAGGCTGCAGGAAAGGGTGTAATCCACCGCAACCAGGCCGCCAACCGCAAGTCCGGTCTGGCCAACGCCGTCAACGCCCTCTGAACCGGGTGCCCTATAAGGGCCGGTGATCCAAGCGCTTGGATCACCGGCCCTTTTTGGTATCCGAATTCGCATCCGGATTTTCACCGGTATCCTCGTCGGTGTGCTTGATGGTGACGCTGATATTCGACCGGCCGCGCATCAGATGACGGATGGCCCTGGCCAGCTGGGCATCGTTGAGCGGCAGCCGGGCCGAGCGCCGGTCCACTGCCCCAGGCACCAGAATGTCGAATTTTACCGAGATGATGCGCAGGACGACCACCAGGGCCACGATGGCCAGGTCCAGAGCCATGTCGACCCGTGCCGGATAGAGCCCGTGCTGCTGGGCGCGCGTGGAGGCTAGGGTCAGCAGGCAGCCGATCAGGGAAGGCAGAGCGTACCAATGCTGGTCCTGGATGACCGCAGGCACCTGGTTGAGAAGGATGTCTCGCAGCAGGCCGCCTACCAGGGCCGTGGCCATGCCCATAAAGATGGCCGTCATGCCCCCGGTTCCACACATCAAAGCCTTGGCGGTCCCGTTGACAGCGAAAGACCCCAGGGCCATGGCATCGGTGACCAGCATGGACCAGGTCATCCTACTGATTTCAGGATGAGCGACAGCTACGACCAGGCCGGATGCCAGGGTAACGATGACCGAGCCCTTATCGGTGATGCCGCTGGGTGGCACTTGACCCAGCAGGACATCACGGACCACCCCGCCGCCCAAGGCGCTGATCCACGAAACCAGCAGAATGGCGATGATATCATAGCCCTTGCGCACAGCAGCCAGACCGCCTGAAAGACCGCAACTTAGGATGCCCAGGTACTCGATGACCATGAAGATCAGGTTCCCCTCCAAGGCCGTCTTCATCCCGCGCCTCTCCTCCCGAACTCTTCCCGCACTCAGGTCCGTCTATAGATTAGCCAAACACACAGCAGAACAGGCCGGTGATGTGCGCAAGGCCACAAACATGAGAGAAAGCGACCCAAGGCGGAATATCACCCTGAAGCCGCTTTCCTTTCAAGACCTATCAGGCAGTAATGGAGTCAGCGCTCAGCAGACCTTCCACATCCAGTCGTGCGGATCCTCGATCTCGCCCAGCTGGATGCCCAGGAGCTCGTTGCGGAAGTCCATAGTAACCTTGCCTGAACCACCATCGGCCACCTCAACGTCGAAGTTCTCAGACTTGAAGCGCCCGATCGGTGTGATTATGGCGGCGGTCCCGCAGGCGAACACCTCGGTGACCTCGCCGGAGCGGATGTCGTCCAGCAGCGTGTCCAGACGGATCATGGTCTCAACCACGTCACGGCCTTGGTCCTGGGCCAGGGTGATCAGGGAGTTGCGGGTGACGCCGGGCAGAATGGTTCCGGTCAGGCTGGGGGTCTCCAGGTGTCCGTCCTTGTGGACGGTGAACATGTTCATGCCGCCAAGCTCCTCCAGGTAGGTCTTAGTGGCTGCGTCGACGAAGCAGACCTGCTCGCATCCGTGCTCAGCACCGCGGTTCTCACCCAGCAGGGATGCCGCATAGTTGCCGCCGCACTTGGCGAAGCCGGTGCCGCCGGGGCCGGTGCGGAACCACTTGTCTTCCACCCAGATGCTGACCGGCTTGACACCGCCAGCGAAGTAGGGTCCCGAGGGCGAGGCGATGACGCAATAATCCACCGCATGTGGAGCGCGCACACCCAGGAAAGGCTCGGAGGCGAACATATAGGGGCGCATATAGAGCGTATACTCACGACGCTTGGGCACCCAGGCCGCGTCACGGCGGACCAGGGCCGCGACCGATCCCAAGAAGTCATCGGGCTCGAGCGGAGGCAGGGCCAGACGCTTGGCGGAATTGTAGAAGCGCTGAGCATTGGCATCGGGCCGGAAGAGCCAGATGGAGCCGTCGTCATGGTAGTAGGCCTTGAGTCCCTCAAAGGCCTCCTGGGCATAGTGAAGCACCGAGGCGCCCGGATCCAGGCTGAGCGGTCCGTAGGGCTCAACCCTGCGGTCCTTCCAGCCGTCGTTTGAAGTCCATCCCATGTGGGCCATGTTGTCTGAGAAGAGCTGGCCGAAGGCAGGCTTATCAATCAGCCGGGCACGCTCCTCGTCAGAGGCGGGATGATCGTTGGGAATGACCTTGAAAGCGTCCGCCAACTCATTGAGTGCCTTCGGGTCGTGATGTGATTGCTCTGCCATTATCTACCACTTCTTCTTGCTACTGTATTGGTTGCTCGGGCGCTATGCTTATGGCGATGCCCGGTACCCGAACTATCGCATAGGCAGACCCTGACCCGTTCAGCGTATTTCGCATAGTGACCGTTATAGACAAAAAGGCCGCAGGATCGTGATGATCCCACGGCCTTGAAGATCGAACCTCTTGGTTCACTCGCTCTGTTCGTCGGCCTCCGGGGCAGCTTCCGCCTCGGTCTGTCCGGTTTCCTCGGTGGGGGTCTCCAGGCTCTCCTCCTTGGGGATCTCGACGGAGACGATGGATTCCTCCATATCGTCGATGATCAGCTCGGAGCCTTCGGGCAGCTTGATGTCCTTGGCCAGGATCTTGTCGCCCTCTGCCAGGCCCTCAACACTGATATCGATGCGCTCGGGCAGGTTGGACACGTCGGCCCGGACCTGCAGATTCTGGGTGTCGACAAAGGCCACGGCAGCGCCCTTGGTCTCGCCGCTGACGAAGACAGGCACCTCCACGGTGACCTTCTCGCCGGCGCGGACCTCATAGAAGTCGATGTGCTCTACCTGGCGCTTGACCGGGTTGCGCTGCACGTCCTTGACCACCGCCGTCTTGGTCTGTCCGCCGAAGCTGATGGAGAAGAGGGCGTTGGCGCGACGCAGGGCTAAAGTGGTCTCGCGCATGGGCAGCTTGATGTAGTCGGGCTGGGCGCCGCCGGCGTAGATGGTGGCGGGGATCTGCTGGGCCACGCGCATGCGGCGTGCCGCCCCCTTGCCAAATTGGTCGCGGACTTCGCCCTCGAGCTTAATTGTGTTAGCCATGTTGGCTTCCTTCCTTGAGTGGTTCCTCAAGACCGACCTGGGCCGGTCCTGGCGCATCGCCGCGTCGGATTCCGGACCGCCCAAAAGGAAAGGCTGCCGATGATCCAGCCGAGTCGATAACGGAGGCCATGAAAGCCTCCCTCGCCAAAGCAACGTGCCTACTTTAGCACCGGGCCCGCCCTTCTCCAAGTAAACGGCTATTCTGGACATATCCCGCGATTATTGAAGGAGACAACGTGTCGTTACTAGCATCGGTCAAATCTTTTGTGGCACACCAGGTGGGTCATGGGGAGGGACCGACCGGCGAGGAGGCCGCGGATCCATCAGGTGCCGCCCAGGAAGCCCTCGCCCTGCCCAATACGCATTTCTGGTCAGCTGACTACGCCACCACCACGCGCATGGATCCAGCCTCGGGACTGCTTTCAGCCACCACCGCCGGTATGGGTCCAGTGCCAGACGACATGACCGTCTACGACATCTACGCTGATCGGGCCCGCCGCACTCCTGACCAGCCGGTTCTGCACTTTGTGGAGAACGGCAGCTGGACCTACCGGACCGGCCGAGAGATTCTGCACGACATCAGGACCACCGCTAAGGGCTTCATGCACTACGGGCTGAAGAAGGGCGATGCCGTGGCCTTCATGTGCAGGACAAGCTATGAGTGGGACATCGTGGATGCCGCGGTCCTCTCCATTGGCGGGGTCATCGCCACCATCTACGACACCGACTCGGCCGAGCAAATCCGATTCATCATCAACAACTCCGATGCCAGGCTACTGGTGGTGCAGACCACAGAGATGCGCGCCAAGGCCGAGGGTGCCGACAAAGAGTGCCCCACCCTGGAACGGATCGCCTGTCTGGAATCCGGGGCACTGCAGGAACTGCAGGCCTATGGGGAATCGGTCAGCGACGCCGAGCTTGACGAGCGGATCAACTCCATTCACAAGACCGATCTCTGCTCCATCGTCTACACATCCGGTTCCACTGCGGCGCCCAAGGGCGTGGAGATGACACACGAGCACTACTGCCAGCTGGCCAGAAACCTGAACGCTTTCATTCCCAATCTGACCCACGATCCGGATGGATCCATCCTGCTCTTCCTGCCCCAAGCCCACACGTTTGCTCGGGCCATCAGCTACGGGGTCGTCTACGGGACCATGCACGTCTACATCTCCTCTGGTCTGGCTACCCTGCTGTCCGATCTGCAGGAGTCCAAGCCAACGGTCATCATCGGCGTACCCAGGGTCTTCGAGAAGGTTTACAACGCCGCATCCCAGAAGGCCGGGCACGGCATCAAGGGCCGGATCTTCAACGGGGCGGCCCGGGCTGCACGCACCTACATGGAGGACATCTCCCGTCAGGGCTGGCCGACCAGGCGCAGCGCCCTGCGGAGAGCCGTATATGACCCGCTGGTCTATTCTTCTCTGCGCCAGGTCCTGGGCGGGCGGGCCAAGTGGATTGTCTCCGGAGGAGCTCCCCTGGACCCGGAGCTGCTGGGGTTCTTCCGCGGCGCCAATGTTCCGGTCTATGAGGGCTACGGCCTGACTGAGACCACTGCACCCTGCGCCTTCAACCCCCTGGGCACCCCCTACCATCGGGGCTCGGTGGGCATCCCCTTCCCAGGATTCACCATCCGCATCGCCTCGGACAGCGAGGTGCAGATCAAGGGCATCTGTGTATTCCACCGCTACCACAAGAATGAGGAGGCCACCCGCGATTCCTTCACCGAGGACGGCTGGTACGCCACCGGCGACCTGGGACGGCTCTCCCGAGACGGGTTCCTCTTCCTGACCGGGCGCAAGAAGGACCTGATCATCACGGCCGGCGGCAAGAACGTCTCCCCCAGGCCCATCGAGGAGGTCATCGAGCGCTCCGAAATTGTCTCCCAGGCCCTGGTTCTGGGCGACAAGCGCCCCTTCATCTCAGCCCTGGTCACCCTGAACGAAACAGCCCTGCGTCCCTGGCTGGCCTCCAAGGGTATGGATCGCAACATGTCCCTTCAGGAGGCAGCACAGAACGCCGTGGTCCGGGCCGAGGTCCAAGAGTATGTGGACCGGGCCAACGAGGGCGTCTCCCGGGCCGAGTCGGTGCGCAAGTTTATCATCCTGCCCGAGGAGTTCACCCAGGACAATGGTCTGATGACACCATCCATGAAGGTGATCAGGCCCAAGGTCATCGAGCGCTACGCTGACCTGCTGAACACCCGGATGTATACAGCCAAGCGCACCCCGGCACCCCGCCGCTGAACACGATCAGAACCCCAGGCGTTCCAACTGCTTGGGGTCGGTCTGCCAGTTGCGGGCGACCTTGACGTGCAAATCCAACCGGACCTTGCGACCCATGGTCCGGTTGACGGCGGTGCGCAACTTCTTCTTCACGCGCACCAGGTGCTCGGCCCCCCGCCCGATGACGATGGGCTTCTGGGAGTCACGCTCTACGTAAATGCCTATATGGACCGTGTCGCGCCCGCCCTCTGGATCCGGATCGATGGACTCCACACGAACTGCCAGGGAGTGGGGCAGCTCGTCATTGAGCTCCTCCAGGTAGGCTCCGCGAACCAGCTCAGCAATCATGTCCTCGGGACGCTCCTCGGTCAGCTGGTCGTCAGGATATAGTTGAGGGCCTTCGGGCATGACATCCATTAAAACCTTGGCCACCTCGTCCACATTGTCAGCCTCCAGGGCGCTGACCGGAACAATCTGGGAAAAGTCGGCGAAGGCCCCGATCTGCAGGAGCTTGTCCACCAGCTGGCTTTTGCTCAGCTGGTCGATCTTTGTCACTACGGCGATCAGAGGCTTTCGCCAAATCCACTTGCCGTCCTTATCCTTATGGGCGAAATCGGACCGCAACCGGCTGAGAATGCGACGGTCGCCTGGACCGATGGCCTGGTCTGCAGGCAGCAGGAACGCAATGGCATCCACGTCCGACAGGGAGGCCTCCACCACGTCGTTGAGCCGTTGGCCCAACAAGGTACGCGGGCGATGGATGCCTGGGGTGTCAACCAAGACCACCTGAGCCTCGGGGCGGGTCATTATCCCACGGATGGCCTTGCGGGTAGTCTCTGGCCTTGAGGACGCTATGGCGATGGGCCTGCCTACCAGGGCGTTCATGAGCGTGGACTTGCCCACATTGGGTCGGCCCACTACCGCCACGAAACCCGATCGGTGGACCGGTGCCTTGCCCTCGCTCTGTTCTTCCTTGGTCATGAATTCTCCTGACTGTCCTGCTCAGATTGATCCCTGTCGGCCTGTTCGTCTTCTAGCTCCGCACCGTCTTCCAGGTCCAGGGCGATGTTGGATCCGTTGGCTGGCTCGACCACGATGGTGGCGATCTTCTTGCGACGGCCGACCGCCTCGCCGGCGGTCAATCTTATTCCTCGGGTCACCGCCGATGAGCCTGAAACTGGCACGGAGCCCAGCAGCTTGGTCAACAAACCGTAGACCGTATCTACGTCATCTTCGTCAATGGTGATCTCGTAGAGCTCCTCCAGGTCGGCGATAGGCGTGCGGACCGGCAACTGCCAAGTGTGCGGGCCGATCTGCTTGGGCTCGTCGTGCTGGACCCGGTCGTGCTCATCCTCCAGCTCGCCCACGATCTGCTCGATGGCATCCTCAATGGTGACCAAACCGGCTATGCCCCCGTACTCGTCCACAACCACAGCCAGGTGATGGCGTGAGCGTTGCATGTAGTGGAAGAGGTCGTCCACGGGCTTGGACTCTGGCACCAGAACGGGACGACGGATGATGGAAGCAACTGATCTGTCACCCTTGCGGTTGAAGGCCAGAGCACGGACCACGTCCTTCAAATAGACGATACCGACCAGGTCATCCACGTCTTCACCAATGGCGGGAATACGGGAGAATCCCGACCGGGAGAAGAGCTTCAGAGCCGAATCCAAACTGGCATCCTTGGAGATGCAGATCATGTCGGTGCGAGGAACCATGATTTCGCGTGTCAGCGTAGTCGATAGTGTCAGCACATTCTTCAACATCTCGGAGATCTCAGGATCGAAGGCACCGGCCTCCACCAGCTGGTCGACCATGGCCCGCCCCTGTTCGATCTGGATCTTCTCCAGTTCCTCGTCGTCGGAAAGTTCGCCGCGAAGGTTTTTGCGGGCACTGGCTTCAGCCTGCCGCCGACGCTTGAAGGGGGTCAACAGAACAGCCATCCCGACCAGACGCACGTGTTTAAGCAACGCTTCCATGGGCTGACGGGAACGACCACGAGGGCCCAGGGTGACGGAGATGGCAGCCACCAGGATGGCCATGACCACTCCGCACAGCAGCTGCTCCCAGAGGGGCATACCACCAAGAGCAGCCATGCAGGCCACCAGGACGCCGACCATGATGTCACAGATGATGCGGAAAAAGGCACAGGCGCTTCCAGTCACCTGCCGCTGGGAGATTAGGTTCTGGGCCCGATGAATGCGGTCGATTCGCTTCATCCTGGAGAACTGACTGAGTTCCTGGTCGGTCTGCAGGCCCAGAATCAAATTGTTGAGACTGGATCGGGTCACTCTGTTGAGCGCCCCCTGGGCCTCGGCCAGCGCCAGGGAGAGTACGACCAAGGCGATGATGGCCAAAGCCATGACCACCATGGCGGCTATGGTCCGCTCATTCATGGGATTTGCCTCTCTGAGAGGCACCACGGCCGTATCGCTCATAGATCTCCAGGGCATTGGTGGCTCCGGCCGGCAACGCGGCATTGGCAATCGGCCCCTGGCGCAAGGCCAGGAAGGTCAGCAGCAGCTGGCGCTGCAATCCGAACATCTGCGCCTCTTGCTCCCTGCTGGCGTGGTCGTATCCAAGCAGGTGCAGGGTGCCGTGAATCGCCAGCAGCAGCATCTCCTCCATGGTGGAATGACCGGCAGCTAGAGCCTGCTGTGCCGCCACCCAGGGACAAATGACGATGTCGCCCAGGATGCCCTCCTGCCGATGGTTCTCGTCGCCGGGACGCAGCTCGTCCATAGGGAAGCTCATGACATCAGTAGGGCCGACCAGGTTCATCCAGCGCTCGTGCAGCACCGCCATGGGCTCGGGATCGTTGAAGATGATAGTCATGTCGGACTGGGTGCTCACCCGCATCTGGTCCAGCACCCACACTCCCAAATCGGAGAAGGTTTTGGCATCGATCAGCCATTGGGTCTCGTTGGTCACTTCAACGCTCATGCCTGCTCCCGTCCCCGGCTGCGGGCTTGATCGGCGCGGTCGTAGGCCCGGACAATCTGCCCGACCAGCTGATTGCGCACCACATCGGCCGCCTGCAGGTGCACGAAGGCAATATCGTCGATGCCGCACAGAACCTGTTCGATAGTGGCCAGACCAGATGCAGGCCCGCCCAAATCCACCTGGGTGACGTCGCCGGTGATGACCATCTTGGTGTTGAAGCCCAGGCGGGTCAGGAACATCTTCATCTGCCTGCGAGTGGTGTTCTGCGCTTCGTCCAGGATGACGAAGGCATCGTTCAGGGTGCGCCCCCGCATGTAGGCCAGCGGGGCCACTTCAATGGTCTCATCGGCCAGAAGGCGGTGGAGCCGCGAGGTGCCCAGCATGTCGGCCAGGGCATCGTAGAGGGGCCGCAGATAGGGGTCGACCTTCTCATTGAGGGTGCCAGGCAGAAAGCCCAGGCTCTCTCCCGCCTCCACAGCAGGCCGGGTCAGGATGATGCGACCGATGCGACCGGCTCGGAATTCCTGAACGGCCTTGGCCACTGCCAAATAGGTCTTGCCGGTGCCGGCCGGACCAATGCCGAAGGTGATGGTATGCGTTTCAATGGCGGCCACATAGGCGGACTGGCCAGCGGTCTTGGGCCTGATCGGACCCTTGGAAGCCTGGGTCAGAGGGCGGCGACGAACTGCAGCAGAGGCTGCCTGACGTGGCTGGTCGATGCTTTCCAGAGTGTTGTTCCCCTCCGACTCTGCAATGGCTGTCTGCCCATAATCGCGGTCTACAGAAGTATGGTCTATCGTATTGCGGTCCTGAGTATTGCGGTCTGTAATTTTCTGTTCTTCCGGATGGGAGTAATCGGCTGCGTCGGCGTTCCCCAAACGGCGGTGATCCAGTATTCGCCCCACCTGATCGGCATCCACGGGAACCTGATCGGCGTTCTGCATGAGTTCGGTCAGTAGATCCCTGATCTGTGCCGCCTCAACGTCGCCCTGCCGGTCCTGAGCCCGCAGCATAATCCGGTTGCCACGAACCAGGATAGACACTGCCGGGAAGGCATGCTCGATCCTGTCAATGACTGCGTCTTCCGGCCCCAACACCTGAACCGGGTCGATTCCCTCCGGAATCTCCAGGGTTCGCGTAGTTACCGCCACGGATTCCCTTCCTGCACGATGACGATGGTGAACATGGGCTTCACTCGGGCAACACCTGTCCGGTCAGGACGTGGGCGTGGACATGAAAGACCGATTGGCCGGCATCCTCCCCCGTGTTGAAGATCAGCCGGTAGGCTCCGTGGAAATCCTGGTCGGCGATCTGCTGCGCCACCTGGACGATGTGGGCCAGGGTGTTGGGATCGGCCTTGGCCAATTCAGCCACGGACGCGTAGTGGTGACGCGGGACGATCAGGACATGGACGGCGGCCTTGGGGTTGGCATCCTTGAAAGCGTAGACGGTCTCATCCTCATAGACCTTTTCGCTGGGTACCTCCCCTGCCACAATTCTGCAGAAAATGCAACCCTCCTGCCGGTCGTCATCGCTCATGACCACTCCTCACTGTTTGCTGACAATGCTGTTTTCGTTGTTTCCCATCTTATGGGCGAGGATGTATATTGTGCGCGACTTCATGCGCTGGGCTCAGGGGCTTCCGACTGCCAGCGACCCAGCATGTCCGCCAGCAGGGTCAGGGCCACAGGTCCGGCCAGAGCGGCTCGGAGAATGTTCCCGCCCAACCGGACCGGCAGGGCCCCTTCCCTCATCATGGCCTGGACCTCCTGATCGGCAATGCCACCCTCAGGACCCACAACCACGGCGACCGAGGAACCAGCCGGCAACTTGTCGACACGTTTACGAACTGCATCCCATCCAAGGTCAGCATCCTGGTGCAGGACCAGAACCAGGCTTCCCAGATCGGTCGCCTTCCGACACCAGGAGGCCAGACTATGGCTGTCCACCTTGCTCAACAATCGAGGACGATAGGCCCTCCGACTCTGCTCGGTGGCCGCATTCAAGGCGGTCTGCCAGTGCCGTTCGTTGCGGCCGGTCCGCCATTTGGCTATGGACCGGTCAGCCTGCCAGGGCATGACCTGATCGACTCCGATCTGGGTGGCCATGTCGATGGCCTGCTCGTCCCTGCCGCCCTTGGCCAGGGCCTGAACAAGAATCAGTTCCTTCTCGGGAGGTGCCTGCCGCCCCACAGCGGTGACCTCCACCAAGCCGGTCGAAACATCCCTGACCAGGGCGCTGATGCGCAGTCCACTTCCGTCCGATAGATCCAGCTGGTCCCCATTCTTCAGCCTCATGGAGCCCAGGGCATGGCGACGGATGCGCTCGGGCAGGGTCAGGCGCCAGCCTGTATGGAGCTCATCGCTGGCCAATGGGGAATCATCATGGTCGGGATCCAGCAGGAAGAGGGGTGCAGTCATGGTGTTAGGCTACAGCTCGCCACCGAAAAGCACTCTCGATGACGACACGCTCCTCCAATCGCCCAGTGCGCGATGCCGCCCAAGATGCTATGATTATCTCCGTTGCGATTACGCACCTGTCCGGGTGGCGGAATGGTAGACGCGCTAGCTTGAGGTGCTAGTGCCTATATATATACAGGCGTACGGGTTCAACTCCCGTTCCGGACACTCAATCTCCCCTCGATGGGAACTATCAAGGTTCACATCTTTCATGCTTTTTGCTTTTATTGAAAAAAATTTATGTATGCTGACAATCGTTATTTTCACTAGTCCGGCTGACCAATACGGCTCTTTTGGACTCATTATTCGCATTTTTCATCAAAATGACCCATGCTTGATTTTCGGTTGTGCCACCTATGCTGTTGACAGAACAAGGCTCAGTCAGCGGTCCCAGGACCAGAAGGAGGAACAGCAGGCGTGCTCAGGGTGAGAATCGACTCCATCGAGGATGACAGAATCGAGGCTTATACCAGGCTGACCGAGCCGCAACTGCGCAATCGTCTGGAACCAGCTAAGGGCCTGTTCATCGCGGAGTCCCCCAAAGTCATCGCCCGTGCTCTGGATGCCGGGGTTGAGCCCATCTCCTTCCTGGTGGAAGAACCCTGGCTGGAGGGGATGCATTCAATGTTCGACCAGGTGGACGCAGCCTTCGGACACAACGTTCCCGTCTACGTGGCCAGCCCTGCACAGCTCAAGACCATAACCGGGTACCGGCTTCATCGAGGCGCGCTAGCGGCCATGCGACGCTGGCCTTTGCCCACCGTTGAGCAAATCTGTCGACCGGCAAGGCGAGTGGCCGTCATGGAAAACATAGTTGATCACACCAACATCGGCGCCCTGATGCGTTCTGCGGCAGCCCTGCAGGTGGACGCGGTCCTGGTCACCCCCTCCTGCTCTGACCCCCTTTACCGCAGGGCCGCACGAGTCTCCATGGGCACGGTCTTTCAAGTTCCCTGGACCAGGATCGGCGGCGATGACATCCACGCCTGGCCCGATCAGGGCATGCACCAACTGCATGATCTGGGCTTCACCACGGCGGCCATGGCCCTGAACCGGGATGCCATCAGCCTGGATGAATTGGCTGAACGCCTAGGTCCAGGGCGGAACCAGATCGATCGCCTGGCCCTGATCTTCGGCACAGAAGGCGACGGGCTGAGCCACAGGACCATCGCCCGGGCGGACCTGACCGTGCGCATCCCCATGAGCCACGACGTGGACAGTCTGAACGTGGCTGCATCAAGCGCCGTGGCTTTCTATGCAACCAGACCCGAACACGATAGCTGAGCCAAGTCTGGCAACTACGCCCAGACAGCCAGTTGAGCTCGTTAACAAACTGACCGAGCCGGCCAACTGATTCCTGCCAACCAACTGAACCCACCTGGCAACTGACAGGGCTATTGAATTGAACCCATGCTACCGAGCGGATTCGTGGTGTCTCAGCCGCTTCACTCCATGACCGAGTCGAGTACTGAATACCGGACAGCCATAGGCATTAGGCGATACTTTCCAGCATGCAATGTTCCAGAATCAGGCAACCACCGAGTGTCGGATGCCGTCGACGCAATCAGCTCTGCTGGGATGCGACCTGCGAATCCTCATGAATGTAGTCGTCCGGATCGATGGTCCCCCGCCAGCGGCCGATGGCCTTGAGACCGTGGTACATGACCAGAGTGGCGACCGAGCCGATGGCGATGCCGTTGAAGCTGACCCCGGCCACCGCGAAGGTGAAGTCCGCGATGCCCACGATCATGACGACGGCGCCCACGGTCATGTTGACGGACTTACCGAAGTCCACCTTGTTCTCCACCCAGATACGGATGCCAAGCATACCGATCATGCCATAGAGCATGGTGGTAACCCCGCCCAGAACGCCGGTGGGAATGGTGTTGATGATGGCCCCGAACTTGGGGCACAGGGAGAGCAGGAAGGCAAAGATGGCGGCACACCAGTAGGCGGCCGTGGAGTAAACCTTGGTGGCTGCCATGACGCCGATGTTCTCTGCGTAAGTAGTGGTGCCCGAGCCTCCGCCCAGCCCGGCAAGCGTAGTGCCCAGTCCGTCGGCCATCAGGGCGGTTCCGATCTGATCGTCATAATCTCGGCCGGTCATCAGAGCCACCGACTTGACGTGACCGATGTTCTCGGCCACCAGGACCAGCACTACTGGGATGAACATGGCCAAGACAGACGGGTCGGCCTGAGGAGTGTGGAAGTGAGGTAGACCGAACCAGGCAGCCTTTTCCACAGCAGCGAAGTCCACCTGGCCCTGGGTGACTGCGAAGATGTAGCCGACAATGACGCCCAAAAGGATGTTGAGACGGCCGATCAGGCCCTTGAAGAGGACGGCTATCAGCATGACAGCCACCAGGGTGATCAGGGCGGTCAGCGGGGCGGATTTGAAGTTCTTCCAAGCCGAAGGGGCCAGGTTGAAGCCGATGATGGCTACAATGGCACCATTGACCACCGGGGGCATAATCATATCGATCCATCGCGAGCCTGCAAAGTGAACGATCAGGCCAATCAGGAAGAGCAGGGCGCCGGTCACCATGATCCCGAAGGATGCCACAGCCAGACCCTTGTGGGCGGTGGTCACTGCCAGGACTGGGGCGATGAAGCCGAATGAACTGCCCAGGTAGGAGGGCAAACGGTTGCGGTTGATCAGCAGGAAGAGGGCCGTGGACATGGCCGTGAAGAAGAGGGTGGTAGAGGGGTCGAATCCGGTCAGAATGGGGACCAGGAAGGTGGAGCCAAACATGGCAATGACATGCTGGGCGCCGATGCCAGCCGTACGTGGCCATGTGAGTCGCTCATCGGGTTCCACGACCTCACCCGGAGCCAATGTTTTCCCGTCGCCGTGCAGTTTCCAGCCCATGGACAATGCCATTTCACTGTGCTTTCTCTCATGCGCCGTGCCGGTCACGGCGGACCGGAATCATCAGTATATTCGCATGGGAGGACCCGGGTTGGTCCACCGAAAGGATGGTCTCACTGATAGGTGGGCATGTTCTCGAAATTGAACCCGATGGCTGCCAGCTGCTCGCGACCCTCAGGAGTGATCATGTCCAGGGTCCAGCGCGGCGACCAGGTCCAGTCGATGCGGAACTCCTCGACCAGGCCCGCCAGGACGCTGGCGCACTGGTCCTCGATCAGGTCAGTCAGCGGACAGGCCGGCGTGGTCAGGGTCATGGTGATGATGGCCCTTCCCAGTTCGTCGATTTCAATGCCATAGACCAACCCCAGGTCGACCACATCGATGCCCAGCTCGGGATCGATGACCTGGTGCAGGGCCTCCCTGACATCCTCGGCTGTGGCCCGGCCGATGTCGTCGACGGCCTTGAGAGGGATGGCCTCTTCAACGGCTGCCTCGGCATCAGCGGCATTCTGGTCCGCAGTCTTGGTGCTGTTGTCGACTGGCATGCTGGCCGAGGATTGGTCGTTCGAGTCCCGGTCCGCTGACGCATCTTCAGTGGAAGCTTCAGGGATGGCTTCGTCGGCATGTCGATCGTCAGACTTGGCTGAATCGGACTTCTTGTCCGCCTGGCCGTCAACCTGACGCATGGAACCGCCTTCGGCCGACTTAAGAACCGTTTCAGCACCCAAGGGATTGCTGGCCAGCGCCTGTGCCGTGCCGGGATCGCTGATGGCCCTGCCCACCGAGGCCAGGATGGAGTCCTGGGGTTCGGGCACCAGATTCGTATTACCGCTCATACCTGCTCCTCCTTCTCACCTTTGTCGCCGTCTCGTCCGGCTGACAGGGCTTGGGCCACCGAGGCCTTCATGCCCTCCCAGCCCAGCAGGGCGCACTTGATTCGCATGGGATACTTGGACACGCCCTGGAAGACCATGGCATCGCCAAGAGCGTCCTGTGCCTTCTCGTCCTCTAGTCCGGCTCCGCGCGACTCCATGAGCTTGCGGAAGTCGGCAGCCAGATCCATGGCATGATCGACGGTCTGCCCCTGGACCAGATCCACCATGATGGACAGGCTGGCCTGGCTGATTGAGCAACCCGAACCCTGCCAGACGATCCGCTGGATGAGGTCGGGACCACCTTGCTCGCCGGGGGCCACCTCCACATGTATGGTGGCCTGATCCCCGCAGGTGGGATTGAACTGGTGGGACTCGGCAGCCAGGCAGGCCTCGTGCTCCACCCTGATGGTCACGCCGTCGCCACCCGGGTCCTCCCCAGCATCAGCCCGATCCCCTACACGCCCGTGAGGATCCCGGGCTGCGTCCAGGATCACCTCCTGGTACATCTGCTCCAATTCCTCGTCATCCATCCCGAAATCCGCCATGTCCTTAAACCTGCCAGTATGTCTTTGCCAAAACCGTCGATGCGCTGCCGGTGAAGACCTTCAAGCCACCCGGAAGAACCTGCGGACCCCGGAGACGGCGTCCAGCAGGGCATCCGTGTCGGCTACAGTATTGTACACGCCGGTCGAGGCCCGGTTGGAGGCCATCAGACCGAAGTGTCGATGGACTGGCTGAGCGCAGTGGTGTCCCACGCGGATGGCAATGCCGCGTGAATCCACGTACTGGCCCACGTCATGGGGGTGGACCCCCTGCACATCGAAGGCGACCGTGCCGATCCGGTCCTTCGGAGTGGTTGGCCCCAGAATGCGTACCCCGTCCAACTCCCCCAGCCTCAACAGACCGGCGGTGATGGCCTTCTCGTGTTCGGCCACGTTCTCCATGCCCAGATCCATCAGCCAATCGGCGGCTACCCCAGCACCGATCATCTGAGCCACCGGCTGGGTGCCGGCCTCGAACCGGGCCGGAGGATCCATGTAGCTGGCTGGACGGTCCAGATAGGCCAGCTCCACCATGGATCCGCCGAATGATGCCGGAGGCAGGGCCTCAAGTAGCTCTCGGCGGCCATAGAGGAAGCCCACACCGGTGGGGCCATACATCTTGTGCGCACTCCAGGCGGCGAAGTCCACACCCATGGCGTGCAGATCGATAGGCAGGTGAGGCACCGACTGACACACGTCCAGCACCACCAGGGCGCCCACTTGATGGGCACGGCGGACAATGGGCTTGATGTCTGTGATGGCACCAGTCACGTTGCTGACGTGGGTCACCGCGACCACCTTGGTCCGCTCGGTTATGACCTGATCGGCTGTATCTGCCAGAACACGGCCTTCCGAGTCCAGATCGAAGTACTTGAGGACTGCTCCGGTCCGATAGCAAAGCTCCTGGAAGGGCAGCAGGACCGAGTGGTGCTCGGCCTTGCTGACCACGACTTCATCCCCGGGCTTCAGCGCAAATCGACGCGCCGCCTTGCCTCCGCGACCCAGACTGGCGTTGCCGAAGGCGGTGGCGAGCAGGTTCAGAGCAGCCGTGGCCCCGGCGGTGACGACAATCTCCTCGCTGCCCTCCTGGCCTTCTGCGCCGACCAGGGCAGCCACACGTGAGCGCGCGTGCTCGAAAGCCACAGTGCTGCGGGCGGCCAGTTCGTGGGCGCCCCTGTGCACCCCGGCATTGTCCTTCAGGTAGAAGTCCCGAACGGCATCGATGACCGCCAGGGGTTTCTGGGCAGTGGCAGCCGAATCCAGATAGACCAGAGGGTGGCCATGCACCTGCTGGTCCAGGATCGGAAACTGCTGTCGAATGCTGTCATCAATGACCATTGCGGACCTCTTCTCTTATCCTCAGGCCAGGGCTGATTCAGAGTCGGCGCCCTCGGGCAGGTACTGGTCGTACCCGGTCTCCTCCAGGGTGTCGGCCAGCTCAGGGCCACCGGTCTTCACAAAGCGGCCGTCGGCGAAAACGTGAACGATATCAGGCTTGATGTATTTGAGGATCCTGGTGTAGTGGGTAACCATGAGCACACCCATGCCGGTATTCTCCTTGGCCCTGTTGACACCTTCGGAGACGATGCGCAGGGCATCCACGTCCAGACCGGAGTCGGTTTCGTCCAGGATGGCGAACTTAGGCTTGAGCAGCTCCAGCTGCAAGACCTCGGCACGCTTCTTCTCTCCGCCTGAGAAGCCCTCGTTGACCGAGCGCTGGGCAAACTTGGGATCCATGCGTAGCCGCTTCATGGCTTCATTCAGATCCTTGGCCCACTGACGGATGGCCGGGGCCTTGCCGTCGACCTCGGTCTTGGCGGTACGCAGGAAGTTGGTCATGGATACACCGGGCACCTCGACCGGGTACTGCATGGCCAAGAAGAGCCCGGCCTTGGCTCGCTCGTCCGGGGTCATCTTGAGCAGATCTTGCCCATCCAGCAGGGCCTGGCCTGAATCCACCTCGTACTTGGGATGCCCGGCCAGGGTGTAGGCCAGGGTGGACTTCCCCGACCCGTTGGGACCCATGATGGCGTGGGTCTCGCCGGAGTGGACGGTCAGCGTGGCCCCCTTGAGGATCTGCTTGCGACCCTCCTTGGTCTCCACCGAGACGTGCAGATCCTTGATTTCCAATGTGGACATGTCAGTTCTCCTCCAAAACGTGCTGCATCTCTTGATCCTCGCCGGCCGCCAGCCTGCGGTCGATGACCCCCATCAGGTGCCCGGAGACGCTGGGGACGTCAATCTCCTCCACCAGTTCACCGAAGAAGCCTCGAACCACCAGCTTGCGGGCCTCCTGCTCGGGAATGCCGCGGGACTGCAAGTAGAAGAGCTCCTCGTCGTCGAAGCGTCCGACCGAGCTCGCATGGCCCGCCCCGATGATGTCGCCGTTCTCGATTTCAAGGTTGGGCTCAGAATCGGCGATGGCCCCAGGGGTCAGAACCAGGTTCCGGTTGAGCTCGTATGAGTCGGTTCCAGGCGCAGTCGGCTGAATGAGCGCGTTGCCCACCCAGGTGGTGTGCGCGCCGATTCCGTCCAAGGCACCCTTGTAGACCACACGGGACTTGCAGTTGGGATGGTTGTGCACCACCATGGTCCGGTGTTCCATGTGCTGGCCGGGATCGACGAAGTAGATGCCCAGCATGTTCAGGTCGCCCTGCTCGCCGCCGAAGTCCTGGTCCATGCGCAGCCGCACGACATCGCTGCCCAGACTGACCACAGAGTGGCGCAGGGAGGCCTCGGCGCCCAGGTGAATGCGGTGGTTGCCTACATGCTTGCTGCCCTTGTCCCACTCCTGGATGAAGGTGGTCGACATCTGCGAATTGTCACCGATGTCGATTTCAATCCCCTCAGCCAGACGTGCCTGGCCCTGGTGCTCGACCACCAGATCGGCCTTGGTGCCCGCTTCGGCCTTGATCACCAAGTGGAAAGCATCCAGTTCGGGGCCGCCACCGTTGACACGGACCAGCACAGGCTGATCCAGCGTGCCCTTGAGGTTGACCACAGTCGCCTGCTTACCGCTCGCCCACTCCACGGCTGCCGCTCGGTCGCTGGGCTTGAGGACGGTGCCGCAGGGAGCCTGATCCATGGGAATCTGGCTGAAGCTGACCTGATCTGCGGGCGGTTCGGACCCGTCGATCATGGTGACTGAGACCTTGGTCAGACCGCTGGGCTTGAAGACAGTGAAGAACTCCTCCATCCGGTCGATGGGGGTGAACCGCCAGTCATCCTGCTTGCGGGTAGGCATGGGGAAGTCATCAGGGTTGAAGGAACGTGGCTCCTTGTCGGCACTGGACGGCATGGTGGCCGGGAAAGCATAGGGATCCTTGGGATCCGCATGCGGAATGGTTATTTCGCTGTTTTGTGACATCAGCCTACCGAACCCTCCATCTGCAATTCGACCAAGCGGTTAAGCTCCAACGCGTACTCCATAGGCAGCTGCCGGGAAATGGGCTCCACGAACCCCCGCACGATCATGCCCATGGCCTCCTTCTCCTCCAGGCCGCGGCTCATCAGATAGAAGAGCTGGTCCTCGGAGACCTTGGAGACGGTGGCCTCATGAGCCATGGAAACGTCGTCCTCGCGAACATCCACGTGCGGGTAGGTATCCGAACGAGAGTAGTCGTCCACCAGCAAGGCGTCGCAGACCACCGAAGAAGAGGACTTCTCGGCGCCTTTGATGATCTTGACCAGGCCTCGGTAAGCGGCCCTTCCCCCGTTGCGGGAGATGGACTTGGAGACGATGGTGGATGAGGTATGGGGTGCCAGGTGAATCATCTTGGCGCCCGTGTCCTGGTACTGCCCCTTGCCGGCGAAGCCCAGGGAGAGGGTCTCGGCCTTGGCGTAGGGCTCGGCCAGGATGCAGGCCGGATATTTCATGGTCGCCTTGGACCCGATGTTGCCGTCCACCCACTCCATGGTGCCGCCCTCGCGCACATAGGCACGCTGAGTGACCAGGTTGTAGACGTTGTTGGACCAGTTCTGGACCGTGGTGTAGCGCACACGGGCATGAGGTTCGACCACAATCTCCACGTTGGCCGCGTGCAAAGAGTCAGTGGAGTAAATGGGTGCTGTGCAGCCCTCCACGTAATGGACGTAGGAACCCTCGTCGGCAATGATCAGCGTGCGCTCGAACTGGCCCATGTTGGGTGTGTTGATACGGAAGTAGGCCTGCAGGGGGATGTCCACATGAACTCCCTTGGGCACGTAGACGAAGGATCCGCCCGACCAGGCCGCCGTGTTCAGTGCGGCGAACTTGTTGTCGTCCGGGGGGATGACCGTGGCGAAGTACTTGCGGAAGAGGTCCGGGTACTCTTTCAAGGCCGTGTCCGTATCCAGGAAGATGACCCCTTGTTTACGCAAGTCGTCGCGGATGGAGTTGTAGATGACCTCAGACTCGTACTGGGCGGCAACACCGGAGACCAGCCGCTTCTTCTCGGCCTCAGGGATGCCCAGCCGGTCATAGGTGGTGCGGATGTCGTCGGGCAGGTCCTTCCAGTCCTTGGCCTGCTCCTTTAAGGGCTTGACATAGTACTTGAAGTCGTCGGCATCGAACCCGCTTAAATCCACGCCCCACTTGGGCATGGGCTTTTCCATGAAGGCCCGATAGCCCTTTAGACGCATCTGCAGCATCCAATCAGGCTCGCCCTTGTCGGCCGAGATGGCCCGGACCACGTCCTCGTCAATGCCCTTGTGGGCATTGCGCCCGGCATCATCGGAGTCGTGCCAGCCATAGGTATAGTCGCCGAACTCGGAGATGATCTGGTCGTCTTTTTTGATTTTTTCTTCGTTGACGCGGGAGCGGTCGGCCACGTACTGGCTCATTTCCACATCCCGCGATGTGTCTGTCCGCTGCGAGGTGCTGTCCACGAGCTGAGACCTCCTAACACACGCACGGCCGCCATATGCGGCCGTTCACACCATTACAGGATAACCGGGACCATAGTGAACCGCCAGACCACGGCTTACGCTCTCTAAGGAATCCGGCCCTTCCTCTTGACAACAGTACCGATACGGACAATCGCCCGCTTCCCATAAGAGGGAAACGGGCGATCATAGTCAACGTTTTTGAAAACGGATTGACCTCAGGCGGCCTCCTGGCCTCCGTGCTCCAGGCTGGCCTTGACCAGGCCGGCGAAGAGGGGGTGCGGCTTGGTGGGCCGGGACTTGAACTCCGGGTGAGCCTGGGTGCCCACGTAGAAGGGATGCTGGTCCTGGGAGAGCTCTACGAACTCGGTCAGCTGCCCGTCCGGGCTGGTGCCCGAGATGTGCAGGCCGGCCTTGTCCAGCCGCTCCTTGTAGGCCACGTTGACCTCATAGCGGTGGCGGTGACGCTCGGAGATCTCGGTCGAGCCATAGAGCCGGGCCACCAAGGAATCTGGCTTGAGCACTGCTGGATAGGCGCCCAGCCGCATGGTGTGGCCCATGTCGCCATGGCCGGCCACGATGTCCTTCTGTTCCTCCATGGTGGCGATGACCGGGTTTTCGCAGTCAGGCTCGAACTCCGAGGAGTTGGCGTCCTCCAGCCCCAGGACGTGGCGGGCGAACTCGATGACCATGGACTGCAGACCCAGGCAGAGTCCCAGGGCAGGCAGGCCAGTCTCGCGGGCGTAGCGAAGGGCGCCAATCTTGCCCTCGATGCCGCGGATGCCGAAGCCGCCGGGGACCACGATGCCATCCACGCCCTCCAGGGCCTTGCGGGCACCATCCATGGTCTCGCAGGTGTCGGCTGCCACCAGCTTGACCTGGACCTGGGAACGGTTGGCGAAGCCGCCGGCCTTCAGCGCCTCGATAACCGACAGGTAGGCGTCAGGCAGGTCGATGTACTTGCCCACGATGGCGATGGCCACCTTGGTACGGGGATTGTGGACTCGGTCCAGCAGGTCCTCCCACTCGTTCCAGTCGACGTCGTGGAAGGGCAACCCCAGCTTACGCACCACGTAGGTGTCAAGGCCCTCCTTATAGAGGATCTTGGGCACGTCGTAGATGCTGGGCGCATCCACGCAGTTGACTACGCCCTCGGCATCCACGTCGCACATGAGGGAGATCTTGTCCTTGATGCCTTGATTGAGCGGCCGGTCGGAGCGCAGCACCAGGGCATCGGGGGCGATGCCCAGCTGGCGCAGGGCCATGACCGAGTGCTGGGTGGGCTTGGTCTTGAGCTCGTGGGCAGCGGCCACGTAGGGCACCAGGGAGACATGGACGAACATGCAGTTGTCCGGGCCGATGTCCCGACGCACCTCGCGGGCGGCTTCCATGAAGGGCTGGGACTCGATGTCGCCCACAGTCCCGCCGATCTCGGTGATGATCACGTCCACATCGTCGCTGGCCTGGGCCCGCATGCGGCTCTTGATTTCGTTGGTCACATGGGGAATGACCTGGACGCACTGGCCCAGGTATTCCCCCGCCCGCTCCTTGCGAAGAACAGACTGGTAAATCTGACCGGTGGTCACGTTGGCCTTCTGGGAGAGGAAGACATCGGTGAAACGCTCATAGTGGCCGATGTCCAGATCGGTTTCGGCCCCGTCCTCGGTCACGTAGACTTCGCCGTGTTGGAAGGGGTTCATGGTCCCCGGATCGACGTTGATGTAGGGATCCAGCTTCTGTTGAAGAACGCGGATTCCGCGGCTTCTCAGCAGTCGGCCCAGAGATGATGCGGTCAGTCCCTTGCCCAGTGAAGAGACCACGCCGCCGGTGACGAAAATGTGTTTGGTGATATGCCCTTGCGAATTTCCATGTTCTCTGACCATGGAACTTCAGCCTATCAGGCAGGAGCGACCAGAAACCGGCCAACACTCGAGGAGTACGGAAGGTTTCAGGGACGGCTCAGATGCAGGTGGTCAGCCAGGTAGCGACCGGTCACTGAATCAGGGTTGCGGGCCACAGATTCAGGGTCGCCCTGAGCTACGATTCTTCCGCCACGATCGCCGCCGCCCGGACCCATATCGACCACATGGTCGGCGTTGGCAATCATATCCAGATCGTGCTCGATGAAGACCACCGTGGCCCCCTTGCTGATCAGACGCTCCAGCACTCCAATCAGGACGCGCACATCCAAGGGATGCAGACCTGTGGTGGGCTCATCCAGGACGAACATGGAACCATTCTGCCTGCGGCCCAATTCGTTGGACAGTTTCAGCCGCTGGGCCTCCCCGCCAGACAGGGAGGGAGTGTCCTCTCCCAGGGTCAAGTAGTCAAGGCCCAGGTCTTTCAAGGTCTGCAAGCCTCGGCGAATGGCCGTGTACTCGCGGCCCTGCGCAAAGACCTCCAGGACCCGGCCCACCTCCATGGTCAGCAGATCGGGCAAGCTCAGCGGCTTGGAGTGTGCCGGTGTGGACAGACGGTAATGCTCGGCCTCCGGACGGTATCGACGACCCTGACAGCTGGGGCAGGTGATGGGGATGTCGGGCAGGAACTGCACGTCCAGGCTGATCTGGCCGGTTCCGTCGCACTGGGGACAGCGCAGTGATCCTGTGTTGTATGAGAATGCTGAGATGCCCAGCTTGTCCTTTTTCGCCTGGTCGGTGACCGCGAAGAGGCGGCGCAACCGGTCCATGAGCCCTGAGTAGGTGGCCACCGTGGAGCGCACGTTGATGCCTATTGGCGAGGAATCCACCAGGCGAACCCTGTCGATGCCGGCTGGGTCCAGACTGTGCACATGTTTGGGCATGGGATCACCCTGGATGCGGGCCTGCAGGGCCGGGACCAGGGACTCCAGGATCATGGTGGTCTTGCCTGAGCCGGATACGCCGGTAACAGCCGTCATGCACCCACGAGGAATGGCCAGATCCAGAGGGCGGACCGTGTGAATGAGTCCTGACTGCATGCGAATCCATCCACCCTCTGCAGGCATAGGGTGACGGTCCCGTACCAGAACCGGCTCGCTTCCGTCCAGAAAACCTGCGATGCGCGAGTCCGGATCCGCAGCGATCCGTTCAGGAGCTCCCTGGGCCAGGATCCTGCCGCCGCGCTCCCCTGCCCCGGGACCCATTTCGATCAGATAATCGGCTGATTCTAGGACCTTGACATCGTGGTCAACGAAAACCACCGAATTGCCATCAGCCAGCAGGTCGCGCATGACCCCTATAAGCCCCTCCAGGTTGGCAGGATGCAGACCGGTCGAGGGCTCGTCCAACACATAGAGCACGCCTGTGGTCTCATTGCGCACCGCCCTGGCTAGCTGGGCCCGCTGCCTCTCACCTGTGGACAGGGATGCGCTGGAGCGGTCCAAGGTCAGGTAGCTCAGTCCCAACTGAATCAACCGCCTGCCCATCTCGTCCAGGGTCCTGCAGAGGGCCGAAGCCATGGGCTGCATGGGTTCAGGCAGTGTGGGCGGCAACTTTCGTCCCCAGCCCAGCACCTTGTCCAGGGGCCAGGAGGTAACCGTGGCCAGATTGTCCCCATTGATCTCAGGCAGACGCGCTCGCTGGTTGAGCCGGGTACCCTTGCAGTCCGGGCAGGTCCGCTCAGTCAGAAACTTAGCCACCTTGGCCAGTCGCTTGTCATCATCAGCCCTCTTGAGCTCCTCGGTCACGGTCAAGCGTGCGTTGCGGAAAGTGAAGTCCAGCTCGTGAACCCCCTTGACCGAAGTAATGGTGATGTGCTTCTTCTCAGCCGGCCCCTCGAAAACGATCTTCCGCTCCCGATCGGTCAGGTCCCGCCAAGGTACGTCGGTGCGGACTCCGAACTCGCGGACGATGTCTGGCTGGACGTTGAAACCGAAGGTTCGCCAAGGCACAACGGCACCCTGGTCGATAGTCAGACTGTCATCGGGAACCAGGGTGGCATCGTCCACCTCGCGCACGGTCCCGGTCCCCTGGCAGGTAGGGCAGGCTCCCAGAGAGTTGAAGGCCAGCTCCTCAGCGCTGGGAGGCTCCACTTTAGCGCCGCAAGTAGGGCAGGCGATGGGCATCTCGGCTGCCACAGCCAGAGTGGGCTCCTGGCGATGACCGTTGGGGCAGACATGGCTGGCCAGCCGGGAAAACATCAGCCGGAGTACGTTGAGCAGCTCGGTGGCGGTGCCGAAAGTGGAGCGCATGCCGCCCACGCCCGGCCGTTGACGCAGAGCTAAAGCCGGGGGCAGAAAGCGCACCGAGTCCACCTGGGGGCGCTGGGCCTGGGTCATCCGCCTCCTGGTGTAGGTGGATAAGGATTCCAAATAACGCCGGGACCCCTCGGCGTAGAGAACCCCCAGAGCCAGGGAGGACTTACCGGAGCCCGAGACCCCGGCAATGCCCACCAAGTGATTCAAAGGAATGTCGACATCCAGATTGCGCAGGTTGTGGACCCTGGCGCCGCGAACAAGGATGGCCTTGGGCGGTGCGGAGAGTTTCTTGCCGGTCTCTCCGCTCTCACTCATGCGCTCTCCAACAGATGGGCAACAGCTTCCAGGGCAAGCCGGTAGCCGTAGAAGCCCATGCCGGTGATGGTGCCGGTGGCCACCGGTGAGATGACGCTGCGTCGGCGGAAGGCCTCCCTAGATGCAGGATTGGAAATATGGACCTCCATCAGTGGCAACCCTGCTTGGGTGACCTGAACGGCAGCATCGGCAAGCCCGTAGCTGTAGTGGGTGAAAGCCGCCGGGTTGAGCACCACTGCGCTGCCCTGGTTCACGGCCTGATGCATCCAGCGAATGACCTGGCCCTCGTCGTCCGATTGCAGCACCTGGACATCCAGACCCAGTTGCTGACCCCAGTCTTCGCACTCACGGGTCAGAGTAGCCAGATCCTGACGACCGTAAACTTCAGGGTCGCGCACTCCCAGCCGACCCAGGTTGGGTCCGTTGACCACCAGAACCGTCTGCCTGCCCTTGTCGGCATCCGCCATCTGTCATTCCTCCTTGCGTATGGCCTGGAAGGCCTCCTTGAGCGCCGAAACCGGCGGGTCGTCCAGGTGGGTGGGTTTGCCCAAACCATCAAGAATGATAAACCGCAACTTGTTGCCGCGGGCCTTTTTATCCCTATGCATGAGCGCCAGTACCTGGTCGAAGTCTCCCCCATTCCACCAGGTTCGCAAGCCTAGGGAGGAAAGAAGCTGCCGGTGGTAGTCGACCGCATCCTGATCCAGGTGGCCGGTAATCCTGGCCAACTCGGCTGCGAAGACCATGCCCACAGACACGGCCTGACCATGCCGCCAGGTGAAGTGCTCGATCTTCTCGATGGCGTGGCCCAGGGTGTGACCATAGTTGAGGAACTCCCGCAAGCCGGATTCCTTGAGGTCCACTGAGACGTGCCGGGCCTTGACCTCTACGGTGCGTTCGATCAGATCCTGGACCACCGTGCCCAACCACTGGTCGGACTCCTGCCCGTCGAAGGAACGAAGGGAGTCGGCCCGCTCCTCAAGTTCACGCAGGATGCCGCCGTCCATGATGAAACCAGACTTGGCCACCTCGCCCAGGCCCTCTACAAAAATCTCGTTGGGCAGGGTCCGCAGGGTCCGCAGATCAGCCAGGACACCGGCAGGTGTATAGAAACTGCCGACCAGATTCTTGCCCTGCTCCAAGTTGATGCCGGTTTTGCCTCCGGTAGAGGCATCGACCATGGCCAGCAGAGAGGTGGGACAGTTCACATAACGGATACCTCGCATCCAGGTGGCGGCGATGAACCCAGCTTGGTCTGTAGCCGCTCCCCCACCTAGTCCTACAACCGCGTCGGAACGGGTGAAGCCCTCGGTGGCCAGGCGCTCCCAGATCCCTTGGCTGACCTGAATGGTCTTGCCGGCCTCCGCATCGGGAATGGTCAGATCCACCACTTGATACCCGGCCTGACGGAGGAGGGCACGGGCATGGTCCGAATGGCGCTGGACGGGCTGGGTGTGAATCAGGGCCACGCGCATGGTCTGGTCTCCAAGCATCTCATGCAACCGCCCGGTCACCCCTGCACCGATCCTGACATCGTAGGGGTCGGGACCGCTTACGTGAACCACCCGCTCAGTCAAGGCATCGGCCAGCCGTCTGGCCAGGGCCCGGGGGGTGGTGTTCCTGGATTTGAGGGTGATGGTGGCCAGCTCCTGGTAGACGCTGCGGCGCTCACGATAGAGGGCCATCCAGCGTTCCGATGCGGCACCGCGAAGAAGGGGGCGATGATCCGACCGAACCGCCCGACTGACCCCCTCCTCCGGGTCGATCTGCAGGTAGACCACAGCTCCGCCTGCCCGCCGATATTCCTGCAGCGCCTGAAAGACCTCGGTGCTCATTGGAGCACCTCCTCCCAGGGACAGGATTCCACCGGAAAAGTCCTTCAGCAGGTCCAGGATCACCCCGGTCTCCATGTCTCGGAAAGCCTGCTCGCCCTGAGCGTCGAAGATCTCACTGACCGATTGGCCTGCCTCTTCCTCAATGCACTGGTCCGTGTCCCGGAAGGGCGCCTTGATCAGGGTGGCTGTCTCCCTGCCCAGACGGGTCTTGCCCGCACCGGGCATGCCGATGACGACGGCTTTGGGCATGCTGTTGCTTTCAATCATGCAAGACCGCCCCTCACCGCAGATGCTCGGGCCAGGACTGAAGGTAGGCCTGGGCATTGCGCCGAACCTCTTCGAGCGAGTCGCCGCCGAACTTCTCCAAGGCGAATCGCGCCAGGGTCAGGTTCATCATAGCTTCGCCGATCACTGCAGCGGCAGGCACGGCGGTCACGTCGGAACGCTGATGGATGGCCTGGGCAGGCAGTCCGGTGGCCACATCCACCGTACGCAGAGCCCGCGGCACCGAGGAGATGGGCTTCATGGCGGCCCTCACCCTAATGGGCTGGCCGTTGGACGTGCCACCCTCCAGACCGCCTGCATGGTTGCTGAGCCTGCGAATGGTGCCGTCCGGACCGGGCTCCATTTCGTCATGGGCCTGCGATCCTGGACGATCAGCTTCGCTGAATCCGTCGCCGATCTCCACTCCCTTGATGGCCTGAATGCCCATGAAGGCGCCGGCCAGGGCCGCATCCAAACGCCGGTCGTCCTCCACATAAGTGCCCAAGCCCGCAGGCACGCCATAAGCGATGACCTCGAAGACCCCACCGGCGGTGTCGCCGTCCTTCTTGATCTGATCGATTCTGGCCATCATCCGCTTCTCAGCGTCCTTGTCCAGGGTCCTGACCGGCGAGGCATCCAGGGCAGGTCCGTCCTCAGGGCCGGGCGTGACTTCATGACCCTCCAAGCCGACACCGGCTATAGAGATGACATGGGAGACAGTTCGTATGCCCAAGGCTTGCTGCAGGAAGTCGGCAGCCACCGATCCCAGAGCAACCCGGGAGGCGGTCTCCCTGGCCGAGGAACGCTCGAGTACCGGACGCGCATCTGTAAACCCATACTTGCGCATACCGGTCAGATCGGCGTGGCCGGGCCTGGGCCTGGTCAGTGGTGCATTACGACCGGTGGCCGGGGGCTCCTGATCGGCAGGCAGCTCGTCCACACTCATCACCTGCTCCCACTTGGGCCACTCAGTGTTGCCGATCTCGATGGCCACTGGCGAACCGAGCGTCCGTCCATGCCTGACACCGGTCAACAGTCGCACCCGGTCCTGCTCAAAGCCCATCCGGGCCCCGCGACCATAGCCCAACCGGCGGCGGGCCAGGGCTGATTCAATATCCTTGGTGGACACGGCAACCCCGGCGGGCAGACCCTCCAACATGGCCACTAGGGCCTCTCCATGGGATTCCCCTGCCGTCTGCCAGCGCAACATATTCAAGCTCCTCGTTCGTTCCTCGTTTGCCAGGTTAGGGCTACGTATGATTATCTTAGAAGATGGTCTACCTCATCCCAGCGCCGGGACTGCTGATCGCCCTCCTCCTGGCCCTGATCGATATCCGCACCCGTCGAGTCCCACGTCTTCTGGTGCTCGTGGGACTGGTGTTACAGACCGTGGTTTTGCTGGTCTTTGCGCTGATCCAGGGTCGGCTGATGCTGCTCACGCAGTGCCTGTTGCTGACTCTGGCCTCTGCAGGCCTTCAGTTTCTGCTGGCCCTGGTCCGACCCGGTGCCCTGGGACTGGGCGACGTGACCGCTACGGGTCTGGTCGCCCTGAGCCTGTCAGTTCTGGGATGGACAACCATCCTGGTTTGGTGGTTGATGATGGGGCTGCTGGGACTGGTCGCACTGGCTTTGGTCTGGTTGGCACGCCGCCGCAGATCAGACAGAACAAACACCCCACTCTCGCTGGCCTATGTCCCGGTCATCCTCGCCGCAGCGGTAACGGCCTTAATAATCAATGCCTTCTAATGCCGTAGGCATCTAGTTGACAATTGAGACCCTGAAATCCAGGGGAAAAAGCGCTACTCGCCCTGCTGGCTGTGCTGGGACTCCCAGGCCTTGTACTCCTTGACATCGCGGTTGAACTGATCCTGATTGTCGCTGAATCTGGTCTCTCCCGTGTCCATATTGACGGTCACAAAATAGAGCCAGTCGCCCGACTCAGGGTGCATGACCGCCTGGATGGCCTCGTCTCCAGGGCTGCCGATGGGACCTGGGGGCAAACCCTGGTGGACCCTGGTGTTGTAGGGGTCATCGGCGTTCTTCAACATGGCATCGGTCAGCTTCAAGGCAGAGACATTGTTGGAGTATGCCACGGTGCTGTCCATGCCCAAGGGCATCCCCTTGGCCAATCGGTTTTCTATGACCCGGGCCACCTTGCTGTAGTATTCCGACTTGTTGACCTCGGCCTCGGTGATGGAGGCCGTATTGAGTATGGTCTGCCGATCCTGGCCACCAGGCACGCCCAACTGGTTCAGGTGCTCGATTCGCTTGGACACCAGATTGCTCAGGATGGCCTTGGCCGACCCAGCTTTGCGCACATCGTACTCGCCAGGCTGCAGCCACCCCTCGAAGTTGCCCTGTGCCTCCTGGGGCAGGATGCCCTCGCCCTTGGCTTGAATCAGGGCGTCGAATTCGCTCTGTGGAACACCGGAAAGCTGGGCGGCCCGGGCCACCACGTCGCGGACCCGTTCGCCGGCCCGCACCTGCAGGAAGCCTCCAGCCTTGCTGCTGTCGGTTAGAATGGCAACCACATCCGAGGCCTTCATACGCAAACGCAGATCGAAAACGCCGGGCAGAAGCCTGGATTCGGACTGGGCGCTGGTGATGGCGTGCAGGAAGGCTGCCGTGGACTTGACCACCCCGGCCTTGACCAAATTGGCACCCACCTGATCAGCACCCTGACCGCTCTCGACAGTAAACTCCAGGGGCTGTCCGCCGGGACCTGGATAGTCAGGGGCGACCTCCTTGGTGGCTACGATCCTGGGGGTGCCATGACGCAGCCCGCCTACCAGAATCACTACGCAGGAGGTAGCCAGCACAACAGCCAGGGCGATGATAACAATCATGATCTGCTTGCGATGCTTGCGCCTTTCACGCCGACGGCGCATTTCACGGCGCGAATGAGGAGGACGCGGCGGCATAGCGGAAACCGGGGTCTGCCCATCGGCAACCCACTGGACCTTGTTCTGGAAGAATTCCTGCATGTCGTCGGCCAATTAGCACTCCTTGTCGGCACGTTGGTCGTCCAGGGCCGACTGCAACAGCACTACAGCGGACTGCTGATCGACCATAGGACGATGTCTTCGCCCGTCTACGCGGGCATCATACAGCTGACGGTGGGCGCTGACGGTCGTCAGTCGTTCGTCTCGCAATACTACACTGGGCAGCTGCTCAGGGGCAATGTCTGCATCCTGGGCAGCCTCCTGCAGGCGTCCAGTCAATGCACGCACCCAGCGGACCGCCTTTTTGGCGCTGCGACCAGCCTGACCACTCAAAAGCAAGGGATGCCCGACTACAACCCTGGACACACACTTATCCATAATCAGGTCTTCCACCTGGTCCAAGGCTTGGAAGTAGTCGCCCTGAACCTTGATGTTGCCAGCGGGAAAGGCCAGGGTCAGCTCCGGGTCCGACAGGGCCAGACCCACCCTGGCCTCGCCAAGATCCACCCCCAGCCACACGGCTGTCTGTGATCCCACGGGAAGCTCAGCCTTCTTGGACCTGATCACTCAGGGCTTTCAAGGCCCGATCGATGGCCGAGGCATCCTGGCCGCCACCCTGGGCAAAGTCAGGCTTGCCCCCACCGCCGCCTCCCAGGATCTTGGAAGCCGTCCTGACCAAATCGCCGGCCCTGAGACCGCGGTCACGGGCCGCCTGGTTGGTGGCTACGAAGATGACGGGCTTGTCATCCTCGCTTACACCGGCCAGTGCGACCACAACCGGGTACTCCTCGCCCATGCGGGCCCGCAGGTCGGTCACCGTCTTGCGCAGAGCATCGACCGAGCCGAAATGTCCCATGTTCCGGGATGCAACCTTGACCTCGCCCGGGGCATGCAAGGCCTGGTTGGCCAGTTCGGGCACAGCCTGGGCCATCTGCTGCTCATAGGTGGCCGCCAGTCGGCGGTCGGACTCCTTGAGCTTGGCCAGCAGGGCCGAAATCCTCGACTCAAGCTCGTCAGGGCGGGCGTTGAGCTTGTCGGAAAGCTGAGAGACCAGGGCGTGCTCACGGGCGTTGTACTCGTAGGCCCCCTGGCCCACCACGGCATCCACACGACGAACGCCGGTGCCCACCGAGGCCTCGGACATGATGGAGACCGCGCCGATCTTGCCCACGTGGTCCACGTGGGTTCCCCCGCAGAGCTCCCGGCTCCAGCCGTCCTCGCCGATGGAGACCACACGGACCACGTCGCCGTACTTCTCCCCGAACAGGTGCATGGCTCCCAAGGCAATGGCGTCGTCGTATTTCATCTCCTGCGTGGTCACGGCCAGGTTGTCACGCAGGCGGTCGTTGACACGTGCTTCCACCGCATCCATGGCCTGACGGCTGGGTGCCTGCGACCACTGGAAGTCAAAGCGCAACCTGTTGGGCGCGTCCTCGGAGCCGCGCTGTGTAGCCTGGGGACCCAGCTCCTCGCGCAGGGCCTTGTGGACCATGTGAGTGGCGGTGTGCGAGCGGGCAATGGCCCCGCGACGGTTCCTGTCAATGGTGGCCGTGGCCTTGGCCTGCAGGGTCAGCGTTCCCTCGGTCAGCCGACAGCGGTGGATGGTAAGCCCCTTGATGGGCTTCTGCACGTCGTCAACCTCCAGGACGGCCCCATCATCGGTCAATATCTCGCCCTGGTCGGCCAGCTGGCCACCTGCCTCAGCGTAGAAGGGCGAGCGGTCCAGAATCACCTCAACCTGGGCAGGGGCCTTGACGGCCGGAACCGCCCCCTTACCCTCTTGGATGATGCCCAGGACGGTCGAGCGGCTGGAGAAGTCGGTATAGCCCAGGAAGACCTGAGGCTCGGCCAGGCTTTTGCGCATATCGTCGTAGACGCTCAGATCAACATTGTGCCGTTTCTTCATGGCATCGGCGCGGGCTCTGGACTTCTGCTCGTTCATGAGCTTTCGGAACTCGTCCTGGTCCACCTTGACGCCCTGCTCAGCAGCCATCTCGAGGGTCAGTTCGATGGGGAACCCGTAAGTGTCATGCAGGGTGAAGGCATCCTTGCCGGAGACCTCGGGTTCGCCCTTCCCGCTCTTGGCCTTGTTGACGGCCGTATCCAGAATGGCGGTTCCCTTGTCCAGGGTCCGGCGGAAGGCCAGCTCCTCGCCATAGGCCGATTCGGCCACCTCGGAGAAGGTGTCGTTGAGCTCTGGGTAGCTGGGGGCCATGGCCTCCTTGGAGACCGGGAAGAGCTGGGGCAGAACCTCCTGGTCCACGCCCAGCATCTTCATGGAGCGGATGGTCCGGCGCAACAGACGACGCAGCACATAGCCACGGCCAACGTTGCTGGGGCGGACGCCGTCGCTCATGATCATCAGGGCCGAGCGGACGTGGTCGGCCACCACACGGAAGCGCACGTCATCCTGGGCGTCATCGCCGTAGTGTCGGCCAGATAGACCCTCGGCAGCCTGGATGACGGGATAGACCTCGTCGGTCTCGTAGATGTTCTGCTTGCCCTGAAGCAGGTAGGCCAGGCGCTCCAATCCGGCGCCGGTGTCGATGTTCTTGTGTTCCAACTCGCCGACGATGTGCAGGTCGGTCTTGGAGCGGACATTGTCCACCTCGTAGTTTTCGAAGACCAGATCCCAGATCTCGATGTATCGGTTCTCATCGGCCGAGGGGCCGCCCTCCTTGCCATAAGCAGGACCGCGGTCCACATAGATCTCAGAGCAGGGGCCGCCGGGGCCGGGGCCGCCGGTGGTCCAGAAGTTGTCCTCCATGCCCAAAATTTCCATGTGCTCGGGGTCAAATCCCTCGTTCTTCCATAGGGAGCGAGCCTCGTCATCGTCGGTGTAGGTGGTCACCCAGATCGTATCGGGGTCGAAGCCGTAGCCCCCTTGATCCTGGGGCTTGGTCAGCAGGTCCCAGGCGTAGTGGATGGCCTCCTCCTTGAAGTAGTCCCCAAAGGAGAAGTTGCCCAGCATCTGGAAGAAGGTGCCGTGACGGGTGGTCTTACCCACCTCGTCGATGTCCAGGGTGCGCACACACTTCTGGTTGCTGGCCATCCGGCTCTTGGGCGGGGTCTGTTCCCCCAACAGGTAGGGGATGAAGGGGACCATGCCGGCGATGGTGAAGAGCGTGGTGGGATTGGGCGAGATCAGGGATGCGGATGGGACCACCAGATGATCCTTGCCCTGGAAATAATCGAGGAAACGCTTGGCGATTTCCGATGTGCGCATGCTGCTTCTGCTCCTTCAGACCCGGTGAATGCCGACGGGCTTGCGGGTTGTCCAAATGACTCGGTTGTCCGGGGCACGAACAGGTTGCCCGCACTCCGGACTCATAGCTGAATACGGTGATTTTACACCGACCAGGCGCATCTGTCCTGGTCTGTCCGCCCCAGGCTCAGCCCTGGAAACGGTCCAGATAGCGGCGGTCCAGCTCGTCCTGCCGCTGATGCATTGTCTGGGTGAATTGGCGCACCAATCCGGACAGGGTCCGGGAGGCCACCTGGTCCTGGTCCTCGCCCAGCACGAATTCCCGGGCACGCTTGGGGGTATTGGCCCTCACATAGGCCTCGGCCTTGGTCACCAGGACCACGCCTGTTGTCACGCCCAACCCCAGCCAGAAGATCCGTTTGAACATCAGCGGGTCCTCCCCTCGTTCCCATGGCCGTCATTGGCCTTTTTGGCTGTTGAGGACTTGGCTCCAGCGCTGTCACGCCCCCCTGAAAGAAATGACGAAATCGTCTTTCGCAAAGCATAGAGGAAGGCTGCTACTTTGATGACCGGCTTGCCCAGCATTGATCCGTACAGATCGGTCAGAGCACCGACGTTGCCTGCAGTGGTTGAGGCCGCTGCTGAGATGCGATTGACGTCAGTCAGAGTCTGGTTGAGTTGAGTGACCGTGCTGGTGGACTCGTCCAGGGTGGGCACCACATGATCGCCCGTCTGCTTGATGGTCTGCGCCAGCTGATCGAAGAGCTTCCCCAGACGAATCAGGGGATAGATCAGAAACCCCGCCAGGATAGCGAAGGCAATAGCCGCTATCAGGCCGGCAATCTGTCCTACGTCCATCTGCTACCTCTCTTCCATTGGTACGATACTGGGGACAACGCTAGCACGCGCCGTCTATCAGTCCAGGCCATGACCGGCCTGTTGAAGCCGGTTCAGCGATTGAAGGACCGTACCTGCAGGGCCCGCTCAAAGGGGGCATCCGTATCGAAGTCGAATATGGTGACGCTTCCATTGCTTGGGCGGCTGCTGGTGTCATATCTGCCCCCGCCGAAGCGATTGACCAGACTAAGCAAGGTGTTGCCGTGCGAGATCAGTAGGACGCGGTCGTCATTCTTCAGGTGTTGGTCGGAGGCAATCAGGGCGAATCCGCCGGCAATCCGCGTCCAGTACTCGTTGTCGGACTCGGCATCGCCAAAGGGATCTGCCTCCTTGAGGAAGTCCCTGGTGGCGGCCAGGCCGAAACGGTCCACGATCTGCTGGTAGGTGCCAGCTCCATGAGGCGCACCTGCAGCCCACCAGGCCATGGCCATGTCCTGTCCTTCGAAATAGCCGTAGAACTGCTCACGGAAGTGGCTGTCACTGACCGGCTCAGGCTTCTTCTCCGACTGGTTCTGGTCCAGGATCCTGTGGACTGTCTCTTGGGCGCGTGTGGTGTCCGAGCAGTAGGCGGCCGCAAAGCTCACCTGGCTCAATTTGTGGCCTGCACGGTCGGCATCCTGCAGCCCCGATGAAGTCAGCGGGGAGTTGGACCAGCCCTGGAGACGGTTGTAGCGATTGAAATAGGTCTGTCCATGGCGGACAGCATACAGATGGAGCAACATGCCTCTATTATCCCACCCATGCCTCGGCTGGGGCGGCAGGTCTTGGCACGCAAAGGGCCCCGGACAAACCGGGGCCCCAAAGTTGCTGGCGATCAGCGAGCGTAGAACTCGACCACGTACTGGATGTTAATCTGAACCGGAATCTCCTCCGGCTCGGGCTTGCGGACCAGGCTGGCCTTCAGGGAGGCCAGATCCACGTCCAGGTAACCGGGGACTGCGGGCAGCACATCCCGGTGGACGCCTTCTGCTGCGATCTGGAAGGGAACCATGGTCTGGCTCTTAGGCTTGACCTGGATGGTCTGGCCGGGCTTGACCCTGTAGGAGGGCCGATCCACGATGTTCCCGTCGACCAGGATGTGGCGGTGGACCACGTACTGACGGGCCTGAGCGGTGGTGCGGGCGATGCCGGCGCGCAGGACCAGGTTATCCAGGCGGCACTCCAGCTCGCGAAGCATTGCGGCACCGGTCTGGCCGGACTCGTGGGTGCCCCGCTCATAGGCGGCACGCAGTTGCTTCTCAGAGACGCCGTACTGGGCGCGCAGCCTCTGCTTCTCCCGCAGACGGACGGCGTAATCGGACTCGGTGCGACGACGGCTGCGGCCGTGCTCGCCAGGGCCATAGGGGCGCTTCTCGAACAGGCGCTGAGCCTTGGGCGTCAGGGCAATGCCCAGAGCACGGGACAGGCGGACCTGCCGACGTGCACGCTGAATGTTAGTCATTGATGCAATCCTTACTTGCTTCTGTCGTTATCTGAACGAAGACGGCCGGAACCGTCGAGTCAGGCCTCTCCAATGCTTCACCGTGACAAGCACGAACGACCTTGCGGCCGCCGACCCATTGATGGGCTGAGACTCCAGATAGATTCACGCACAAACGCGCAAACCAAGTGTTTATTAAACCATATGTGCCCGACCTGCCAGAGAGAGTGTTGTGATATGTTCATACCAACGGTCGGTATGATATTGAGGCAGGAATAGCAACCTCACCAACCAATCGACGACGGCTCATCATCATCGACCTGAAAGGAAAACGACCATGGCCCGCAACGCACACCCTGAGCTGACGCAGGAACGAATCATCAAAGCCGCAACCGGGCTCTTCACCAGCCGGGGCTACGACAAAACCAGCATGCAGGACATCATCGATGCGACCGGAGGCTTGAGCAAGGGAGCCGTCTACCATCACTTCCAGTCCAAGGAAGACCTCTTTGATGCCGTGGCCGATAGGTTGATGAGGACCATGAGCGAGACAACCGACAAGACCCTACCCCGGACGGAACAAGGCACGGCATTGGAGCAGCTGCAGTCGCTCTTCTCCCCCGGGCGAGCGCGAAAGAGACTGGAGGCCGCGGAGCTGATGTTCCGCAAATTCAATCCAAAGGCTAATCCCAAGATGATCGGCATGGAATTTACCGCCATGGTGGACGAGCGGGACGACTTTGTCGATCTCTTGAAACAGGGCAATCAGGACGGCTCACTGCACGTGGACCACGTCGAACAGGCCGCGGAGATTCTCCGCTTGCTGGCCAACATGTGGCTGCTGCCCTTCTTTCGCCGTGGCACGCAGGCTGAACTACGCACCAGAGCAGCCTGTTTCTTCACGATCATGCAAAGCTTGGGTATCCCCCTGCAAGACCAGGGATTCTCCGACCTGCTGGCATCCTTCGGTACCGACACCAAGGGCAACAACAAGGGAAAGACTGAAAGCGAAGGCGGTATATGAACCCGCCGGCTAGCGACCAAACCCCAAACATGGGCCACTCCAAGGGCAAGGGGCTGCTGACACTGCCATTCATTGCTCTTCTGACGACTGAGATCCTCTCCAATCTAGGGCAAACATGCTTGGTCTTCGCCCTCCCGCTTCACCTGCTCAACATCTCAGGATCGGCATCACTTTATGGCATGGCATCCGCTCTGGCAGTCCTTCCATCCATTCTCCTGACCCCCCTGGGCGGAGCTCTGGCCGACCGGTTGCACAAGCAGTCCACCATGGCGGTGCTGGACATTCTGTCGGCATTGACAGCACTCTTTTACATCCTGATCAGCCGCAAGATCGACCCGGTTTTTTTGACCGTGGCCTGCATGATGCTGGTCAATGCCTATAGGGCCTGTTACAGCCCAACGGTTCAAGCAGCCCTCCACTGCCTGGTAGACAGAAAAGACCTGACCCGCGCATCAGCCCTGGTTTCCCAGGCGATCTCCCTGGTAGGAATGATCGGACCAGTATTGGCCGGCATGGTCATGGGCTTCTTCGGAATCATGCAAGTAGTCGGGGTTGCCGCCTTGGCCTGTCTTCTCTCTGCCGTCTGGATCAGAATTGCGGTCAGGATTCCCGAACCAGCACAGGGCACCTCCCAAGGTCCAAGAGGACTGGTGAGCCATCTGGTCGCGGACACCAAAGCTGCTGCACAATTTCTGGTCAGGCATGGCAACCTCAAAGTGGTCATAGGGCTCAGCCTGGCGGCCAACTTGATCTTTGCCTCCTACGTCAACGTGGCACTGCCCTATATGGTCACTCGTACGCTGGGTCTGAACAATACCATGCAGGGGCTGGCCGAAGGAATACTGGCCTGCGGGAGCCTGCTTGGAGCCATCTTGGTGTCCGTCCGCCCAACCTGGTTCTATCTGCAACGGATACCCATGCTGCTCTCGGGCAGCGCCCTGGTCCTCCTGCCCATTGCAGCAGGACTGCTCCTGCATTTGCCGACTCATGTCCTCTTCGCCCTGGTAACCGGATGCATGGCTCTGGCCGCGGGAATGGTGCAGGCGGTCAACATCACCTCCCTTTCCTATGAGCAGATTCATACCCCTGCAGGGCTGATAGGCAAGGTGATAGGACTGACCAACAGCCTATGTATGTGCGCGATTCCACTGGGACAGGCCACCTTCGGCCCGCTGATCGACCACTGCCCCATGACCCTGATCATCGCTGGGGTGGTCACGGTGACACTGCTGACATGTGCGATTGCCAGGCTGGCCATGAATCCGGACGAATAAATGGCATGGCATATGCCCTTTTTTGAATGCCGCGCCGGCGCTTTTCGCCATTGACGACCAAAGGTCCATTACTTAGCGACGTAGACGCATTAGCATCTCAATAAGGCTGACAGGCCTTACTTTATTGAGGGTACTGTCTTGCAAATCTTCTGAGTGAAGGCTTCGCGGCGTTCAGGTGTATCAACTTTCGAGTCGATACGGCCCAGAATGCTGGCCCCAGTGAATTTGATGCCACAGAATTTTAGGATGGAATACTTCCAACGTGTCACGGTGGAACCAAACATCTTGGATACGAAGGCCGGCCCATGGCTACTGCTGATAATTTGCGCCGTCTTGCCCTTGAGCAGCCCCTCCGATTTAAGGCTGCTCTCATACCGGTAGGCAAATTGTGGCGTGAGTACTCTATCCAACCAGCCCTTGAGGATGGCCGGCTCACCTGCCCACCAAATGGGGAAGACGAAGACCAGATGATCAGCTCGGGCGACCATGCTTTGATAACGCTTAGGCGCTGATTCGTCCTCCATGTGCTTGACATAGCCGTAGCGAAGCACCGGGTCAAAGTCTTCCTGGCTAAGGTCGATCATTTCGACTGTGTGACCCCTACGCCGGGCAGCTTGTGCATAAGCCTTGGCGTTGGTATGGCTAAAACTACCTCCATAGGGCGATCCTTGAATAACGAGTATGTTCATATCGTTTACTTCTTCAGTTATGCTGCATTTGGTTTAGGCACTATCGAAAACCTCTGCCAGCTCTATTATCTAAAATAATTTAATATTTGGTAGATTATCATAAGCAAAACTGTTGACAGAAAGATGATATGAATGCAGGAAAACTACCCGATCATACTGGGGTCGGAACTGACAGGAGCGACCAGGGTGGCGCGGGTGCGGGTGAGGCGTGAGACCATGAGACCGACACAGGCATAGGCCAGAGCGAACAGGGCAACCACGATCAGCGGAAGACCCCAAGATGTCAGACCTGCTGCACGTGAATCCATGATTGATTGGACAGCGGTGTTGTACCACCAGCCAGGAGTCAATTTGCCGATGGTTTGCATGACCGGAGGCAGGGGGCCTCCCGAACTTGACCCGGAGGTGAACATAACCACCAAGCCGAAGATGACCCCTACCGAGTTTATGAGAGAAGAGGAAGGATTGAACTGAGCAAGCATGAATCCAAAGGAGGCCGCCGACACAGCGAATATCAGCATGACGAAAAAGCTCAGCAGCACCCTCCCCCAGCCAAGCGAAGCCAAAGACACCCCTGACGCCGCCATGCTGAAGGCGACGAGTGCCACGTAATATATCCAGGAGAAGCCTGCCAGGATGAGGGCTGCTGTGAGCTCCTGTCCGTTCAGGCTACTTGAACGCATTGGAGAGGCAAGCAGGCGTCGATGTCGGTCGGGAGAACTGAAGGCTCCGAAAAGCGTAGCAACACAGACCGTCAGCGCTGTCATCAAGGGAAAGGCAGCCAGGCCGACGGTGGTGGCGAAACCTTCCAAGAGGGCGCCATGGTCATCATCCTTTGGGCTGGCATGGATGCTCACATGTGGTTGGTTGCTGGCATAGTGCGATACTGCATAGGCAGCCGCATCCTTGATCGCCGCAGACGAATGCAGATCCATGGGACCGTTTTGGCCCAGATCTGGTAGCAGAGCAGTACGAAGAGCATCGAAATAACTGTCCACCTGCAGTTGTGCCAAACTGCCGCGGCTGGAATTATAGGAGGCAGCTGTTTCAACTTTAGGGAAACCAAGGGCTTTGCTACCGCTGTGAGCTTGGGCAGCAGTATCTTCAAACGCATCAAGAAAGCGTTGGCCATACCCCGCTGGAATGATGACGGTCAAATCGCTTTTGCCGGATACGTTGGCATCCTGCAGGGCCTGGGGTCTATCTTCGACTGTCACCAGTTGGGCCGACTTGCCCAGATACCGCTCCAGACCTTGGCCCAGCTCACAACCAACCTGGTTGCCGCGGTCCCTGTTGATAACGACTATTTTCGCCTTCGCGGGTTCAAAGCGACCAACCGAGCTTGAGGCATTGGCACGTACCGCGGCCTGCATGTTCGTGGAACCGATGACAATCATGATGAGGCTCATGCCCACCAGATACAAGAGGAGGTAGAACTTATGCGCCCAGATGACGCGCAGCGCTGTTTTACAAGTATTCATAACGTTGTTTCCTTAGGAACAGACCGCAAATGGCCAGGAAGACGGCGGCCATGATAGCCAGGATGCCGCAGGTGCGGGCAAAGGGTGCCAGGCTGTCGTAGTAGACGATGTCGTAGAAGAGGTTGGAGACCTGCTTGACCGGGTTGATCAGGTGGAGGATCGGAGCATGCTCCTGGATGGCGTTATTAAGGTCCATAGCCAGGCTGCCGTAGAGGCCGATAAAGGCACTCAGCGTGCAGTCGATGCCTATGACCAGGCCAACCTTCGTTTCGGTCGAAAGTTTAGGGATCGCTCCCATCATAGAGCCGAAAGCGGTAGCCATAAAGGTGCCCACGGCGATGGCTACGAGGGCTATCGGGTCACGACCACCGGTTTGCACGCCGCATACTGTGCGGACGAAGATGTATGCGACCAGAAGGCTGACTGCGGAGAAGAGCCAGGAGGCCAGGAAGGCGCCCGCTGCCTGCCGCCACTTGGAGCTGGGAGAACTGGCCCGTCGGGCTCCCAAGGCTGAAAGGTTGGGCTGAGTCCTGGCAATCATCTCTGCTGCGGTGCTGGCGCCGATAAGGCAGGCCATAGCGAGCACGGCAAAGAAGTAAGGTGCGGTCATCGAAGGATTGATATGGGTCAGACGGATTTGCTTAGTGTAGGTCTGTTGGCCGGAATGCAGCAGTATTTGAGTATTTGGCAAGGCCAAGGTTGAGCTTGCCAAGTTGGCCTGATTGAAGCTGACTAGCGAGGCGGAGAGAATAGAAACCGTTATGCCTTCTGAGGCAGTTGAGTCGGATTGGATGTTGGCGGCTTCACGATCGGACAGGACCATGTTGACCCGTCCGTCAGAACCAGCGTACAGGTAGCCGATGTCCTTCCGGCTATCCAGACGTGTGTCTGCTTCGGCCCTGGAAGCCACTGTCGTCGGGATAAGCAACTGAGTGTCAGCGGACCCGGCCTTGGGTTTCTTCGATAGTGATGAAACCAATTCGTCAGCGCCCAGGTTGGCTTTCCAGTTGGCGTCAGAGACTATGGCGAAATGTTGCGCCTCGGCAGTGTAACCGTCCTGGAGGTTGCCCATGATGCCCAGCATCAGAGCGGCCAATATGACTGGAAAGGCCAGTACCCAGAAGAGGGAGGAGGTATTGCGTATCGAGGTCTTGACGTTGATCAGGAATGAGTTCCACATAGATATGTGCTCCTTACGGCAATTGAGCCTAGGGACCGCGCTCAGTCGCGTAGTTCCTTGCCGGTCAGTTCCAGAAACACGTCGTTCAAGGATGGCGGACGGCTGGTCAGGTGGCCGTAGCTGGTCTGGGTGGATTCCAGGACCGTCAGGACATCCTGCAAGTTGTGCTCGCCCTGCCGGCAGTGGATAACCAATTCCTTGCCGTCATAGTCGACGGACTGGGCCAGAGGCAGAGCACGGATCTTGGCCAGTGTAGACTCCTTCAAATCCAGTGTCTCGACAGTGACCTGCTCGCCGGCCTGGACCATGCCCTTGAGTTCCTCAGCAGTGCCTAGGGCAATCTGTCGGCCGTGGTCCATGATCATGATGCGCGTGCAAATCTGCTCCACCTCCTCCATGTAATGGCTGGTGTAAACAACGGTGGCCCCCTGGGCGTTCAGCCGCTCGATGCCTTCCAGGATGGCGTTGCGGCTCTGGGGATCCACGGCGACGGTAGGCTCGTCAAAGAAGATGAGGTCGGGCTGATGGGCGATGCCACAGGCGATGTTGAGCCTGCGCAACAGACCGCCCGACAGCTTGCCGGGGCGGAACTTGCGGAAGTCGCCCAGCCCTACGAAGTCTATGGCCTGCTCCACCAGCTCCTTGCGGTCGGCCTTCTTGGGCACATAGAGGGAGCAAAAATAGTCGATGTTCTCCTGCACGTTCAGTTCGTTGAAAACAGCCACATTCTGAGGAACCACGCCGATATGACTTTTGAGGTCATAGGAGGTCGGGGTCATCTCCTGCCCGAATATCCGAACCGTCCCCGATTCAAAGCTGAGCAGGGCCAGTATGCAGTTGATGGCGGTTGACTTGCCTGAACCATTGGGACCAAGCAGTCCAAAAACTTCGCCTTGATTGACTTCCATGTCGAAGTGGTCCAAGGCCACCATGTCACCGTAGCGCTTCACCAATGCATTGACCTTCAAGGCCGGCTCTTGCTCACGTGAACTGTTCATGATTCCATCATCCCAGCTACAACTGGCCCAACACCATGACAGCCGTCATCAATGTTGTGGATGCTCAAATCAGACCTATGACATTTGTCATGGGTGGTCCTGCCTGCGGATAGGCTCAGGAACGGGTAGCCCGCCAATTACTATTTGAGACAATAGGGCAACAGGGCGAGGAGACATTCATGGGCAGGATAGCTGGCTGGCTGGTCCTGCTTGGTCTGGGGACCTTATGCGGATCATGGTATGGTTCAGAGATTTCAGGAATCCTGATCGCAGGCCTCTTGGCCTCAGTAGCCGCAGGAGCCCTGTGCGAATGGCTGTTGCCAGCGCCGGGTTCCATGTGGGGTGGCGCTCTGGTGTCGCTTTTGGCAACGTTTATACCAGACTGGCTTTTCTTCTTGCCAGCGCTGGCCTTTGAGGCGGGGGTCGGATTCGGAAGCATCGTCCCGGCTACCAGGTCAGTCGGTATGAAGGTCCCCCAGACCAAAGACTCTGGGCTGGTCTGGCCCAGGCTGCTCTTAGCCTTGCTGCCGGCATTCTTTTGGCTGATACCTGGCATGGCCGACCTCATACAGTTCAGAGGCCTCCCCCAACGCTATGCCCTGCTGATTTTATTGACCTCAGCACTGGCGCAAGGCGGCGGACTGACGTGCGCGCACTTGGCCGTAGCCAAGGGTCGTGTATGGCAGATTGAAGACACCGAACGCTACAGGATCCGCCAATTGCATGGCCGCATCAGCGACCTGGACGAGGAGAGGGCCCAAGCAACCCGGATGGCGCACTTATCCGAGCGGACCCGGATCGCGCGAGATATTCATGACAATGTAGGCCACCTACTCACTCGAGCCATCATGCAGACCCAGGCTGGCCGGGTGGTTGCTCAGAGCAAGGGCGATCAGAGCACCGAGCAAGTCTTTGATAGTGTCGGAAAGACTTTAGACGAAGCCATGACCACAATTCGTCGTTCGGTGCATGACTTGGAGGATGAGGGCACCGACTTCGCATCCCAAATGGAGGATGCCAGCTCCGAGGCTTCTATGGGGCAGCTACAGGTTGATCTGAACAACGGCATTAAGACAGCGCCTGCACCAGTGTGCCGTTGTCTGGCCAGCATTGTTCGTGAGGCCCTTACCAATACGGTCCGCCATTCTTCAGCCAAGTCAGCGCAAGTAATTCTGCGCGACCTCCCAGCCTTCTGGCAGATGGTGGTGCAGGATGACGGCGCGATCCAGCAATCGCAGCCTTACAGCTCGCGTCTTAAGAAACCAGAGCTCCAGCGCGGCATGGGGCTGGCCGATATAGAGGCCAGGGCCAGAGCCCTGGGCGGCACAGCCAACAGTGGACCCAACCAAAAAGGGTGGAAGGTCTTCGTATCCTTGCCAAAGGAGCCCTGGTTCAACCGCAGTGCAACTGAGCACGTAGAGGATAGGAAGGTAATGGCATGAAAGTCGCTATCGCTGATGACGATCCGATCGTCTGCTCGTCCCTGTCAACAATTTTGACGGCAACCGGCACTGCAGACGTGCTCTGGACTGCCAATGACGGTCAGTCAACCCTGGATTGTTACCAGGCAGCTGATGGGAGGCCTGACGTGCTGCTGCTTGATGTGCAGATGCCTGGCATGGATGGCCTTGAGGCGGCGGATCGCATCATCGCCATTGATTCGACTGCACGAGTGCTCTTTCTGACCACCTTTGCGGACAAGGAGTATATTTCCCGCGCCCTGGCCTTGGGTGCCAAGGGCTATGTGATCAAGCAGGACGTGGCTTCAGTGGTGCCGGCCCTGCAAGCCGTCATGGCGGGACAGACGGTTCTTGGAGCTGAAGCAGTGGCTAATCTGTCACTCGGCAAGCAAGCGGAGCAGACGCAAAAAGATCCAGCCAACCCTCGCCCAAGACGCTTCCAAACACTGACTGACCGCGAACGTGAAATCGTCGCTCTCGTTGCCGATGGCCTCGATAATCAGGCCATCGCCAGGCGGCTCTATCTCAGCGAGGGCACCGTCCGCAATCACATTTCCGCTATTCTAGCCAAGACCAACCTGGGCAACCGGACCCAGCTCGCCGTAGAATGGCTATCCTTGCAAGAAAGATGAGCGCATAGGCTCGACGGTCTCGCCCCTGGACAGGCTCCGAGTCGTGATTGTTCAGAGCTTTTCGATTGGTGCCAAGCGCAGCATCAGCCTCTTGGTCCCCTCGGAACCGAAGTCCACGGTCAGGACCGAGTTGTGCCCCTTGTCCTGAATGTCGACCACCTTGCCCAGGCCATACTGGTCATGGGCCACCCTGTCTCCCAGGGAGAAGTCCTGAATAGACAGGCCATTCGACTTGGGCTGGGCCGAGGCCCTGCCAGCGTGCGTGGTTGACGATGAGCTTGCTGTGCTGCGTCTGGTCGTGACCCTGCCATTTCTTGAGGAGGAGCCGCGAGAGCCATACCCTGATAATCCAAACGAACGCTGTGAGGAGGTTCGCGAGCGCCCATACCCATACCCGCTGCGGGAAGAGCCAAACCCGGATCCGGAGCCAAAGCCACCGAATGAACGATGACCGAATGCACGGCCATCGCTTTCATCCTCGAAACCACCGAATTCGTCCTCGTCATCACCCAGGTCCCAACCTGCGCGCATCCGCTCGTTTCCTGCCTGTCGACGCTTCCAGTCGATCAACTCGTCAGGGATGTCGTCCAGGAACTGGCTAGGCAGCATCTCATTGACCTGCCCCCACTGAGAGCGGACGGCCGCCCGGGTCAGGTAGAGACGCCGCTTGGCACGAGTCACGCCCACATAGGCCAGCCGACGCTCTTCCTGCATCTCATCGGCATCTTCCAGACAGCGGGAGTGCGGGAAGGTTCCCTGCTCCATACCGGTCAGGAAGACCACAGGATACTCCAGGCCCTTGGCTGTGTGCAGGGTCATCAGCGTCACCTTGCCTGAGTCGTCGCCCAGGCCTGGCAGCTGGTCCGAGTCGGCCACCAGTGCTGTGGTCTCCAGGAAACCGGCCAGCGTAGCGTCAGGAGTCTTCTGCTCGAACTCGGCGGCCACGGACTGCAACTGGCCAAGATTCTCGAGCCGCGAAGCATCCTGCGGGTCAACCGACTTGCGAAGCTCATCCAGCATGCCGGACTCCTCCAGAACCTTCTCGACGATCTGGGACGGCTTGGTATCATGCTCTGCGGCAAAGCCGGTCAGGGAGGTGATCAGATCACTGAAGGCCTTCATCCGCTTGACCATCAGCGTGGAAGCCCCGGGCACCTCCTCTATATGTTGCACCCCCGCCCAGAAGGAGACCTGATGCAGATCCGCATAGGAGGTCGCCGCTGCCTCGGCACGTGCGGCCAGACCCCGCTTGGGCACGTTGAGTATCCGCCGCATGTTCACGTCGTCCTGGGGATTGGCGATGGCGTGCAGATAGGCCAGTGCGTCCTTGATCTCCTTGCGCTCGTAGAAGCGGGTCCCACCCACCAGCTGATAAGGCAGGCCGGCATTGATCAATCCCTCTTCCAGGGCGCGGGACTGGGCGTTGGCCCGGTACATGATGGCCATGTCGGAGTATGGAATGCCTTCCTCACTGCGCAGCCGGGCGATCTCAGTGGCGATCCAGGCGGCCTCCTGCTGGGCATTGTCGGCTGCGTAGCCCACGATGGGCTCCCCCTTGCCAAGGGCGGTCCAGAGTTTCTTGGGCTTGCGTCCCTCGTTCTTGACGATGATGGCGTTGGCCGCATCCAGAATGGTCTGGGTGGAACGATAATTCTGCTCCAGGAGGATGGTCCGGGCTCCGGGGAAATCCTTCTCGAAGTCCCTGATGTTGCTGATATCAGCCCCTCGGAAGGCATAGATGGACTGGTCCGAATCCCCCACCACGGTGATCCAGGCGGGATCCTGCTTGTCAGCATCGGCGCCCGCCAGCTCGCGCATGAGCACGTACTGGGCATGGTTAGTGTCCTGGTACTCGTCCACCAGCACGTAGCGGAAACGATGATGGTAGTACTGCGCCACCATTGGGGATTGTTGGAGCAACTGGACCGTACGTACGATCAGATCATCGAAGTCGACAGCATTGGCCTGAGCCAGCCGATGCTCATACTCGGCGTAGATTACGGAGTAGAGTTCCTCCTCGTTGCCGAAGCGGGCGGTGATCTGCTGGCCGCGCTGACCGGGCCGGTAGTCGGGGGCGTACTCCTGCAGTTGCGTGCGCCAATCCTGCAGGTTGTTCTTGTAGTCAGATATGTGGCTCAGAATGTTTCTTGGGGTGTAGCGCTTCAGATCAATGTTGAGATCCTTGCCGATCAGCTTGATCAGGCGCTCGGAATCGGCTGTGTCATAGATGGTGAAGCCCGATCGCAGGCCGATCTCCTTGCCATCTCGCCTCAGAATACGCACGCAGGCTGAATGGAAGGTGGACACCCACATGCGGTCGGCCACAGGCCCGATCAGCCGATGCAGACGTTCGCGCATCTCGGAGGCCGCCTTGTTGGTGAAGGTGATGGCCAGAATCTGACTGGGCCAGGCGCCAAACTGACTGAGGATCCAGGCGATTCTACGGGTCAGCACCCTGGTCTTGCCCGAGCCTGCTCCTGCTCCGATCAGCAGGGCCTGCCCCTGGTATTGCACTGCCTCGGCCTGCCGATCGTTGAGCCCCTTGAGCAGCTCCTTGGCGCTGCGCTGAATCAAGTCCGGTTCCTCGTTCACAAGCCACCTCTTGCCATCTGGTCTCGGTCACCGTCACAGGCCGGATGGCACACACCCGGCAACCAAATATTTCTACCACAAAGCGGTGTCATCGACCTTGGCTCACGGATTAGCCAGCAGACATAAAAGACCCCGCCCGCTTCTGATAGGGAAAGCGAACGGGGTTTAGTCGGGGAAGCCGAGATGACCCAGTCAGTTGCGCACTTGATCCTTGGCGTTGTTGACAGCCTCAGTGGCGCCCTGCTCGGCCTTGGCCTTGCCGACCTTGGCATCGGCCTTGGCCTGGTCCATCTTGTCGGAGGCGGCGTCCTTGGCGTCACCCAGCTTGTCCTGGGCAGCGTCCTTGGCGTCGCCCATCTTGTCGGCAACGGCGTCCTTGGCATCGGATGCCTTGTCCATAACGGTGTCTTTTACATCGCCTGCGACGTCGGAAATCTTCTCGCCGGCAGACTTCATGGCATCCTTTGCATCATCCAGAATCCCCATATGGTCCTCCTTAGGTCCTTTAACGCACCGCGACGATGCGTGACCATTGCGGTCAATTTTCACTGTAACAGTCAGGGCCTTGAATCCGCGGATTGACGGGCTGACACGCCAGGAAGACACTCCAATCCGCTGGAGGTGAAACCCGGCGGATCCAGACAGCCGGACCACAGTCCCAGAACCGGGTTATCTTGGTGTCTATCCGTCGGGACCATCGGGGCCCCGCTTTCATGACGACAAGGACGATGACATGCAGGAACTTGAGGAGCGAATCCGCCGCCAGGGCACGGTCAAGCCTGGCAATGTACTCAAGGTGGACGCCTTCCTCAACCATCAGTGCGACGTGCGGCTCTTCGACCACATGGGTGCTGAATGGGCCCGCCTGTTCGCTGGACACCAGATCGACAAGATTCTGACCATCGAGGCATCCGGCATCGGCATCGCCTGCCTGGCCGCCCGCCATTTCGGCGACGTTCCAGTGGTCTTCGCCAAGAAGACCCAGTCCATTAACCTCGACGGCGACCAGTACACAGCCCGCATCTACTCCTTCACCAAGCAGCGCGAGTACCCTGTCATCGTGGCCAAGCGCTTCCTCAAGGAAGGCGAACATGTACTGATCCTTGACGACTTCCTTGCCAAGGGCAACGCCCTGCACGGTCTGATCAACATCTGCCATGACGCCAAGGTCGTCATCGAAGGCATCGGCATCGCCGTGGAGAAGGGATTCCAGGAGGGCGGCCGCACTCTGCGCGAAGAGGGCTACAACCTCAAGTCCCTGGCCATCGTGGAAAGCATGGACCCGGATCAGGGCACCATTACCTTTGCGCAGAATCCTGCCTGAGTCGGTTGGTTCCCAGTCCGGGTCGCATAGACAATAGCTTCAGTCCACTTGATGCTCGCTGGTGCCGCCCTCCAGAATGGTCTTCACGTCGTTCAGGGAGATGTTGACCATGGCGTTCACGGCGGCATCGGTGTAGAAGCCGATGTGGGGCGAAACCTCCACATTGGGCATGGCCTTGAGGGTCTCCAGGGCCTGGTTATCGACCTTGGTCCCGCTCAGATCCTTTTCGAAGATGCCAGCCTCCCCCTCGATGGTATCGATGGCGGCACCCGCGATGGACTTGGTCTGCAGGGCCTTGATCAGGGCCGGAGTGTCCACAATGGGGCCGCGGGCGGCGTTGATCAGGAAGGCCGAGGGCTTCATGGCATCCAGGGCCTGGGCATTGATCAGATGGTGTGTGGTCTCGTCCAGCGGCGTATGAACGGTGACGATGTCGGCACGTTTCAAAAGGGTGGGCAGGTCCACGTAATCAAGTGTGTCTGCCAGCTCGGGACGGTGGACCGGATCGTTGGCGATAACCGTGGAACCCAGGGCCCGGAAGATTCTGGCCACGGCCGATCCGATCTTGCCAGCTCCGATGATCCCCACAGTCAGGTTATGAATCTCGTGGGCCTGAAGCCCAGCCCAGGTATAGTCGTCCTTGGCCTCGCGAGCGCTGGCCTCCCCCAGATGCCGGACCAGACGCATGACCTGCGCCAGGACCAGTTCGGAGACCGACCGGGGCGAGTAGGCAGGCACGTTGGTGACGACCAGCCCGTTCTCCCGAGCAGCCTGCAGGTTGACGATGTCATACCCGGTGATCCGCAAAGTGAGTTGCTTGAGACCATACTCCTTGAGCCGCTGGTAGAGCTCGGGCTCGGGCAGGGCCGCGTGCTGCTGGATGACGATGCCGTCGTATCCCTTGATCATGTCCACGGTGCTCATCCCCAGATCGTGGTCAGTGGTATCCACTTGAATGTCATTGGCTTGCGCCCAGGCCTGGATAGCCTCCTGCTCGTCGGGACGTACTGAATACATAAGAATGCTGGTCATTTTTCCTGTCCTTTGCAACAGTCTTCATTGATGGTTATTTGTTGGTTCCCGGATGAATCGCTAGAGCAATCAGCTGCGATTTTGAGCGCGCATATAGTCGCCGATCCGCTCCACGGCTGTGTGCAGGTCCTCCATGGAGGCAGCGTAGGAGATGCGGATGTAGCCCTCGCCCCCGGGTCCAAAGCTTGCCCCGGGGATTACCGCCACCTTGGCCTTGCGAGCCAGGTCATAGACGAAGCTCCAGCTGTCGCGCATGCCCTCGGGCAGCCGGGCGAAGATATAGAAGGCGCCCTTGGGATCAATGACGTCCAACCCGACCTCGGGCAGGGCCTTGACCAGATAGTCCCGCCGTTTACGGTATGCTTCGCGCATCGGGTCCGTGTCATTCATACCCTTGGTCAAAGCCTCCTGGGCCGCATACTGGGCGTTGGTGGTCACCGAGGTAATAGTGAACTCGTTGACCTTGCTGATCTGATCTATAACGTCGGCGGGGCCAGCTGCGATGCCGACCCGCCATCCAGTCATGGCATGGGACTTGGAAACCCCGCCAAGAACGACTGTCTGCTCGGGCAGGATAGTGCCCATGGACACGTGAGTACCCTGGTAGGTCAGCTCGGCGTAGATCTCATCGCTGAGCACGAAGAAGCCGTGCTGGCGCGCCACCTGGGCCAAAGCCTCCAGATCCTCACGGGCATAGGTCACGCCGGTGGGATTGGTGGGATAGTTGAGCACCAGGGCTTTGACCGGACCCTCGCTGTTTTCGACGGCGGCCTCCAGCTTGTCCGGCTTGAGAATGAAGCCGTCCTCGGAAGTATCTACGAAGACGGTCTTGGCGCCGCTCAGCTGGGCGATGGGAATATAGAGCGGGAAGATGGGCGTGGGCAGAATGACCGTATCACCCGGGTTGATCATGGCGGTAAGGCCCGAGAAGATGCCCCCGGTGGCACCGGCCGTAATCACAATCTGGCTGTCAGGGTCGTAGTCCAGCCCGTACTTGGCGTGAAGATAATCGGCCGCCGCCTTGCGGAGACTAGGCATGCCGCGGCTTTCGGTGTAATGACTGTGATTGTCTTGGATGGCCTGGATGCCCGCCTGCTTGACATGCTCAGGGGTGAAGAAGTCAGGCTCCCCCAGGGTCAACTTCACAATGCCGTCTATTCCGGCAATCTCCTTGTTGAACTCGAGAATGTCGCTCGGTGCCAGAGCTTTGACCCTGGCATTCATATGATCCGCCAATGTCATTGGCTTGTCCTTTCCCATGCGGTTACTACAACCATTGTCGCTGGTGCTGTCCTACCGACTATGCGGTGACGATGCACGGGAAATGCTGTCGACGACTGCAGGGCCGGTGGGTTCCGATCCGTGCAACCGTTCCTACAAGGCACCGGGCGTCACAGATCGAATCCGTGCCACCAATAGGTAAATCGTGTGCCCTGCATGCTGAAACCTCCTACGGAATCTACAATCAGCATTATTTCTAAAATACAGCGAAGTTCCAGCAATCTTATAAACGCGACCATTATTTGACCAGACGCTTGCATTTTGCGGACGCGACAGGCACCCCAAAATAAACGTGCCTATGACAAGACAGACCAGATTAATCTCGAAATTTCAGAGATTTATCTTAAGGTTCCCTTGGGAGTCTCTCGCAAGCCGCAGCCTGCGAATCCGTAATCAACACATTCAGATAGCCCTTCCCATGCAAGCTCATCCCATACCGAAGCATTGATCGTTTGTATCCTGAGTCCTATCTCTTCACTACGGTCTGTAAGCTATGCTCGGCAAGAACGAATTCGGGTAAAGGTCTTGTCAGAGTTGTGTCACACTCCAAACTCGGACGCGAGATTCGCCTTATCCGACTGTTGGGCCCCTGCATTGAGATCTCTGTCATATACTTTGCCTCAAAGACAGGCAAGAGACAGAATTCTTGGATGTGCCGGGCAAAAGGGGTGAGGAAATGACCAATCGAGTTGCACTGGTCACAGGGGCCACCAGCGGCATTGGGTATGAAACCGCTCGAATGCTCGCAGAGCATGGATACCGAGTGTATGCAGCAGGACGACGCGTTCAACGGCTGGAGCCGCTTGGAGACAAGGGGGTGACGGCTGTGCGGATGGACCTGACTGATTCTGCATCCATTGAGAAGGCTGTCGCACGAATTCTGCAGAAGGAAAAACGCGTCGACCTGCTGGTCAACAACGCCGGATATGGCTCCTATGGTCCGGTCGAACAGGTCTCCATCGAAGAGGTCCGACGACAATTCGAGGTCAACCTCTTCGGCCTTGCCCGCTTAACCCAGCTGGTACTGCCCGCCATGCGCCGAGCCAGACGCGGCCGGATCGTGAACACATCATCCATGGCGGGCCGGATGGTCACCTATATGGGTGCCTGGTACCATGCCACCAAGTATGCCCTTGAAGCCTTCAGCGACGCCCTGCGCATGGAAATGCGTCCCTTCGGCATCGACGTGGTCCTGATCGAGCCCGGAGCCGTTGCCACCAACTGGGGCGCAATTGCCGCCGACCATCTCCAGACGGTTACTCGGAAGAGTGCCTATCAAGACTCAGGATCCCGAGCTGCTGCAGGGTTGCGCAAACTGTACTCCGGCAGGCATTTGACCCAACCATCAACCATCGCCAAGACCATCGTACGTGCCTCGACAGTACGCCATCCCCGTCCACGCTACCTTCTGGGCTTCGGCGCCAAGCCTCTGGTCGCCCTTCATGCCCTGCTCCCCACCCGTGCATGGGACTATCTGATGGTCCATGCTAAGAACTTGTAGACAATAAAAAAGGTATCAAACGATACCCCACTGTCGAGTTTCAAAGGAATAAAGACATTTAGGGCATGTTCATTCAGATGAGCCCGTCCACGGCTTCTTAGATTCACTGCTGCTGAATACAAAAAACTCGCTTTTGAAAGCCGTCGAGTTATGCAAAATAGAGCAGACAGTTAGCAAGGGATTCCGTAGGACAGGATCAGCATCCTTACCACAGAGTCCCTCGCCAATTGGCAGAATTCCGACTCCTCAAGCCTCTAGAGCTTGAGCTCCTAGGAGCGCCTGCTCTGCCGCCATGGGGACTCGTCCCAGTCCATCCAGACCGACATTGAGCAGGTAGTTGATGCCGTACTTGTTCAGATGGGCCTTGTAATCGTGAATGGTCTTCGGGCTCTTCCAGTTCTGGTCATGGTAGGAGAATCCCCAGGAATCGTTGATGGTTCCGGCGGTCTCATAAAGGCCGAGCTTTGAGGGTTTGAATCCTTCGACGGAATTGTAATCGACATCTTCCTCCGAGGAGGCTTTGGCGCTGGCATCCGAATCCTCAGGGATCTCGTTGTCTCCCAAAGAGACATAGTCGTAGCGACCGTTGCCAAGTCTGGAATTAATCAGGCAGTCGGGCTGTAGGCGCTTGACCGTATCGTAGATGGTCTGGCTCTGCTCGTCGCTGAGAGTCATGGGCATGTCGAACCAGGCGACCGATATTTCCCCATAGTTGCTCATGATCTCTTCAATCTGCGGCATGATCTTATGCTTGAACGCACGGTCGTAGTTCTTCTCCCCCACAAAGTCCCAGCTGTTGTCCCAGGTGGTGCCCGCCGTCTCGATGTCATTTGAGAGGTATCCGCCGCCATCCGGTTCATGCCAATCCAAATCTTGAGAATAGTAAAGGCCAAATCGCAGGCCAGCCTTGCGGCAGGCCAGGGACAACTCGCCAATTACATCCCGGTGAAATGGCGTCGCGTCATAGACGTTGTAGGTATCCACCAGCGACCGGTACATGGCGAAGCCATCGTGATGCTTTGCTGTGACGACCAGATACTGCATGCCGCAACGCTTTGCAAGATCGACTATGGCATCGGCATCGAAGTAGATGGGATTGAAGGCCTGGGTCAGGCGTTCGTACTCCTTGTTGGGAATCTGGAGCTTGGATTGGATCCACTCCGCGTAATTGCTTGACGACTTTCCCTGGTACTCCCCTCCCAGGAGCGAATAGAGACCCCAGTGAATCATCATTCCATACTTGGCTTGCTTGAACCATTCCACGGTATCGCTCATTACTTACCTCTGTTTCTGCTGATTAACACGAATTGTTTGAACTGGACCTCAGATGGTCAGCTTGCCCTTCTTAACAACGGAAGTATCATAAAGGGCCATACGCACATAGCGGACTCATGCACACATGATCATGAAACCTGGATCTTTCCTGCCAAGTACCCTGACCGAAACCTGTAAAGAAGTAACGATTATCCAGGGAGCCGAGGATCCTGTGGTATTGGCTGCAAAGCCTTCAAATGGTGTAGATAAGGTGCCTAGTATCAAAATCGGTGGACTGCTGTTCACTGTACCTCTTTTGACTCCATGAAGGTCCCTTCCTCGGAACTGTCAGCACATTCCTCATTCGTGATGGAGAGCGATTGCTTCACTCATATACTGCAAGACAACCGGATTCCATGAACCATCTTGGTCATGAATACTGCGATAGGTACTATTTTGTTAACAGTATATACCCAATTCAGAATCATACAAGCCAAAGACATCGTGCCACTATGAATTATCAAAATCTGCCATGAGGCGATTACCAAGCATATTATTAGTATCCGGTCTTTAAAGCGACTTAATGGCATGTATGCAAAACTGATATCTGACTAACGATTAAGAACACAAACATGACATTCTGCAAAACAAGAAGTATCTTTAGTAATTGTCATTAACAGACAAGAATAGGATAGAGGACATCATTGCTGTCTGCATGCGAGCAAGGCAAGCCCGCTACTGGCAGTCTGCCCTCAAGAGCACGGTCCATCAGCTTGATCATTCGGCGATCGGCTGAGGACCGGCATACTAATTGCATTCGTGTTTCGGTCAGGAAGAGCCAAACAACCATACCGACAGAAAGAAACAAGGAAATGAGTGATTCATCCCCGCAGAAAGCCAGTCACGATCAGTTCACTTGGGCATCTATTGCTACCTGGCGGATGGCCTATGAAGGTATGGCCAAGTCCAGTTCCGGTCTTGAAGAGGGCGGCCAGTCGGGCGATGCTGTCGAAAAGCTGATCCAAGAAGTTGAGGCCAACCCGGATTACACCTCCGTCGGTTATGGCGCCTTGCCGAACCGGGAAGGCGAGATGGAGATGGATGCCGCTTTCATGGACGGGAACAGCATGGCCTTGGGCGCAGTGGCCGGCATCCAGCATGTACTCCACCCCATATCCGTGGCAAGGCAACTGAGTCGACGCCATACCAGCAGCTTTCTAGTCGGACAGGGTGCGACCCGCTACGCCCAGGTCAACGGGTTCGAAATGCGCAATATGTTGACGGACAGGGCCAGAAGGCGTTGGGAGCTGGAGGCTGCCAAGACCACAACACCGGAGTCTGCCGGCCCCTATCGAGGGCACGATACGGTCGGGGCCATCTCATTGGATATGCAGGGTTCGATGGCTGTTGGCACATCGACATCGGGTCTCTTTATGAAGGAACCGGGCAGAGTGGGCGATTCACCCCTGCCGGGCTCAGGCTTCTACGTGGACAGCACCATCGGAGGGGCTGCCGCAACTGGGCTGGGGGAAGACATCATGAAAGGATGCCTCTCCTATCGTATCGTCGCCCTGATGGGAAGCGGATTGACCCCGCAGGAAGCCTGCGATTCTGCAGTCTACGAATTTGACGACCTCCTGAGGAACCGCTACGGCAAGGCCGGCGAGATCTCCCTGATTGCTCTCAGCACAAGAGGGGAATGGGGGGTGGCAACCAACGTGGAGTTCACCTTCTGTACAGCCCGGAAAGGCGAGGAGATTCGCATACTCATGGCCAATCCGGACGGCAAGGGCGGAACACGAATCGAACCAGTGACCGAGGAATGGTTGCAGGAATATGAGCACTCGCTCAAGGCGCCGATCAAATGAACTTTACAAAAAATAAGCAAGATGAGCTACACCAAAATAATTGTCAGAATACAGAACGCCCTCAATCAAGGCCGGCTGTACTCCTTAAAACCCCTTAACTGTATCCCCACTTAACTAGGTGCTCACTGCCGGACCCTTGCCCCTTGGGCAGGCGCCCGGCAAACAATTCAGAGGGACAGTCAAATAGATGCACCTCTAGAGGTACAATTATGTTTCTCAATGGGGACATTATTAATCAAACAATAAGTGAAACATTTTTTTATACGTCAATCTATTTACCGCAGATTGTCAAGTAGGTAAGGAAGGAAATCGAAAAGGGGATTAGTCGGGTACAAGCGTACATTAAATAATGAGGATTGTAAGTTTAAATTTATGTGGATCAAAATTCCCAATATTTTGCCTTTTAAGGAAAGACAAAGAGACCACACCACTGAGAATGTGTACTGTACGGCGGCATGACCTCCGTCCGTGTCCCCCCGACGAACCTGAATTCGCCTTCGATGCAATCGACCAGCCCGTTTATGCTCGCATATGGAAATCAGAGGTCTGTTTAGACAGCATGCTGTTGTTATATAATTGTTATGAAATTAAGTCGCAGGCGATGCTGTTGTACTGAGCATTTGAATTTGAATTTTTATCTGATAATTCTCTCCGTTTTATTGCAGATAGTAATGGGCCGCCTCGTTTGCATATCCATAAATGTAGGCCTGCATTACGACCCAATCCACAGGAATGTTGGCTTACATGCAGATGACTACGAAATCACTCATCTCAGGGTACCTGACGTATGCTACCCCATATGACCTCCCAGCACTTTCTGAAATAGATTCTCCAGGATCTACGTCAGCTACGCCAGCGATTCTGTCTCTTATCGGGAAGCCCTCCGTAGCTTGTGGCGTAGCTGTGTCGAATATCACGGGATCCATTTTTTCTAATATCGCTAACGGTTGCTGACCCCTGAATCAACATGAGTAAACCAATTAGTAAAACAAGAACGTTGGCATTAATCGGAAGGAACCGAATATGTCAACCACTTCATTGAACGCCGAGAGTCTTAGACCTATGCCTCCCCTGCGGAACTCACGCTTAGGGATTTTGATACCGCTCCGGTGCTCTCGCCGACACCGTCAATTGTCTCATTCTTTACCGCCCCCACAGTTGAGTGAGGTCAGTTCTGCATTGGGGTTTCGGCGGCTCCTGTGACGACGACTCTCGCGACTGTATGCTAGAAGTGGTCATCACTTCAGCGGCCAGAAAATGAGCACCAGGAACTTTGAGAGGAAAAGCCATGAGCTTGACCAATGACAACAATCCGAGGATCGAAGTCACGATGATATTTGCTGACTGCAAAGACCCGATGGCTGCGGCAGTGAAATGGGCTCAAAGCATCGCCACTTCTGAGGAAATAGATCCTAGCAAGGATCAAGTCGTGTTTATCCGTGAACTCAGGCGCGCAGAGCCGAGTCTAAGTCTGAAATCAGCCGTGTACCTTGCCCAAGTGACCGCGAGAACTTCCCGAATCGAACGCAATGCAAATGGAACAGGCATCAAGAGTCTGCTGGACACCGATCGCAATATTCCGTGAGTCCCACCCGTCCCATTCAAGCGAACAGGACATACTGGACATATGGGTATGCCTCGAAGTCATCTAATTTACTACACATCGGGCTCACCATGATTGGGACTGTTTTGTTTAGCTACACCTTCTCCCCCAGCAAGATAATGCTTGCCGCTTTCTCCGCTGCTATGTGTCGATGAACCGACTTCCCCTTTTTACCGGATGTAAGACCAGTGTGGCCATACTCTGGTCTTGATGATTGCTGATGGTGCTTCCCGCAATGCCTGCGTGGATTGCTGAAGATCTCGGTCAGACGTGTCTTGGACTACTTCGTTAAAACTTTGCCCATCGCAATAATCGGAGCCGGTGAAGAGCTCTCCAATTGCGCTATAGAAGACTTCGAGTAATCGCGTGCTTACCCGCAGTATTTATCTCATCAGCAATTATGCTGGCTTTTCGTTTTCTATAGCTAATGTACGGCTAAGTCTTGTGGTATACATGTCAACCAAGGGAGATTGATATGCGGTCAAAGAATACACAAGCTACTGACCCTAGTGGACGCAAGCGTGTCAGCGGCGCTGATGTTGATGTTACTGGAACAGCTGGCGCCTTCGAACTCACTACAACAGCGCAAAAGCCAAGGATCGAACAAATTCAAACGAGAGAAGATAGTTCATCACTCATCACTGCAGAACTTGATCAATTGACCGATAGACTGGATCAGCTTTTAACAGAGATTAAAAATGCTGACCCCGGGACCATTCCACATTTCGCTGAAAAATGGGTAACTTCTTAGCTAGCGCAACATTCTCTTATAACTGACCTTCAAATAACCAGATCCGACCAAGGTTTAATTTGGGAGGGTTCATTTTAGATAAGACTGATCGATACCCAATACGGCGTCCAGGTCTCTGAAATCGTCAGCGGAATCAGTACACTACGCAAAGTCTAGAACGGAATTCCCAGTACAAATGGGTACTGCAATCCGGTTATGCTGCAGCTCTGATTGGAGGAAATGTCGTCAGAGTCCTGTTGGAAATAATTGGAATTGACAGAGTAACACGGGAGCACTTCAGCTGATTTATGTTCTGAGTATTTGCAATTCTGATGACCACTGACACCGGAAAAGTTAATGGTTGCCAACA
>NZ_NPOR01000013.1:0-141985 GCF_003688325.1 Bifidobacterium sp. wkB338
GGGGCAGCGGTGAATTCAAGCCCCGGTAAACGGCGGTGGTAACTATAACCATCCTAAGGTAGCGAAATTCCTTGTCGGGTAAGTTCCGACCTGCACGAATGGCGTAACGACTTCCCCACTGTCTCGACCAGGAGCTCGGCGAAATTGCAGTACGAGTAAAGATGCTCGTTAAGCGCAGAAGGACGAAAAGACCCCGGGACCTTTACTATACCTTGGTATTGGCGTTAGGTGCGGACTGTGTAGCATAGGCGGGAGGCTTCGAAGCGGGTGCGCCAGCATCCGTGGAGCCGGAATGTGAAATACCGCTCTGTCCTCATCTGGCCTCTAACCTCGGCCGGTCATCCCGGCCAGGGACAGTGCCTGGCGGGTAGTTTAACTGGGGCGGTTGCCTCCCAAAGAGTAACGGAGGCGCCCAAGGGTTCCCTCAGCCCGGTTGGCAATCGGGTGTTGAGTGCAATCGCACAAGGGAGCTTGACTGCGAGACCGACGGGTCGAGCAGGGACGAAAGTCGGAGATAGTGATCCGGTGCCGGCGTACGGACGCGGCATCGCTCAACGGATAAAAGGTACCCCGGGGATAACAGGCTGATCATCCCCAAGAGTCCATATCGACGGGATGGTTTGGCACCTCGATGTCGGCTCGTCGCATCCTGGGGCTGGAGCAGGTCCCAAGGGTTCGGCCGTTCGCCGATTAAAGCGGCACGCGAGCTGGGTTCAGAACGTCGTGAGACAGTTTGGTCTCTATCCTCTGCGCTCGTTGGAATCTTGAGGAGCCCTGCCCATAGTACGAGAGGACCTGGGTGGACGAACCTCTGGTATGCCGGTTGTCGCGCCAGCGGCACGGCCGGTTGGCTACGTTCGGATGGGATAACCGCTGAAAGCATCTAAGCGGGAAGCCCCCTCCAAGATAAGGATTCCATGAAGCCTTGCGGCTTCTGAAGACCCCATGCAGAACACATGGTCGATAGACCGGACGTGGACACCCCGCAAGGGGCGGAGCCGACCGGCACTAATGGTCGAGGACAACACAACACCCACCCCTTACAGGGGTGGCGGCATCAACACCTGCTGCGAAGCCTGCCTGCGGCAATATGCACGAACATTCGCAGGCGATCGAACACACGAGACACGCGTCCACCATCCGGTCCCCAAGCCGCCAGGACACCCCGACCCCGCACGGGTCGGCAGAATTGAAGATTCGCGGCGGTCATGGCCTGGGGGAGACGCCCGGTCCCATTCCGAACCCGGAAGCTAAGACCCAGCACGGCAATGGTACTGCACCCGGAAGAGTGTGGGAGAGTAGCACACCGCCGCCACAACACGAAAAAGTAAAGGCCTCTGATGACACGAATCATTAGAGGCCTTTACTGTATGCACGGACATACACCCAATGCCGCTTCTTCAGACATTGCGCCAGTCTTGAGCTTTCATCGGCTCGGTTCTTGCTCCGTCCTACAAACAAGACACCGGCCCTTGTTAGAGTGAGAAGAACCTGACAACAAAGGAGATGACAGTGAAGACGATTGAATTGGGTACCTCTGGTGTCGAATTCTCTAGCGTAGCCCTTGGGGCCATGAGGATTGACAACAAGACCAGGCAGGAGGCATCAGAGATTGTAAAGGCGGCACTGGATGCCGGCATAGATTACTTTGACACCGCAGACTGCTATCACGATGGTCTGTGCAGCACCATGCTGGGCCAGGCCTTGAAGGACTGCGGTGTGAAAAGGGAGGATGTTGGTATACAGACTAAATTCGGCATCTTCCGAGATAAGGAGAGCGGCAGGGTCACCCGTTATGACTTTTCCAGGAAGCACCTGTTGGAGGCCATGGAGCAGGAGCTCGAGAACCTGCAGACTGACTACGTGGACTTCGTCCTTCTGCACCGGCCCGACACCCTGGTCGAGCTGGATCAGCTGGCCGAGGCCTTCAATGAGCTTCAATCTTCAGGCCGCGTTCGCCACTTCGGGGTCAGCAACGTCAATCCCATGCAGGTAGAGCTGCTCCAGAGTGCTCTGGATCAGAAACTTCAGGTGAACCAGTTGCAGTTCGGCCTTGGACATACCGGTATGATTCGCCAGGAGATTCATGTGAATATGGCCGACGAGGCCAGTCTAGACCACGACGGTGGGATTTTGGCTTACTCCCGCCTCAAGCGTATGACTATTCAAGCATGGAGTCCTTTCCAGAGTGGGACCGGCGAAGGGGTCATCATCGACAACCCGAAGTTCCCTGAGCTCAACGACTGCCTTGCCAAGATCGCAGATGAACATGGCGTCAGTAAGAACGCCATTGCAGTCGCATGGATACTCCGTCATCCGGCCGGGATGCAGGTCATCATCGGATCCATGAACCCGTCCAGGATTGCTGAAATGGCCTCCGGGGCGGATGTAGAACTGTCTGCTGAGGAGTGGTATCAGCTCTATGTGAGCGCGGGCAACGATATCTTCTAAATCCTGTGGTCTTCCGCGCTGTACTGTCACAGTGCCTGCCGGATCTTTGGAACAGACAATAGGGAATCGGTGGGGAAGACCGATATAACTGCTGGAAAGCAGTTATTCCCATAGTTGCAGGGTCAGTTGCTATGCGTTATTTTGTTCCCCACCGGTGCCCCCGGTAGCGCCAAAATCACGTACCACGACCAGGCAAAGGTTGCTAGGGCCGCGGAGCTATATCGAACGAGGGGCGAAGCGCTGGGTCTCTCGCTGTGGCTTCTGCTAAATCTGGCATCTGGCCAGTCATGACCCAACCCTTTATGATCGCCTGCATGGGCATGATCACCGTGCTAAGCCGCGATCGGGGAAGAGGAGCTATAAGCCACGCCATTGACGAAGGGGAAGTCCAGTGCATCGGGTCGGTTGTGCTGGGCTTCCCCTTTATAATCTCTATTTTCATATTCTTCTTACTATTCTCGTGTTGGCCTGTCTGTCAGCTTGGATCATCGGTACCATTTCCAATTTCCCTTGCATCCGGTCTGGAACCGGTCAGAAAGACCCTCTTCCATCTGTTGCCAATCCGCCTCTGGCATTCGACTTTGCAGGCCGACGGATAACGGTCCAGGTGAAAGCCTTGCCTTCGATGGATAGAAGCATCGGCTCATGGGCCGACTCGGAATCCACGGCATGATCTGCGATGATGGCGCTATAGGTCCTGCGCGGGGTGACCGTCTGGCTAATGTCTCTGTAGTAACGCTGGACTACCTCATCGAAATAGGCCAGGGCTCGCTCGGTTCGTTCGTCCTAGGGTCTGCCTTCAGCGCCCAACTCAGGGTAGCGGGTCTCGAATATCCGGGGCCGCATGCTGTGCCGTCTCTTCCAGCGCTTGGACATCATTGTCGCTAACTGGACGGCTCGGTGAAACGCCTGATGGACCGTCTCCCGTGAGCACTCGGATAATCTCGTTGGTCATCGGGTTTGAACCGGTATTGTCAGAAGGTTCCCTCGTGTGAGAGTTGCACCTGTCATAGGCTTACTCTGCTGTCAGAGGGTGCGACACACAAAAGAGCCAGCTCACATTATCGCTGACACGGCTTCGGCACCGATTCCGTTCTGCCCGATGGGCCGCTCTGCAACAGTCCCTGACTGATTCAACCCTAACGGCGTTGATGACGGCGGTCCACGAATGCCTGGGACCCCCGGTCGATCACTCCCGAGACCAGGGTGGTGAGGGCGGCTGAAAGGACAGCGAAGGCCAGGCTGGCTATAGCCCCCTGCTGCTGCCCCTCTTCGGACTCGAGCCCCCCATTACGTCGGGTCTGTGCATTGTCCCAGACTGATTGGAATATCTTGCCGGCTAGGTAGCCGGCAAGGGATGGCAAGACCCACTTGATGACCTTGTCGGTGAGGGAGTCTGGGTCAGATTTAACTGAAGAAGTCATATCGCGTACCTTGTCGTCTATTGCGTGGAAACGTTCGACGATGGCATCAGCACCGTCCTTGGAAGGCCCAATCGCACTAGTCATGATGCCATTATCCCACACTGCACCGCTTGTGCCTGATACTGAGGGCCGTCGTGGTCCATACGGATGGTGTTGCTTTCCGGTACCGCAGGGGGCGAAGGTAGAATAGGTACATGACAGTTTCACAGCCAATCGCGAGTGAAGGAGCTCGCAGCAAAGGACGCGTCGTCTTGCTGCGCCATGGTCAGACTGCATGGAGCCTGTCGGGACAGCACACCGGGAAAACGGACATACCCCTCACGGGGGAGGGGCGGGATCAAGCCAGGAAGGCGGGGGAAAGACTCAGACGGGCTTTCCCGGACGGGTTTGAACCGGAATACGTGTATGCATCACCGCTGAAGAGAGCCCAGGACACGGCCCGCTTGGCAGGTTTTGACAGAATGACCATATGTAATGACCTGGCTGAATGGGACTACGGACGGGCAGAAGGGCGGACCAGACAGGAGGTGTCGCATCTGGCCGGTCGTGAGTGGAACCTGTGGCGCGACGGCACTCAGGCTCTGGGATCGGACATGGATGGGACATGGCAGGACACCCTTCCGTCCGGAGAACATGTGACGGTCAGAAACGGACCGGGGGAGACTCTGAACCAGGTGGCCCTTCGGGCTGGGCGGCTGGTGGCCAGGCTGGAGCCTTTGGTCAATCAGGGGCGGCAAGTCCTTCTGGTGGCCCACGCCCATATTCTGCGGATTCTGACGACCCAGTGGTTGAGCCTGCAGGCAGATGATGCCTGCAAGTTCCGCCTGGACACGGCCCACTACAGTGTCCTTTCCCAGTACAAGGGCAACAATGTGATAGAGACTTGGAACTGCTGAAGATTCGGAGGGCCTTCCATCCTGGACCATACCGTCATCTTCTGTCCCAGGCACTTGTGCCTTCGGATTTGCCACTGGTAGATCCAGATGAGGGTCTTGACAGGTTTCCGCGCCATAGGTTACAGCTCCAAGGCAAAAACATCAGGGCCGCCTCGGAGTTTGCCGCCTGCGGGGGTACCAGTGCCCAGAGCCCGTTACGAGGTGGGTGGCATCGTCCTCGCCGACCAGAATCTAATGAAGGACTGCGGAGTCGGCACAGATATGGTGGCGGTAGCTCAAAACGATGCGCTGGATGAACGCATCTGTCGACTGGATCAATTAGACAGGCATGGCTGGTTTTTGAGACTCTGTGCGGGCTTGGGCGAGGCTATCATGAGAGTCAAAGTCAATGCTGACAACGTTGCTGCAAGGACCGAGTACTGGAATGACACTTATTAAAACTAAAAACCGACTGGCCCATACTGTACAATCCGAACGGGGACGCAATCAAAGTTCACAGTGTTTTCGGCCCCATTCATGCGGGCGTATGGGGGTGCTGTGATGGCGGCGGAGCCTGACTGCTTCTTGGCCGTTGCATCTCTGGCGTGCGGCAATGACGAGCCGGAGTATCGCAGTGGCGGGGATCTTGCATCGGCGGGTGGCCGATGCCGACTATATTGAGGACGCGAAAGGGCGGACATTATGCCACAGCGATTCACCACGGTCTTCTTCGACCTCTATGGGACCCTTCTGGACATTAGGACCGACGAGGATGGACCTGAAGGATGGCAGTACCTCTGGGAGTATTTCCACTCCCACTGTGACATCTGGCCTGATGCCACAGCTGTCAGGAGGGATTTCAAGCGGATTCAGGCCCCATTACAAGCCGAGGCGGATCGCCGTTACGAGGTCGGTGAGGTGGAGGTCCGTAAGGTCTTCGCCGCCCTCTTTGATCAGGCTGGTCTACCCCACGATTGGCGTGATGTAGACGACCTGGCCTGGTCCTTCAGAAAGGCCACCACCACCCTTCTCAGGCCATACCCGGGTGCTTTTGACCTCTTGGAGGCTCTGAAATCGGCGGGGCTGCGGGTCGTTCTAGTCAGCAATGCGCAGGCCTCCTACACGGATCCCGAGTTGGATTTGACCGGCCTGCGTCCGCACCTGGACCGGATTTTTATATCCAGCGACTGTGGGGTGAAGAAACCCGATCCCGCCTTCTTCCGGATGGCTCTGGACGCAGAAGGGGCCGATCCGGACAGGACAGTCATGGTGGGCAACGACCGCGGTGCGGACATCATCGGAGGCAACCGCAGCGGTCTGACCACGGTCTATTTGGCCACTGGTATATCGCCGGGTAGTGACGGCGGTTTCTCGCCCGAAGCGGACCTCTCCCTTGCTGGTGCGGACTATGACCAAGTCTTCGACCTGGCCACAGGGGGTCTCAATATCGGAGGGGACCGCAACCAGTCATAAGGAGGGGGCGATTGTAGGTTGTTCCTGGACTGCCCGGATTCCGCGGATACGGGAGCATCCGACCCGCTGCCCGATTCCGAAACGGGGAGGAGATGCAGCGGGCCGGGTTTGACCATTACCTCAAGGAATGAGCAACCGGTGTGTGAGAGGTTTTGATTTACAGGGCCAGAACTGCGAAACTCTGTCCCCTCAGGGCCAGGGTGCCTTGGGAAAGATCGCAATTTACCATGACCAAGGGGCGGGGAATCTGGTCGGCGGCACCGGCACTGACCAGACTCAGCGGGAGGTCCTCCTCCTGTCGGCTGGGATTGAGAGCCACCAGGAGGCGATCGTCGCCCTGGGTGCGGGTGTAAGCGAAGGAACGGCCATGCCTGGGGGCGTGGACCACGGCGAAGTCGGCGCCCGGTCTCAGGGACTGGTGCCCACTCCTCAAGGTGGTCATCTGCCTGATGAAGGTCAGGAGTGATTCCGGGTCTCCATCCTGGTCGGCCACGTTCGGGGCGTCGGGACTCCCGTCCACGGGCAGATAGAGTTCGGTCGGGTCGGCCTTGGAGAACCCTCTGTTAGCCGAGCTGTCCCACTGCATGGGGGTGCGGGAACCTGTCCGGTGATAGCCGCCCTCCTTGGTGGGCAGGGTTTGGTAGCGCATTCCGATTTCGTCACCGTAGTAGATGAAAGGGACCCCTGGCATGGTCAGGAACATTCCATAAGCCACCTTGATTTCTTCGGGGGTCAGACGGGGCGCTAGGCGGGTGGTGTCGTGGTTGCAGGTAATGAAGCAGAAGCTTCCCAGATTTCGGCTACGCAGGTATTGGGGAAGGTAATCAGCCAGGAAGTCTGATATGCCGGTCTTGCTGTCTGCCTTGAAGTAGCTGGCATCGTCAGGCCCTTCCAGCTCGTCTTCAGTGTTGCGTGTCAGGAAGTTGTAACCGTTTGGTACGCCTGCCCACCGCCAATTCAGGTAGAAGTCCATGTCGAAGCCAGCCTCCAGGGACTGCCAGGGCTTGCCCCATTCAGAGACGAATGCTGCCTGGGGGAATTCCTTCCTGATCGGCTCGAAAAGGCGATGCCAGGTGTCGATGGTGGCCGTCTTTTCCTTGTCGTCGTTCTTGACGAGAGAGTCGGCCATGTCCACTCTGAAGCCATCGCAACCCTGACTCAGCCAGAAGCGCATGACGTCGATCATGGCCTGGCGGGTGGCTGTTGGGCCTGGGTCGTCGGGTGACTGCTGCCAGGAGCGGTCCCTTGAAGCGAATCCATAGTTGAGGGCTGGTTGGCACTTGAAGAAGTTGAGGATGTAGGCGGCATCCCTGGGAGCCTCACCGCCTATGAAGGGCATGCCGGGGTAGCCCTCGAAGCTGCTGTCCGTCCAGATGTAGCGGTCGGAGTACTCGTTGCGGGAGGCCCGCCCGCTGCTGGCGAACCAAGCGTGTTCTTCGCTGGTGTGCCCGGGAACCAGATCCAACAGGACATGGATTCCCCTTCGATGGGCCTGTCCGAAGAGGTCGACCAGGTCCTGGTTGGTTCCGTAGCGGGATGCCACCTTGGTGTAGTCCCTGACGTCGTAGCCTGCGTCCTTGAACGGGGAGTCAAAGCAGGGGTTGATCCACAGGGCGTTGCAACCCAAGGAGGAAATGTAGTCCAACTTGGCTGTGATGCCCGGTATGTCACCGATGCCGTCATCGTTGCTGTCGTAGAAGCTTTGAGGATAGATTTCGTAGAAGACTGCTTCGTCCAGCCATGATGGTGTCTGGTGCATATATACTCGCTTTTTTCGTCTGACCTTCGTCGGTCTATCTGTATGGACGCTGACCATGGTAGAGATCGATGATGACAATGGATGCATCATAAAACGCTGGGGCGGTCGATGACCGAGGTTGGCGGAACAGCGCGCCGTTGGTAGTGGAGTTCGTGCTGATTATCTGGGCCCGGGCGGCATCGAGCGCCCTCTGGCGGTTCCCGGCTAAGATCGGCTCGGGCGAATGAAGGACCACAACACGGTAGAGACCGATGCCCCGGCTCTGCGTGCCATGTCATGTATCGTGGACCTCACCGCATACTTCTCGCTCACGCCTATCGGTTCGTTGCCGTCGCTTGCAATCAGTGGTAGGCAATGGTGCCCGTCTAGAATGAATGGACATGGTCACTCTTCAGGATATTGCCCGAGCCGCCGGGGTCTCGGTCGCCACTGCCTCGTGGGCCATCAATGACGACCCCAAGGCCCGTATTCCGCAAGCCACCCGCAACAGGGTCCGCAGGGTGGCCTCCGAACTGGGTTACCGCCGCAACGCCCTGGCGCGTGGGCTTGCCAGGGGGCATTCCGATCTGATCGGTTTTATCAGCGACGGGGTCGCCACCTCACCGTTCGCCGGTCAGGTGATTCGCGGTGCCCAGGATGAGGCATGGAGGCAGGGGAAGATTCTACTCGTCGTGGACACGGGCGGGGACAGGAAAATAGAGGAGAGGGCTTTCGAGTTTATGTTGGAACGCCGGGTGGAGGGGCTGGTCTATTCCAGCTGGGTCCACCGACGGGTCGACGCTCCTGCGGGGCTGGCCGGTGTGAACGCAGTGCTAGTCAACTGTTACGACCGGCTGGGCCGTCTGCCAGCCGTGGTCCCGGATGAGGTCGGTGGAGGGCTCAGCGCCACCCGCCTACTGCTCCAGGCCGGCCACCGGCGAATTGCCTTCATCAACGCCAGCGCCCGTACCCCGGCCTCCGTGGGTCGGCTCAAGGGCTACCGGCAGGCCCTGTCCGAGGCCGGTGTGGCCTACGACCCCTCACTGGTGATCCGCGAGAAGGAGGCCGACCAGGAGTCGGGCTACCGGGCCATGAGCGAGGTGATGGCTACCGGTGCCACGGCGGTCTTCTGCCACAACGACCGCACGGCCATGGGCTTCTATGATGCCCTACGTGAATATGGGCGGCGGGTTCCCGATGATATATCCGTGGTCGGCTTCGACAATCAAGAGGTGATATCCGCCCACCTCCACCCGGCTCTGACTACCGTGGGCCTGCCCCAGTATGACCTGGGGAGATTGGGAATACGTGCGCTCATGGCAAGGGGGGACGATTCGACTAACCATCCGGCTGCTGGCTCTGGCGGCCTCGAGCCGCAACTGGTTCCTTGCCCTCTGGTCGTCAGGGATTCCATAGCTCGGATCTGATCCTCTGGTGCCTCCGCCCCGGGGGCAGAAATTACCCGGTCTTCTCTGTGGCTATCTCATGCCATTCGTTCCGCTTCTTGTGGAAACTCCTGTCCGACTACTTGCCGGGTCGCCATCCCGTTTGACAGCGGCGTAGGCACTTTTATAATGGTTGCTTAACCGCTTAAACAACTGGCGGGGATCCTGCCGAGGTCGTCGAGGAAGATGCGCGGCCCGGACGTATGGATCATCGGCGATACGAAAGGGTCAACATGAATAAGCTCTACTATCAATTCCCAGGCACCTGGTTTGGGGACTGCATGCCCTATGGGAAAGGCGATGAGTTCTTCCTCTTCCATCAGCGGGACACCCGCGACCCGGCCCCATTCGGGCAACCCTTCGGATGGGACCTGGCCACCACCAGGGACTTCGTCCATTACCAGGATTGTGGCACCGCCATACCCAGGGGCGGTGACGGAGACCAGGACCAGTTCATTTTCGCAGGCAGCGTCTTCGAGGGGCCGGACGGCTACCACGCTTTCTACACGGGTTTCAACCGTGATTATCCGGCCGAGGGCAAAGCCTCTCAGGTCCTGATGCAGGCCGTCAGCCAGGATCTCCGCCATTGGCGGAAGTTGGACCAGGCCCCCGCTATCGCCCCCCAGCCTGGGTACGACCCCGACGACTGGCGAGACCCAATGGTGGTCAGGGACGAGCAGGCCGGTAACTACCTGCTCATCCTGGGAGCGCGGAAGAAGGGGCCCAAGACCATGCAGACAGGACGGACGGTCAAATTCACTTCCGACGACCTGGTTCACTGGGAGTTCGGCGGGGATTTCTGGGCCCCCGGTCTTTACACCATGCATGAGATGCCTGACCTATTCAGAATCGGGGACTGGTGGTACCACATCGTCACCGAATACAGCGACCGACATGGGATGACCTACCGGATGTCGCACAGCCTGGAAGGCCCGTGGACAGCCCCTGTGGATGACGCCTTCGACGGGAGCGGATACTATGCGGGTCGTACCTTCGAGCTGGGCGGAAGACGGGTCCTCTTCGGCTGGGTGGGGACCAAGGCAGGCGACGACGACAGGAACAACTATGAGTGGGGCGGGACCTTCGTTCCCCACGAGGTCTATCAGAGGGAGGATGGGTCCCTGGGTGTGAGGCCGGTGGATACCCTCTGGGCCGCCTTCAACCCCCGCACCCCCATGGACGATGTGGACATCCAGGCACCTCATGAGAGGAAGGAGGTGGTCATTGACCCCGACTGCCCCGACCTCTTCTCATTCGAAGCTGATGTCAGATTCACCCCGGGCACCCGGTCCTTCGGTCTGCGCTTGCGGGAGGAGGCCGGGACCGGGCGGTCTTATCAGTATGACTTCCAAGTGGGGCAGGGGCGTTACCTATTCGAGGGGTCGCCCAATGACCCCTGGTTCACGGTCATGAACATAGGCCTTGAAAGGCCGATCCGTCTGGAGGCCGGACGTATCTACCACCTGCAGCTGGTGGTCGACGACACCATAGCCACCCTCTATGTGGATGGAGTGGCCCTGAATGCCCGGATTTACCGGCCGGGGCAGGCCTTGGGCATCTACGTGACCGAGGGCGGTCTTCAAGTCACCGGGATGAGCCTGGCCAAGGGCCTGCAGAAGTAGATGTTTTCCTGCCGGCCTCTGGGCGGGCAGATTCGGTTCGGGCATCCTCCTGATGAATTTGTGCCATGACGGGAATAATATTTGCCTCGGGAAGTTGAGTGATGTAGGCTCAAGTTTCGGAGTGGTCATGATGGCTGCTTGCCCGGGCCGACGGGAGCCGGCCATCGGGACCACGAACGAAGCGCGAGCGGAGAACGTGAACGTCGAGGTGTGGGGTCAGGCCCTACGCCCAATTTCATCAGGAGGTAACGAGTATGGCACGTGCAGTTGGCATCGATCTGGGAACCACCAATTCCTGCATTGCAACCCTGGAGGGCGGCGAGCCCACCGTAATCGTCAACGCTGAGGGCGCGCGGACCACGCCGTCGGTGGTGGCATTCAGCAAGTCCGGCGAGATTCTGGTCGGCGAGGTGGCCAAGCGTCAGGCCGTCACCAATGTGGACCGGACCATCAGCTCGGTCAAGCGTCACATGGGAACCGACTGGTCCGTCGAGATCGACGGCAAGAAGTGGACCCCTCAGGAGATTTCGGCCCAGATCCTCATGAAGCTCAAGAGGGACGCCGAGTCCTACCTGGGCGAACCCGTCACTGACGCGGTCATCACCTGCCCTGCATACTTCAACGATGCCCAGCGCCAGGCCACCAAGGATGCCGGCAAGATCGCCGGTCTGAACGTCCTGCGCATCATCAACGAGCCTACTGCCGCTGCTCTGGCCTACGGCCTGGAGAAGGGCAAGGAGGATGAGCGCATCCTGGTCTTCGATCTGGGCGGCGGCACCTTCGATGTCTCCCTGCTGGAGATCGGCAAGGATGACGACGGCTTCTCCACCATCCAGGTTCAGGCCACCAACGGCGACAACAAGCTGGGCGGTGACGACTGGGATCAGAAGATCATCGACTGGCTGGTCACTGAAGTCAAGAACAAGTACAACGTGGATCTGTCCAAGGACAAGATTGCCCTGCAGCGGCTCAAGGAGGCCGCCGAGCAGGCCAAGAAGGAGCTGAGCTCTTCCTCGTCCACCAGCATCTCCATGCAGTACCTGGCCATGACCCCCGACGGGACCCCGGTCCACCTGGACGAGACCCTGACCCGCGCCCACTTCGAAGAGATGACTTCTGACCTGCTGGGCCGCTGCCGTACGCCGTTCAACAACGTGCTGCACGATGCCGGCATTTCGGTTCAGGACATCGATCACGTGGTGCTGGTCGGCGGCTCCACCCGTATGCCCGCTGTCAAGGATCTGGTCAAGGAACTGACCGGTGGCAAGGAAGCCAACCAGACCGTCAACCCCGATGAGGTCGTGGCTGTCGGCGCTGCCGTGCAGTCCGGCGTCATCAAGGGCGACCGCAAGGACGTGCTGCTGATCGACGTGACCCCGCTTTCCTTGGGCATCGAGACCAAGGGCGGCATCATGACCAAGCTGATCGACCGTAACACCGCCATCCCCACCAAGCGGTCCGAGGTCTTCTCGACTGCTGAGGACAACCAGCCCTCCGTGCTGATCCAGGTCTATCAGGGTGAGCGTGAGTTCGCCCGTGACAACAAGCCTCTGGGGACCTTCGAGCTGACGGGCATCGCTCCGGCTCCGCGCGGCGTTCCTCAGATCGAGGTCACCTTCGACATCGACGCCAACGGCATTGTGCACGTCTCCGCCAAGGATAAGGGCACCGGCAAAGAGCAGTCCATGACCATCACCGGCGGTTCCGCCCTGCCCAAGGACGAGATCGATCGCATGGTCAAGGAGGCCGAGGCCCACGAGGCCGAGGACAAGCAGCGCCGTGAGGACGCCGACACCCGCAATGCCGCCGAGTCCGCCGCCTACCAGACCGAGAAGCTGGTCAACGACAACAAGGACAAGATCTCCGACGAGGTGGCCAAGGAGGTCACCGACAAGGTCAACGCTCTGAAAGAGGCTCTGAAGGGCGAGGACATGGACAAGATCAAGAATGCTCAGAGCGAGCTGATGACCTCTGCCCAGAAGATTGGCCAGGCCCTCTACGCCCAGCAGGGCTCCGGTGACGCTGCAGGCGCTCAGGGCGCTGCAGGTGCCGCCGGTGCTGCCTCGGGTGCGGGCTCCTCCTCGTCCGCCGATGACGACGTGGTGGATGCCGAGGTCGTGGATGACGACGACAAGAAGAAGGACGGCGAGTGACATGTCGGCCTTCGACAAGGATGATGCCGGGCCGCTGAAGGGCGACCCGGCCGCCGCCGGCGAACCGGACGGAAACGAGGCCAAGGCCTCTGACGCCGCCTCGACGGCCGGTCAGGAAGCGGCTCGCGGACGTCACGCCGACAAGACCGCTGCGGACGAGGGCCAAGCGGCCAGCCAGTCCTCGTCGGATTCCTCCGCCAAGGATGCGTCATCAGCAGATGCTCAGGCTGACGATAAGACGGATGCTGACTCGGCTAAGGAAGACGGTGCCGACAAGGGATCAGAGGGGCTGACTCCTCTGGGTCAGGCCAAGAAGGAGGCCGCCGATTATCTGGAGGCCCTCCAGCGCGAGCGGGCCGAGTTCGTCAACTTCCGCAACCGTGCCAAGAAGGAGCAGGACATCTTCCGCCAGCACGGCATCGTGGATGTGCTGACCGCCCTTCTTCCGGCCCTTGATGACATTGACCGGATCAAGGAGCACGGGCAGATGGACGACTCCTTCCAGGCTGTGGCCAAGAAGATCGACAAGACCTTCGAGAAGTTCGGTGTCGAGAAGTTCGGTGAAAAAGGCGAGGACTTCGACCCCACCAAGCATGAGGCCATCCTGCACAAGCCGGACCCCGAGGCCAAGAAAGAGACCGTTGACACGGTGGTCGAGGCAGGTTATCGGATCGGCGACCGGGTGATCCGGGCCGCCAGGGTAGTGGTGACATCGCCCGGGCAGTAGCAGGGACGGTGATTGCGGACCTTCCGCAGGCTGAATCGACGCCTTCGCATGCGGCGGCTGGGTGGGGTTATGATCCCGCCCGCCGCCGCACGCGAAAGGGCGGATTCCAATTCGATATATTCGTAGCTTATGAGGAAAGGAGACATGGATGGCTGAGAATGAATGGCTGAGCAAGGACTATTACAAGGTCCTTGGTGTCTCCAAGGACGCCAGCGAAGCGGAGATCACCAAGGCCTACCGCAAGCTTGCCCGCAAATACCATCCCGATCTCAATAAGACCAAGGAGGCCGAGGAGAAGTTCAAGGATATCTCCGAGGCCTACGACGTGCTCAGCAACAAGGAGCAGCGTCAGAAGTACGATGCAATCCGCCAGTTCGGCATGGGGGGAGCCCGGTTCGCCGGGGGCTCCGGCCAGGGCGGCTTCAACACCGATGCATTCTCGGACATCTTCGGCTCCATGTTCGGCGGGGCCGGGGCACCCGGAGGCACCCGCATCCGTTTCGGCGATGGTTCCGGACAGCCCGACTTTGCTGACATCTTCTCCTCCTTCGGCGGGGGTGGCGGTCGGACCGCTTACCAGGAGAGCAGGCCCAGGCCTGTCAAGGGAGAGGATCGCAACTCGAAAATTGGGCTGTCCTTCCGTCAGGCGGTCAAGGGGGCCACGGTCTCCCTGAGCGTGGGAGGCAAGCGTTTCAAGACGCATATCCCCGCCGGGGTGCGCAACGGCCAGCGGATCAGGCTGGCTGGCAAGGGTCGGCCTGGCAGGGACGGGGGCGCCAATGGCGACCTCTACCTGCAGATCAGCGTCCAGCCCAGCCAACGGTTCACCATGAAGGACAGGGATTTGGTCATGACCCTGCCGGTGACGGTAGCTGAGGCGGCCCTGGGGGCCAAGGTCCAGGCCCGGGATATCGATGACCAGGTCGTCACCTTCAAGATTCCGGCTGGCTCCTCCAGCGGCGACGAGATTCGCATCGCCGGCAAGGGGGTTCAGGACCGGCGCGGCAAGGGCGACCTGGTGGGGCGCCTTGAGATCCGCATGCCCGGTCGGCTCGGCATGGCCCAGAAGAAGGCCATGCGCGACTTTGCCAAGGCAAGCGGTGACTTCGACGAGCAGATCGCCGGGGAGCGCATGAAGATATGACGATCCGGATGCCGGATCAAGTCGGAACGAGCAGCGGAAAGGAGTGATGATCATGGTCAGGGTGGATCCTGAGACCAGGCGGATTTATCTGGCCTGCGCTCGCGGTCTGGTGGCCGGGCACATCAGCCTGGATGCTGCCGACGATGCCGGCTTGGACATCGAGCTGCCGGTCTTCAGCGTCGGTCAGGTCGGGCAGTTGGCCAATATCCATCCGCAGACCCTGCGCCAATATGACCGGCTGGGTCTGATTGTGCCGGAACGGACCGAGGGGGGCGCGCGCCGATACTCCCTGCGGGATCTGGATCGGCTTGGTCAGGCTCAGCATCTGAGCCAGGACGAGTCCATCAACCTGGCCGGGGTGACCAGGATTCTGGCCCTGGCCGAGGAGAATCGTCAGCTGAGGCGCCAGCTGCGCCGCTCCCACCAGTCACAGGGATCCAGCATGTTCGCAGCAGCTGCCGACGGCCGGGTCGTCGAAGTCAGGCGTTCCAGCAGGGCCCGGCTCTGGCGGCAGGACACAACGCATGACGAGGCCGACCCCACGGAGTCCAAATCGCTGATCGTCTGGAGCGTACGCTCCTGAGATGGGTGAGGGGCCTGTGCTATGGTGTACAGGTTGGCCGCTCGCCCAAGAGCTGCGGCTGATCGTCGCCTGAATGCTTTGAGTACGGGGAAACCGCTTGCGCGAAATTCGTCATTCTCTGCTTTGCACGCGGCCTGCGAACTGTCGACCGACAGTACCGTTTTCTTCCCTGTTGTGAAAGGTCATTGTGACTGCTTCATCCATGCCCGATTCCAATTCTTCCAATTCCGGCCAATCTGCCGTAGAACCTATGACTTTCGACCAGCTGGGGGTGCCTGAGCCCTTGGTCCGTGTTCTGCGCAAGGACGGCAAGACCAGCGCCTTCCCCATCCAACGGGACACCCTGCCTGATGCCCTGGCTGGCCGTGACATCCTGGGACGGGGGCGGACCGGTTCCGGCAAGACCTTGGCCTTCAGCATTCCTCTGGTGGCTCGACTGGCTGCTGGCGAGGGAGGACGGGCCCGCCATGGTCGCGGGGGCGCCGCCGGATCCGGCAGTCTGCCCCGCCCGCGTGGTCTTGTCTTGGCTCCCACCCGCGAGCTGGCCAATCAGATCGACGAGGTTCTCAACCCCCTGGCCCAGGCCTACGGCATGCGGACCTGCACAGTCTACGGCGGTGTTGGCCAGGGTCGTCAGGTCGATGCCCTTCGGCGCGGGGCCAAGATTGTGGTGGCCTGCCCGGGTCGCCTGGAGGATTTGCTCCGCCAGCGCAAGCTCAGTCTGGAGGACGTGGAGATCGCCGTGCTGGACGAGGCTGATGAGATGGCCGACATGGGCTTCTTGCCCGCTGTGGAGCGGATTCTGGCCCAGGTTCGTCCGGGCGGTCAGCGCATGCTCTTCTCGGCCACCCTGGATCATGGTGTGGATGCCGTGGTCAAGCGTTTCCTCAAGGATCCCAAGATTCACGAGGTGGATTCGGCCACCCAGCATGTGGATCTGATGACCCACCACATCTTTCGGACCACCCAGGCAGCCAAGCATGATCTGGTGCGCAGGCTGGCCTCGGGTACCGAACGGCGTATCCTCTTCACGCGAACCAAGTTCCAGGCCAAGAAGCTGGCCAAGAACCTGATTGACAACGGCATCCCGGCTGCACAGTTGCATGGCAATCTTTCTCAAAACCAGCGCGATCGCAATCTGGGGGCCTTCTCCCGAGGCGAGGTGAAGGTCCTCGTGGCTACAGACGTGGCCGCCCGCGGCGTGGACATCAGTGACGTAGACCTGGTGGTCCAGGTGGATCCACCAGCCGATCCCAAGTCCTTCTTGCACCGGTCGGGCCGCACAGCCCGGGCTGGCCGTTCCGGCGATGTGGTCACCCTGGTTCTTCCCGACCAGTGGCGTGACACCAGGCGGATGCTGCGCATGGCCCATATCGATGCCAAGCCGGTTCAAGTGACTGCCGATTCGCCCGAAGTTACCGAGCTCGTGGGGCCGTTGGCCAAACCTGTACACGGCTGGTCCTTGCAGGTCGAGCAGCCGCAGGCTTCCAACGGTCGGCCTGCTCGTAGCGGCCGTGGTGGACATCGGGGCCGTTCCCGCGCAGACAGGCGCTTTGATCGTGGTGGCCAGGGCCGTGCTGCAGGCCGGGGTCGGGATCGTCGACCTTCCCGTTTTCAGCGGTCCTCAGAGGACCGACCAGTATTCGATCGCGAGGATGGCCCCTTGGACGGCCGGTCCAGAGTCCATCGTCATTCCGGCAACGGCGAGCGGGTCCACGGTCATGACCGTGGTCGCGCTGGCTCCCGTTTCGATGCTGATCGTCGTGGATTCCGCCGCGGTCATCGCCGCCACCGCCGTGATGACAACCCCTTCCGCTCCGCTTCTAAGCGCTGATCCGCTGATGGGCGCGTTTGCATAATGCGCCCATAGTGGTTATCGGTGCTGATTAGAATCGACAGTGTCTTCACTATTGGGAAGGCGATTGCCGGCTTCGCTGACACATCTCTGAGTGTTCGACGAGAAATTACAAGCTTGTCGGTTCAGGAATTGTCGTGCAATCCTACCCTGGCCCTATGCCAGGGTTTTGCTTATCAAACTGTCTGATTCGACTATGCATCTACTGACTGATGGGTCATGGCAGGAAAGCGGTGGTAATGCGTCGCTGCGACTGGAATTAGCAGGGGCTTCATCGGTCATGATGACGAACGACTTGGCGCATTGTCCAGTAACTGGATGCGGTCAAGAACGGCAAAGAAGAAAAAGCATTATCTCGACACTGTGGAGCTGAGGGTAGTCGAAACCCCGACCTCTTCGATGCGAACGAAGCGCTCTACCAACTGAGCTACAGCCCCATACGTTGCCCGACCGTAGCCGAACAACAGACTGTACTGTATCGCAGGGTGGGCACAAACGCAATTTGGACGGTCTGTGCCATGACTCCGTGTTACGACCCATGGTTCGGTTTTCGCGTCTGCCGGATGGGTTGTCATATTCAGTCACTGAGGTTCGCGTCCTGCTTGATTTTCCCGGGCTCGTCCTGGTCGGCGGCTACCTGCGCGGATTCGGCCCTTTTGCCCCTGCCTGCCCTGGCCTTGATCAGGCCGATAACGGTCGGCATGACGGATATGAGCAGAATAAGGATGATGACCAGTTCGAAATGCTCCTGGACGGCCGGGATACCACCGAAGAAGTAACCCAGGAGGGTGAAGAGGGTGGACCAGACCAGGCCCCCCAGAACACTGAAGGGTGTGAACCGGCTCCACTTCATCCCCGAGATCCCCGAGATGAAAGGCATGAAGGTCCTGATGAAGGGGAAGAAGCGGCCTAGGAAAACAGCCAAGGGGCCCCACTTGTCTATCATTCCCTCTGTTTTGGCCAGCCGCTCCGGGGTCAAGGCCTTCACCCTGCCTGACCTGATGATGGCCCGTCCGAAAAAGTGCCCTATGAAGTAGTTGCTCTGGTCGCCGAGGATCGGAGCCAGGCAGACGAGCGGCAGGAGGATGTCCAATGCCATCCCGCTGGTGGGGTCGTGTGCGAAGACGCCGGCCGCGAATAAGAGGGAGTCACCGGGCAGAAAGGGCATGAAGACCACGCCCGTCTCGATGAAGATGATCAGGAAGATGAATGCGTATGTGGGCACCAGTCCCATGGCAATCCACCCCGCGATAGCGCTGCGCGGATCTTTGAGTAGGTTGATGAGCCAGTGTATGAATCCCATTTGTCAAAGACCGTCCTGTTATGTTGAAACACGAACAGTTTCAAACTGTAACAAGTCTGGTTCACGGCAGGTTGGCATTCACTAGACCCTTGCGAGGAAGACACAACCACCGGCCTCTGGCACTGGGCCTGTGCGAGGGAGGTAAATTGTTCCTATGGTGACTTAATTCGAAGGGTAACGGCTGGTGTCCATGGTCAAAGCCGTTATCAATGACTCCAGTCCAGCCAGTCGTTAGGTCCGCCTGACGTGCAGGTGGAAGGCGGTGGCCTGTCATGGGCTCCCAAGGCCTATCTGCGGATGCCGTACCTGACGGACTCCCTGATAGGGATAGCAAGAGGCGTTTCCTATTTGCGATTATTGGGATTCCCCTGCTAGTCTAATTGACATAAGAGGAATTGTTAATTTAATATCCTATTTACAGGGCTTTGGTAAAACCAAAGCGAAATACATGGCTGTATTCCATTTGACCATGTACCGCATTCGAAGAAGCGAAGTGGCTGACCGAAGGAGGAAGGGTGCAGGTTAATCATCAAGATGCGAACGTCGTTTTGGACCGGGCCGTCGGGTCTCCCGCGTCCGAAGCGACGCTGTCTCATAGTGCGCGAGCGTCCGCGCCGAAAAGGAAAAGACGGTTTCCAGGGAAGGTAGAATCCTCCAAGCGCCACAGTTTCAATCTTTGGCTCCTCATCGTTCCCCTTCTCATTTTCGTAGTTCTCTTTAGTTATCTCCCTCTGTTCGGGTGGGTTTACGCCTTCTTCGACTACCAGCCCCCTATCCCTCTGTCGAAGAGCAAATTCGTGGGCCTCCAGTGGTTCGAGATGATGATTCAGAACCCCGCTCAGCTTCGCGCGGTCTGGCAGGTGCTCATCAACACCTTCGCCATCAGCGGCCTGAACATCCTGACTAGCATGTTCCCCCTCTTCTTCGCCATCGCCCTCAACGAGATTAGGTCCCGTTGGTTCAAGAACGTCGTCCAGACATTGACTACCCTGCCCAACTTCATCAGCTGGGTCCTGGTCTACGCCGTGGCATTCGCCATGTTCTCCTCCTCTGGAATGGTCAACGAGACCCTGATGGACCTCCATCTGATCACAGACCCCATCAAGTTCCTCGATTCCGACTCGCACACCTGGCTGAAGATGCTGGCCTGGAGCCTGTGGAAGGGGCTGGGCTGGGGGTCGATCATGTACCTGGCGGGCATCGCCGGCATTGATCCTGAGCTTTACGAGGCAGCCGAGGTGGATGGGGCAAACCGCTTCCAGCAGATCATCCATGTGACGATTCCGCAGTTGATGCCCACCTACTTCGTGCTCCTGCTCCTGTCAGTTTCCAACTTCCTGAACAACGGGATGGATCAGTACTTCGTCTTCCAGAACGCCTTCAACCTCAAGCACATCCAGGTGCTTGACCTCTACGTCTACAACGTGGGCATGGGCCAGAACAGTCTCTCTCTCGCCACAGCCATATCCATGCTGAAATCCATAGTCAGTGTGGTCCTCTTACTGAGTGTCAACACACTGTCCAAACGTGTGCGCGGCGAGTCGATCATCTGAGGTCCCGAGCGGAAAAGGAGAGCTGAAATATGAGTGACGCTATCGACACATCTGCCAGGACCTTGGACGGGTCCCATCTGATTCGCAGATCAAAAGGGGAGAAGGTCTACAATGTTTTTAACATCGCCTTCTTTGTCCTCTTTGCCTTCATCTGTACATATCCCTTCTACTACCTGATCATCAACAGCATCTCCGACAATGATGCAAGTGCGGCTGGTGATGTCAACTGGTTCCCCCAAGGTTTCCACCTGGAGAACTACAAGGCCGTCTTCAAGCTGGAGGGCCTGGGGGATGCTGCTATGGTCTCCCTGGGACGTACCGTGATCGGCACGGCCCTGACCGTCATAGCCAGCGCCTTCCTGGGCTTTATGTTTACTCAGAAGAAGATGTGGCACCGGTCCTTCTGGTACCGGTTCGTCATCATCACCATGTACTTCAATGCTGGTCTGATCCCTATGTTCATCACGATGAAGAATCTGGGTCTGACCAATAACTTCTGGGTGTACATCCTGCCGGCCGTCGTGCAGCCCTTCAACATTATTCTGGTGAAGACCTACATCGAGTCCATCCCCTCTTCCCTCCAGGAGGCGGCCGAGGTTGACGGCGCTGGCACACTGACCGTTTTCAGAAAGATAATACTGCCTATGTGCACGCCGATCCTGGCCACGGTGGCTATCTTCTCGGCCGTGGGGCAGTGGAACTCCTTCCAGGACACTCTGCTTTACATGTCGGATTCCAAGCTCTACTCCCTGCAGTACGTGCTCTACCTCTACATCAACCAAGCAGCTGCCCTGGCCTCCTCGGTCAAGGCTAGCGGTACGGGTAGCGCTCTGAATGCGGCCGCTATGGCCACCCAGCAGACCCCGACCTCAATTCGCATGACTGTTGCTGTGATTGTGGTGCTGCCCATTCTCTTCGTCTATCCCTTCTTCCAGCGCTACTTTGTCAAGGGCATGATGCTCGGCGCCGTCAAGGGGTGAACCGTACCCCCCCCCCTCCCGCAAAGCGGCATCCGGCCGGGAGGGGATTCGGCCGGACCTGCCTGTGGGAGGTGACGTTAGTGAGGTAGATGGTTCCGGCCAATAGAGAAGGAAAAACAAAACGGGAGAGCCGACGTGGGGTGTCGACTTCCGATCTGGCCCTAAGGGGTCGGACCGCTCCGGAAGAACTAAACAATAAGAACTAAACAATAAGAATCAAAAATAGAAGAAAAAGGAGGAACAATGTCCCTCAAGAAGAAGGCATCAATGGCGATGGCCTTGATCCTGTCCTCGGCCATGGCCCTTGCAGGCTGCGGCGGTGAGAGCAGCAGCGAGGGTGCTGATGACAAGGGCCTGATGAATGTGGAGATGTTCTCCATGTCCGCCACCGCCCAGGGAGAGCAGAAGGGTTGGTTCGCCAAGATACTCAAGGACAAGTTCAATATGAAGATGAAGGTGGTTGCACCTGCTCAGACGGGTAACGCGGAGACCATCTTCCAGACCAGGGCGGCCACTGGCAACCTGGGTGACCTGATTTTGACCAACACGGACAATGGTCGTCTGGAGAAGCTGGTCAAGGCCAACCTGATTGCCGACATGACTCCTTACATGAAGAATGAGAAGCATCTAAAGAAGTTCCAGGGTGCCCTGGACAGGGTCACCAAGGTGGCGGGTAAGGATGGCGTCTGGGGGGCCCCGTCCGATGTGGCCACTCAGTCGCCCGCCAAACCTTCCGCCGGTGACGAGCCGGGCACGGCCCCCCATATCCGCTGGGATTACTACCGCGAAGTGGGTTACCCCAAGATCAACAATCTGGATGACTTCCTTGACGTTCTCAAGCTCATGCAGGACAAGGCCCGTGAGGACACTGGGAAAAAGGACATCTATGCCCTCAGCCTCTTCAAGGACTGGGACCAGGAGATGATGAAGTACCCGATGGATATGGCATCCTGGTACGGGTACAATCCCATGAACACGGTCCTTACCCGGGCCGACGGGAAGGACGACCAGCCTGTTACCAAGGAGGGTGGCATCTACGAGCAGATGCTGCGTTTCCTCAACAAGGCCTCCAGGATGGGCCTGGTGGATCCGGATTCCTCCACCCAGACCTGGGACAACATTTCCCAGAAGGTCCACCAGGGCAAGGTCCTGGCAGACATTTGGAGCTGGCTGGGCCAGCCGGCCGTCAATACCGTGGGCAACAAGGCCAAGGGGGTTGGATTCATGCTGGCCCCAGTACCCGGCCTGAAGGTCTACGCGGACGGGTTTATGCCCGACGGTCATGACCCGGTCATCGCCGTGGGTGCCAAGGCCAAGAACAAGCAGCGCCTGGTCGACTTCATCGACTGGCTCTACTCGCCCGAGGGTGTCTATGCCACGGCCACCGGTGCCATGGGACAGGCCTGCCCGGAGAAGATGTGCTGGGAGCGGACCAAGGACGGTAACAAGATGACCGACCTGGGTATCAGGGTCATGTTCGGGACTGAGGAAGACCCGGACAATAGTCAGCCGGTACCTGCCAAGTTCGGTGGCGGCCAGTACGGCAAGGGAGTGTCGATGATGCACTTCACCGGCATCCACAAGAACGACATCGACCCGACCACCAAGGAGACCTATAACCCCCAGCTGTGGAAATCTGAGCTGGCCAAGCCTGATGCCCTCAGGGATGACTGGTCCGCCCATATGGACGGTGCCAAGACCGCTCTTGAGTGGCTGCAGAAGCATGACGAGGTCATGGTCGCCGTCGGGGCAGGCTTCGTGGCTCCGACTGAGGACTCCTCCATCAAGGCTTTGCGCGGCCAGGTCAAGTCCGAGATCGTCTCCCAGTCCTGGAAGGCGGTCTACGCCAAGGATGACAACGAGTTCAACACCATCCTGAAGACCATGAGAGACAACCTGAAGGGGCTTGGATACGAGCAGGTCGAGAAGATCGACATGGCCAACGCCAAGGCCCAGACCAAGGCACGTCAGAAGATTGTCAAGGAATGGGAGGAACAGCACGGCAAGTGAGATCCGGTCCGGTGAAAGACGGCCCGGGTTCTGGCGGGGGCCGTACAGCCCCCCGTACGCCCCGATGACCTGCCCGGACCGGTCAAGGAAATCCAATTCAGATTTTTCTGGCCGGACCGGGGAGCCGGACGGTGGTAAGAGACGCCACGGGTTGGGTGGCGGATGACAAAGAAGGAAGATAATCGATGAACCTCAAGAAGAAGGCAATGGCGGCGATCGCCGTCGCCATCACCGGTGCCATGTCCTTGGCGGGCTGTGGTGGCGGTGCTAATTCAAGCGATGGCCCGGACGACCACTCTGAAATGACCGTTGAGATGTTCTCCCAGGACGCCACGGCCCAGGGTATGCAGAAGGGCTGGTTCGCCAAGCTGATCAAGGACAAGTTCAACATCAAGCTCAAGGTCATCGCACCGGGTGTCACCGGCAACAGCGAGACTCTCTTCGAGACCCGTTCGGCAGCCGGGAACCTGGGCGACTTGATTCTGACCCACACCGGCAATGGCCGCCTGCAGAAGCTGGTTAAGGCCGATCTGATTACTGATCTGACCCCCTACATCAAGAACGAGAAGTACTTGAAGAAGTACAAGGGCGCCCTGGACAGGGTGACCAAGGTGGCGGGTAAGGATGGCGTCTGGGGCATCCCCGGAAACGTGTCCTCCCAGTCCCCGCTCAAGTCGAACGCTGGAGATGAGCCCGGCACGGCTCCCCACATCCGTTGGGACTACTATCGTGAGGTCGGTTACCCGGAGATTAAGAACCTGGATGACTTCCTCAACGTTATGAAGCTCATGCAGGACAAGGCCCGGGCCGACACCGGCCAGAAGGACATCTACGCTCTCAGCCTCTTCAAGGACTGGGATGGGGAGATGATGAAGTTCCCCATGGATATGGCCTCCTGGTATGGGTACAATACGATGAACTCGGTCCTGACCAAGGCTGACGGCTCTGATGACCAGACCCCCATCCAGGAGGGCGGCATCTACGAGAAGCTCCTGCGCTTCCTCAACAAGGCCCAGAGGATGGGCCTGATTGATCCGGATTCTTCCACTCAGACCTGGGACAACATCACCGCCAAGACCAGCCAGGGCAAGATGCTGGTCGACATCTGGTGCTGGCTGGGCCAACCCCGCATCAACTCTGCTGCCAACAAGGCCAAGGGAATCGGGTTCATGCTGGCGCCCTTGCAGGACATGAACATTTATTCAGACGGCTTCGCCCCCGATGGGGTGGATCCCATCCTGGCAATCGGTGCCAAGGCCAAGAACAAGCAGCGCCTGGTTGACTTCCTCAACTGGCTTTACTCGCCTGAGGGTGTCTATGCCACGGCCCAGAACGCCGGTGGCCCCGTCTGCCCGGAAAAGCTCTGCTGGACCAGGAGCTCTGAAGGCAACAAGATGACCGATTTCGGCCTCAAGGCCATGAATGAGGCCGACGGACTGAAGGTCCCCGCAGAGTTCGGCGGCGGTGACTACAACAAGGGCATCTCCATGATGCACTTCCAGGGGCTGAACCAGAACGACATCGACCCGACCACCAAGGAGACCTACAATCCGGCCCTGTGGAAGACCGAACTGGCCAAGCCCAACGCCCTCAGGGATGACTGGTCCGCCCATATGGACGGTGCCAAGACGGCCCTGGAGTATCTGGAGAAGCACAAGCAGATTGTGGTCGCCCCCGGCTCAGGGTACATCCCGCCCGAGGAGGACTCCCAGATCACCGCAGTTCGCGGCCAGGTCAAGTCCGAGATCGTCTCCGAGTCCTGGAAGGCGGTCTATGCCAAGGATGACAACGAGTTCGATACCATCCTGAAGACCATGCGCAACAATGTGAAGGGGTTGGGCTACGAGAAGATCGAAAAGATCGACATGGCCAACGCCAAGGCTCAAACCAAGGCACGCCAGGACATTGTGAAGGAGTATGAGAACAGGACCAAGTGATTCCACGATTCCGGCCTGCCTGGCGGTCCATGATCCGTCAGTAGAGCCGGGGTCCTATAGGTAAAGCGAGGGGGGCGGTGTCCGCCAGGTTCAGAGCCAGCGGACAGCTGCCCCCTTTCTGTACCCTGTATGCCACTCTTGGCAGCCTGGACGCAACCGTGGTTCATGCGAGCGGCCTATACCCTGTCAATCTACGCGAAATGTGATCTGCCATTCAGCGAGGTGTGCGGGGGCACCGCCTTGGTTACAGAGAACCGTTCTTATAGGTGGTTGTGGTGTCTCCCTTGGCACCCCGCTCGAAACGGTCGAAGGCCCGTAGATAGATTAGTGACTTGGCATATGCCAGCCAGGAGAAGCCGAAGATTATGGCCATGACCCGCAGGAAGGGAACATAGTAGACGAGGAAGGCGAAGGCCACGTCGATGGCCAGGAGGCAGATGGCGTAGAGGGGGATCCCCATGGGAACACCGACGGAGAGTTTGAAGAAACCCCAGACAGTATTGGTGTAGCGGGATTGCAGGGGGTAGAAGAACTCGTATGAGAGGACGAGTAGGACGGTTCCGATGATCAGGACAATGATGGCGAGATAGGTCATCGCCCCCTTCATGCTCAACCAGAAGGCCAGTGAGTAAATGATGATGGCACCCAGCGCCACGTGGATGATGAAGGCGATTATGGACTGCTTGAACTCCCGGATGAAGCGGTGCAGGTACTGTCTGCAGAGGGGAATGTCGTCGTGGTCGTCATAGGCGAAGACCGTGCCGTAGAGGGCGCTGCGGGAGGGCCCTATCGTGATCAGGGGTATGCAGGTGACGACGAAGAGCAGGTTCAGAGCTGTGAATCTGAGCAGGGTGTTCACGAACTGCCAGAAGGGGCTTTCGAGGTTGAAGTGCATGATCCGCCTTTCCTCTTTGACTCTACCTGTCAGTGCACCCGGCGGGGGCGGCGGCACGCGGGCAGGAGACTGGGCGCGGCCATCCTGTTGTTCTGTCTTCTGCTCCGTTGGCTACAGGAACAGCTGTCGGACGGGTCTGTCAGAAAGGTGACCGATCTTGCCTGGACCCATGGGTGGGAGCGGTCCTGTCTTACGTGGTGACATGCCTTGCAGCATACCGCGGCTTGACAGCTAAGTTAAATCGGTGTACTAATCTATTTACAAACATATAAATAAGCCTACTACGGTAAACACGGCGCCGAAAAGTAGTGGAAGCATTCGGCGCATGGCTGGCAACGCAATGGAGCGGGCTTATAGGAAAGACAGGAGGGCAGGATGTCAACTGGCGACATTCCGTTGAACGCCACCCGGCGGGGTAAGACTAAACGCCAAGGGGGCATAAGCGGCAAGAAGAGACACAGCATCAACCTCTTCCTCTTGACCGTCCCCTTTCTGATACTGGTCATCCTCTTCAGTTACTATCCACTGCTCGGATGGGTATATGCCTTCTATGACTATCAGCCACCCATTCCCCTTTCGGAGAGCCAATTCGTCGGCTTCCAGTGGTTCAAGATGATGATCCAGAATCCGGCCCAGCTGCATACGGTCGTCCAGGTCCTGATCAACACTTTCGTGATGAGCGGCCTGGGCATTCTGACCTCATTCTTCCCGCTGTTCTTTGCCATCGGCCTCAATGAGATTCGCAGCAAGCACTTCAAGAACGTCATCCAGACCCTGACTACCCTGCCCAACTTCATCAGCTGGGTCCTGGTCTACGCCGTGGCATTCGCCATGTTCTCCTCCACTGGCATGGTCAATGAGCTCCTGCAGAACATCCACCTGATTTCACAGCCTATCCACTTCCTGGATTCCGATAACTGGACCTACATCAAGATGCTCCTGTGGAGCCTGTGGAAGGGTCTGGGCTGGGGGTCCATCCTCTACCTGGCCGGCATATCCGGCATCGACCCCGAACTCTACGAGGCCGCCCAGGTGGATGGGGCCAACCGATTCCAGCAGATCATACACGTTACGATTCCGCAGCTCATGCCCACATACCTGGTCATGCTGATGCTGAGCGTCTCCAACTTCCTGAACAACGGGATGGATCAGTACTTCGTCTTCCAGAACGCCTTCAACCTCAAGCACATCCAGGTGCTTGACCTCTACGTCTACAACGTGGGCATGGGTCAGAACAGCCTCTCTCTTGCGACGGCCATATCCATGCTGAAATCCCTGGTCAGTGTGGTCCTTTTGTTCCTGGTCAATTGGGCCTCCAAGCGGACCCGTGGCGAGTCAATCATCTGAGCGTGAGGGGAAAACAATCATGAGCGACAGCATGGCAATCGAATCGAAGGGCGTTTCTCCCCTCCTGCAGCGGACCAAGGGCGAGAAGGTGTTCAATGTCTTCAACATCGTCTTCTTCATCCTCTTCGCCTTTATCTGTACATATCCTTTCTACTATCTGATCATCAACAGCATCTCCGACAACACCCTGAGTGCCGCCGGCAAGATCACGATTCTGCCAAAGGGAATCCACTGGAGCAACTATGTGGAGGTCTTCAAGCTGGAGGGCCTGGGCACGGCAGCCATGGTCTCCCTGGGACGTACCGTGATCGGTGCCGCCCTGACCGTACTGGCCAGCGCCTTCCTGGGCTTCCTCTTCACTCAGGAGGGAATGTGGCATCGCAAGCTCTGGTACCGCTTCATCATCGTGACCATGTACTTCAATGCTGGTCTGATCCCTATGTTCATCACGATGAAGAATCTGGGTCTGACCAATAACTTCTGGGTGTACATCCTGCCGGCCATCGTGCAGCCCTTCAACATTATTCTGGTGAAGACCTACATCGAGTCCATCCCCAAGTCTCTCCAGGAGGCGGCCGAGGTGGACGGCGCCGGCACACTGACGGTCTTCTTCAAGATCGTCCTGCCCATGTGCACGCCGATCCTGGCCACGGTGGCCATCTTCTCGGCCGTGGGGCAGTGGAACTCCTTCCAGGACACCTTGATCTACATGACTGATTCAAAGCTCTACTCTCTGCAGTATCTGCTCTATCAGTACATCAACCAGGCAAGCTCCTTGGCCAGTGCAGTCAAGGCCAGCGCGGGCGGCGCCCTGAATATGGCGGCCCTGGCCACCCAGCAGACCCCGACCTCAATTCGCATGACTGTTGCCGTGATCGTGGTGCTGCCCATCCTCTTTATCTACCCGCTCTTCCAGCGCTACTTCGTCAAGGGCATGATGCTCGGCGCCGTCAAGGGCTGATCGAGAGGAGGTGCAACCTAGCCGCCGTGCGGGCCTGATCCCACGCGGCGGCCAGGAAGCGTTCATGTCGATTCATCAAGGAGGACAAATCGATGAGAGATGCAAGGCCGGCAATGGCCCCGCCGGTCCGAAGGAGATCAACCACGGGGTTGACCATCACCGCTCACGGAGTCGTCGGCGGTGGGCAGGGGCCTGGGGGCCGGGAGCATGGACTGAGGGGGACCACGCAGGCCGTTGAGACAATCTAAGAGACATAGGGATGTAAGCGGAAGTCAGAACCCTCCTGATGACCTGCAGCCCGCCGACTTGCCGAAGGTGACAGGACGGGCCCAGGAGCCGGACGGTGTCTGGAAAGGGGAAACAATGCAAGCCAAGAAGCTGACGGCGGTGGCTGCCGCTGTCATAACCGTGTCCATGGCCCTGGCGGGCTGTGGCGGCGGAGACAATTCCGCCAACGAGAAGGACGACGGGTCGCTCATGCAGGTGGATGTCTTCGATGGTCTGGCCAACTACCAGGGCATCCAGAAGGGCTGGTTCGCCAAGATGGTCAAGGACAAGTTCAACCTCAAGTTGAACATCGTGGCCCCCAATGTGGCGGGCGGGGGCAGCACCCTCTTCGACACCCGTTCAGCAGCCGGGAACCTGGGTGACATCATTATCACCGGCTCCGGCTCCGGCCAGGCGGCCAAGCTGGTCAAGTCCCACCTGATCGAGGACATGACACCGTACATGAAGAATGCGAAGAACATCAAGAAGTACAAATCCGCCACCGACGCCTTCAACAAGGTGGCCGGACAGACAAGCGGGGTCTGGGGGGTGCCCGGGTCGGTCACTTCTCTGCCGCCCACGGAGCCCTCCGAGGGGCTGGAGCCCACCTTCGGCCCCTACGTGCGGTGGGACATCTACAAGGAGGTAGGCTATCCCAGGATCGCCGACATGGATGACCTGGTCAATGTCCTCAAGCAGATGCAGGACAAGGCCAGGGCAGATACCGGCGACAAGAGCATCTACGCCATGTCCCTCTTCAAGGACTGGGACGGCAACATGATGAACAACGCCAAACAGCCCACCTGCTACTACGGTTACGACGAGATGGGCTTCGTTCTGGCCAAGGCCGACGGCTCTGACTACCAGTCGGTCACCCAGAAGGGCGGGATGTACGAGAAGGCCCTCCAGTTCTTCAACAAGGCATCACAGGCTGGCCTGGTTGACCCCGAGTCGACCACCCAGAACTACGACACCATGTATGCCAAGTACCAGCAGGGCAAGATCCTCTTCTCCTTCTGGCCATGGCTGGGGCAGGCCGCTTACAACACCACGGACAACAAAGCCCAGGGCAAAGGCTTCATGATCGCCCCCCTGGAGGATATGAAGATCTTCTCCTATGGCGCCACGCCTGACGGGGGCAGCACCTTCATCGCTCTGGGTTCCAAGGCCAAGAACAAGCAACGCCTGGTCAACTTCATCGACTGGCTTTACTCACCTGAGGGGGTTTACGCCTCCGGTGCCCAAACCGGCGGATCCGCTGGTCCTAAGAACCTGAACTGGACGGTCAAGGACGGCAAGCCGGTTCTGACGGATTTCGGCGAGAAGGTCCTCTTCGGCAACGGTGCCAACGTGCCGGCCGATTGGGGTGGCGGCACCTATAAGGACGGGGTTTCGGCCTTGAACTACCCGACTGTGATTGTCCAGGACAAGGATCCCTCCACGGGCTACCCCTACAACGCCAGTATGTGGCCCTCGCAGCTGGCCAAAAATACGGACGCGCTGAGCACTGACTGGTCTGCCCACATGGGCGGGGCCAAGACCACCATGGAATATCTGAAGAAGAACGACAAGATCATGGTGGCCCCCGGTTCCAGCTACGTGACCCCGGACGAGTCCTCCCAGATCAAGACCCTCCGCGGCCAGGTGAAGACCGAGATCGTCAACGCCTCCTGGAAGGCCTCCTTCGCCAAGGATGACAACGAGTTCAATGCCCTCCTCGATGAGATGCGCTCCAAGGTTGACGGGATGGGCTACAAGCAGGTTCTCGATGTGGACATGAAGGACGCCAAGGACCAGAACACGGCCCGGGTAAACATCAAGAAGCAGTTCGAAGACAAGAAGTGAAGCAGAGTATGAGCGTCCGGTCCCGTCGGGAGCCCTGGGGGTTCGGGCCTCACATGAAGTCTTGACCACCTTGCTGGGCCTGTGTCGAGCGACCGGCACGAGCCGACCAAGGGAGTCTGAAAATCAGACTATTGCAGAGAAAGGTAACAAGGAAACCATGAAGAAGAGTAAACTCGCAGTGGTGATGGCAGCGGTGCTGTCAGCCTCGCTGGCCTTGGCCGGCTGTGGCGGCGGAGGAGACAACTCGGCCAACGAGAAGGATGACGGCTCCTTGATGAAGGTGGACGTCTATGACGACCTGGCCAACTACCAGGGCATCCAGAAGGGCTGGTTCGCCAAGATGGTCAAGGACAAGTTCAACCTCAAGTTGAACATGATCTCGCCCAATGTGGCCGGTGGTGGCAGCACTCTCTTCGATACCCGTTCGGCAGCCGGGAACCTGGGCGATCTGGTCATCACCGGAGCTGGCAACGGCAGACTGACCAAGTTGATCAAGGCCCACCTGATCGATGACATGACACCGTACCTGAAGAATGCGAAGAACATCAAAAAGTACAAGTCCGCCACCGATGCCCTCAACAAACTGGCTGGGCAGAGCAGCGGGGTCTGGGGGGTGCCGCAGAGCGTCTCCACCAAGAGCCCGACCGATCCCTCCGAAGGTAACGAGCCTGTTTTCGGCCCTTACATCCGCTGGGACTACTACCGTGAGATTGGCTACCCCAAGTTCAACAACCTGGATGACTTCCTGCAGATCCTCAAGCAGATGCAGGACAAGGCCCGGGCAGATACCGGCGACAAGAATGTCTATGCCTTCTCCCTCTTCAAGGACTGGGACGGCAACATGATGAACAACGCCAAGCAGCCCACAACCTACTTCGGTTACGACGAGATGGGCTTCGTTCTGGCCAAGGCCGATGGTTCTGACTACCAGTCGGTCACTCAGAAAGGCGGGATGTACGAGAAGGCCCTCCAGTTCTTCAACAAGGCCAACCAGATGGGCTTGGTCGACCCCGAGTCCTCCACCCAGAACTACGACACCATGTCGAACAAGTACAAGCAGGGCAAGATCCTCTTCTCCTTCTGGAGCTATCTTGGTCCTGCCGCTTACAACACCACGGAAAATAAGGCCCAAAGCAAGGGCTATATGCTGGCCCCCATGGGTGACATGAAGATCTTCTCCTACGGAGCCACCCCCAATGGCGGCGCCGCCATTATCGCTGTCGGGTCCAAGGCCAAGAACAAGCAACGCTTGGTGAACTTCATCGACTGGCTCTATTCCAAAGAGGGCGTCTATGCCATGGCTGGCAATGTCAAGGGCATGAACTTCGACATCAAGGACGGCAAGCCCGAGCTGACCGACTTCGGCAAGAAGCTTCAGAGCGACAAGTCCTCCAAGGTCCCCGCCCAGTTCGGCGGCGGCTCTTACGCCGACGGTGTATCTGCCCTGAACTTCACCACTGAGCTGGCCACTGACATCGATCCTGATACCAAGGAGCCATATGACTCCAGCATGTGGAAGTCCACCATCGACCAGTTCAGCAACTCGGCCCTGGACAAGGATTGGTCCGAGCACATGGACGGGGCCAAGACCTCCATGCAGTATCTGGAGAAGGCGAACAAGCTCATGATCGCCCCCGGCTCCAGCTTCATCCAGCCCGATGAGTCCTCCCAGATCTCTACCCTGCGCGGACAGGTGAAGACCGAGATCGTCAACACCTCCTGGAAGGCAGTCTTCGCCAAGGACGACAACGAGTTCAACAGCCTAATGGACGAGATGCGTTCCAAGGTCGACGGACTGGGCTTCAAGCAGGTACTGGATGTGGACATGAAGAATGCCAAGGACCAGAACACGGCACGTGTCAACATCAAGAAGCAGTTCGCCAATCGCGAGAAGTCGGAAAGCAACTGATTCCGCGCCGGACGGTGAGGCAGGGGAGCTCTGGCGACCCTGCCCGCCGTCAGACATGTACCGGTGGGGAGCGTTAGTCGGGCGGGTGGTCAGCCACCCTCTGCCGCGCTCCCCTTGCCATGCCGATGGCACAGCGGATGGTTCCACAGTCATCGGTGATGAAGCAGCCTCGGTCCCAATCAGGGGCCGTGCCGCGAATGACAGAAAAAGACAGAGAAGGAAAACGAGGTGCGAGAGCTGTATGCTCCCATTTGAAAAGAATTCAAGGATTGTCTTCTGTGGAGACTCGGTCACTGATGTCAACCGTGATTACAAGGCCGTTCCCGCCGGTTGGGGCTCTTTCGGCGATGGCTATGTCAACCTGGTCCATGCCCTTCTTACCGCTGTCTACCCCGACCGGGAACTCATGATCATGAACGAGGGAGTCAGCGGAGACGACATCAAGTTGATGGCGGCCCGGTGGGACAGGGATGTGCTCGACATGAAGCCCGACTACGTCTCCGTCATGATAGGAATCAACGATGTCTGGCGTCACTTTGATGGCCCCTTCCGTCAGGCGGACCTGGTCTCCCTGGATGAATTCGAACAGACCTACGAGAATCTGATGTGCAGGACCGAGCCCCGTGTCAAGGGCCTGATTGTCATGAGTCCCTTCATGATGGAGCCCAACAGGGATGATCCGATGAGGGCCATGGTCGACCGTTATGCCGAGGTGGCAAGGCAGGTGGCGGACCGGCATGGGGCCACCTACGTGGACGTCCAGGCTGCCATGGACCACTTCCTCGAGAAACAGAGTAGCTACATACTCAGCATGGACCGTTGCCACCCCGGGATCGAGGGGCATATGCTGGTGGCTAGGACCTGGCTCCAGGCCGTCGGCTTTGACTGGGAAAGGACCACATTCGATGACGAAAAGTGAACAGGAGCCCCGCCCCCTGCGTGAAGACGTAGTCGGGGCCGACAATCTTTCGCGGGTGGATGACGAGATCAGCCGTGGCGCCTTCAAGGCCGATTGGGCCTCCCTGTGCACTATGGAACCTCCCACCTGGTTCGCCGATGCCAAGTTCGGCATCTTCACCCACTGGGGCCTATACAGCGTGCCCGCCTTCAATAACGAGTGGTACTCGCGCAACATGTATATCAAGGGGTGCCCGGAGTTCGACCACCATGTGAAGACCTACGGACCTCAGAAGGAGTTCGGTTACAAGGACTTCATCCCCATGTTCAAGGCAGAGCGTTTCGACCCTGACCAGTGGCTGGACCTCTTCCGCCGGGCTGGCGCTCGCTACTACATGCCCGTGGCCGAGCACCACGATGGATTCCAGATGTACCGCAGCGATCTGTCGGAATGGAACGCCTTCGACAAGGGGCCCCATCGCGATCTTATCGGCGAGCTGCGGCGGGCCACTCTGGATCAGGGCCTTCATTTCGCCCTGTCCGACCACCGGGCTGAGCACTGGTGGTTCATGGGCCACGGGCAGGAGTTCGACAGCGACGTGCATCAGCCCATGAAGAAGGGCGACTTCTACTGGCCCGCCATGCCCGAGCCTGACAATCAGGACCTCTTCAGCAAGCCCTATCCCACCAAGGAGTACCTGGACGATTGGCTCCTTCGGGTCTGCGAGGTGATCGACGCCTATCGGCCCGAACTCCTCTATTTCGACTGGTGGGTTCAGCATGAGGCGTTCAAGCCCTATTTGCAGCGCCTTGCCGCTTACTACTATGACCGGTCCGTCGAGTGGGGGGCCCCGACCGCCATCTGTTACAAGATGGACGGCATGGCCTGGGGTTCGGGCATCGTAGATGTGGAGCGCGGCGGCTTCGCCAACCCCACCCCCTTCGTCTGGCAGACGGACACTGCCATCGCCCGCAACTCCTGGTGTCACACGACCACGTTGGATCACAAGTCGGTGGCTGAAATTCTGGCCGCCCTCCTCGACGCGGTCAGCAAGAACGGCAATCTCATGCTCAACATTGGTCCTTGCGCCGACGGGTCCATCGACCCCGAGGAGGAGGAGATGTTGGAATCCATCGGTCGTTGGATGGATGTGAACGGGGAAGGAATCTATGGATCCCGCCCCTGGTGGATCGCTCAGGAGGGTCCCACCCACCCGGCAGAGGGGTCCTTCGCGGACCAGACCGAGGCCGTCTTCACCTCCGAGGATTTCCGGTTCACCTCGGCATCAGGCGCTATTTACGCCTACCAGCTCAAGCCTGCAGCAGACGGACGGGCCCTGATTAAGGCCTTCGCCCCACGCGGCAAGGAGGGGTCGGTCTTTCAGGGGATTGTCCGCCAGGTTAGCCAGTTGGGTGCAGGACCAGTCAACTACCAGCTGACGGACCAGGGACTGGCGGTTCAAGGCCTCAAGGACCCCGTCGCGACCACGGTCGCAGGTCTGCCCTTGGGCATCCGGATCGATGTGGAGTGAGATTCGGATTCTGCATGATTTCTGTCACCAGCTCTAGGACATAGTGACCGACAACAACAAGGAAAGTTAGGAAAACATGAAGTTTCTCAACGGAGAGTGGCTGGTGCGAGACGGTTTCGACGTCAAATATGCGGCCAACATCTACAGCGCCGACGTCGAAGAGAGGAAGCTGACCCTCTACGCCCCCTTCCAGGTGATCAGGAATCCTGGCATGACCCTGGACGGAGGACTGCTCACCATCGAGGTCACCTCTCCCCGTCCCGACATCATCACCACCCGGATCATCAACTACAGGCAGGATCACAGCCATGACCCCCGGTTCACACTGAACCGGACCGATCCCCCGGTGAAGATTGAGGAGAGTGAGAAGGGATGGACCTTCACCAGTGGCAGGCTGGTCTTGAAGATCGCCAAGGGTGACGCCATCGACTTCGAGTACGAGTATGAGGGCCGTCCGTTGACCAAGTCGGCGTGGAGGGGCAAGGCCCTAGTGACCGATGACAATGGCAGGCCACACGTGGTCGAGTCCCTCAATCTGGGCGTGGGAGAGAAGATCTACGGTCTGGGCGAGCGTTTCACCAACTTCGTCAAGAATGGGCAAACGGTCACCATCTGGAATCAGGATGGCGGCACAGGCACGGCCCAGGCCTACAAGAACGTCCCCTTCTATATGAGCAATCGGGGGTATGGGGTCTTCGTGGATTCCACTGATAAGGTGGAGTTCGAGATCGGTTCCGATGAGGTCTCCAAGGTCCAGTTCTCCGTCCCCGGCCAGGAGCTGACATACTCGGTGATCGGCGGCCAGGACCTTAAAGGGGTGCTGAACACCTACACCGATCTGACCGGCAAGCCCCCTCTGGTCCCCGACTGGAGCTTCGGTTTGTGGTTGTCGACCTCCTTCACCACCGACTATGACGAGAAAACCGTCAACGAGTTTGTCGACGGGATGGCGGAGCGGGACATTCCCCTGTCGGTCTTCCACTTCGACTGCCGCTGGATGGACGACCTGGAATGGTGCAACTTCGAGTGGAAACACTCCGCCTTCCCGGATCCCGAAGGGATGCTGGCCCGCCTCCACCAGAAGGGTCTCAAGGTCTGTGCCTGGATCAATCCCTACATCGCCCAGAAGTCCAAGCTCTTCAAGGAAGGGGCCGAGAAGGGGTACTTCATCAAGCGCACTGACGGCCAGGTCTGGCAGTGGGACAAGTGGCAGGCGGGCATGGCCATCGTCGACTTCACCAACCCCGAAGCAACGGCCTGGTACCAGAGCAAGCTCAGGCACCTGCTGGATCAGGGTGTGGACTGCTTCAAGACCGACTTCGGCGAGCGCATCCCCACTGAGGGCGTCGTCTATTATGACGGTTCCGACCCGGTCAAGATGCACAACTATTACACCCTCCTATACAACAAGGCCGTCTATGACCTCCTGGTCGAGGTGAAGGGGGCCGACCAGGCCATTCTCTTCGCCCGCTCCGCGACGGTGGGTGGTCAGTGCTACCCGGTCCACTGGGGTGGGGATTGCACCTCCAACTACCCCTCCATGGCCGAAAGCCTGAGGGCCGGCCTCTCTTTCGGCATGAGCGGATTCGGTTACTGGAGCCACGACATCGCAGGCTTCGAGGACCAGCCCACCCCCGACATCTACAAGCGCTGGACCCAGTTCGGCCTCCTTTCCTCGCACTCCCGCTACCATGGGTCCACCGCATATAAGGTTCCCTGGCTTTATGGAGATGAGGCCGTCGAAGTCACCCGTGAGTTCGCCAAGCTTAAGCAGCGTCTTGTGCCCTATCTGATCAAAATGTCGCATGAGACCCATGAGACGGGCCTGCCCATGATGAGGGCCATGGTCTTGGAATTCCCCAGTGACCCGACCTGCGAGGACATCGACACCCAGTACATGTTGGGTGACGACATCCTGGTGGCCCCAATCTTCAACGAGGACGGGACCGCCCGCTTCTATGTGCCAGATGAGGGCACGGGCCGACCCTGGGCCAACATGCTGACCGGGAAGACCTATGAGCCTGGACGCTGGTTCCAGGAGACCTACGACTACCACACCCTGCCGGTCCTGGTCAGGCCCGGCACCGATCCTCTCCACGTGTGAGCCAGATCCTAGTGCTACGTGCTACATGCGAGACCGGGTGCCGCTTTCGGCATCCGGCCCCTGTGCCCGGTGCGGTCCTCCCCGGACCAGTAGGTCAGGGGAGGACCTGGATTGCATAAATGAAAACGCTAATGGATGCATGTGCTCGTAGGCTTCCCCTCCGATTAAAGACCCTGCCGTCAGGGCGGTGCATCCCTTATCGATACAGCCTTATCGGCAGAAAGAAGTGGATGGTTCATGGCGACAGCCCTTGAATTCGTCAGACAGTTGGGCCTGGGTTGGAACCTGGGCAACACCTTCGATGCTTTTCCCCTCCAAGGGGAGCATGAGAAGGCCGTGAAAGAGGGTTGGACCTGGACCCCGGAGGATCAGGAGAAGCTCTGGTTCAACCAGCCCTTCACCCCTGAGTGCGCCCGCCTGGTCAAGCAGGCCGGGTTCGACACCATCCGCATCCCGGTGACCTGGGTGGAGTGGATTGACGGGGAGGGCCACGTGGACTCCATCTGGATGAACGCGGTCCGCCGGGCCGTCGACTGGAGCCTGGATGCCGGGCTCAAGGTGATAGTCAATGTCCATCACGATGGTGGTGAGGGTGATCTCCCCTGGATCCGCAAGGCGGACAAGGACCCGGATGGGGTCTGCAGGCGGTTCGCCGGACTCTGGCGTGAGATCGCCGACACGTTCAAGGATTACGGGCAGGACCTCATTCTGGAGGGTGGCAACGAGATTGGCTTCGATGGCATGGACCGGGACCAGGCCTATGTACTCTTGGAAAGGCTCAACCAGATTTTCGTTGACACGGTCAGGGCCAGTGGATCGCACAACGCCGACCGCTTCCTGCTGATTCCCGGTTACAACACCGACACGGCCATGACCTGTGACTCCCGTTACCACCTGCCTAAAGACAGCGTGGCGGACCGGCTGATCGTATCCATCCACTATTACTCCCCGGCCGACTTCGCCCTGGCAACACACGACACCACCTGGTGCAAACCCAGGCAGGAGTGGGGCAGTGAGGCGGACGTCAAGGCAATGGAGGCCGATTTCGCCACCCAGCGCCGTCGCTTTGTCGATACAGGCATCCCCGTGATCATCGGAGAGTATGGACTGCTGACCGAGGCCGTGGACGGGAAGGACCACGCCAGTAACCTCAAGTGGATATCGACCGTTCTAAACTGCTGCCGCGAGAATGGATCCTGCCCGGTCCTCTGGGATACCTCCACAAAGGAGATGTGTTTCCTGGACCGGACCACCGGCCGCTTCTTCGACCCCGATATGGCCTCCTTATTCGCCCAGGCCAAGGCGGACCGCCAGTAGGGGGAGGTACCGCGATGACCCTGTTCAACTGCAAACCCGCCCTCCGGATCGCCTCAGGATTCCACCCGGACCCGACCATCTGCCGGGCCCCTTCGGGCCGCTACTTCCTGGTCAACAGCTCTTTCGAGTATTTCCCGGGCCTTCCCATATACGAGAGTGGCGACGGGAAGCATTGGGCCCTGGTAGGGAACGCCATGGACCGCCCCTCCCAGTTCCCCTGCGAGGGCATGGGCAACAGCGGGGGCATTTACGCTCCCACCCTGCGCTGGCATGATGGCCTGTTCTACCTGATCGTCACCAACGTCAACAAGGGGACCATGATCATGACCACGCCGGACCCCCACCAGGGATGGTCCGATCCTCTGTGGATCAAGGGGTGGCCCGGTATCGATCCCACCCTTCTCTTCGATGACGATGGAACCGTCTACATCTGCGGCAATGAAAGCGACCAGGTTGACCAGGAAGGTAATAGGGAGGTCCCAGGTATCTATCTGTCCCGTCTGGATGTGGGCACGGGAACCGTCCTGTCTAAAAGGGAGGGAATCTGCGGAGGGACCACCGGGGCAAATCCTGAGGGGCCTCACATGTACAAGCGGGATGGCCTCTACTATCTGATGTGGGCGGAGGGAGGCACCGAGGCTGGTCACATGGAGAACATGGCCCGTTCCGCCTCGCCCACAGGCCCCTACGAGATGTGTCCGGGCAACCCCCTGATCACCAACCGGAGCACCCATCTGACCCTTCAGGCCATCGGCCACTGCGACTGCGCCGGATTCGATGAGGACCGTACCCTGATGGTCTTCCACGGAACCCGGAACAACCATGAGTATCCCGCCCAGGGTTGGCTGGGTAGGGAGTCCTATGCGGTCTGGTTCGCATGGAAGGATGGATGGCCCACTCTGGCCGACCAGTCCTACGATGTCCCCCTTCTGGGCAAGGGGGAGGCCCTTGAGGATCAGATTGACTGGATCGCCCCTTCCTTGGACAGGGCAGGTCGTTTTAGCGTGGCGGATTCGGGCGACCCAACGGCGACCCGCATACTTGTGGAGGCCGCAGGCCATGACTTCGGCCTGGACGACGGGGCGCCCATGATCGGGACCCGGCAGACCGACTTCCGCTGTACCTTCGAGGCCACCCTCCCCGAGCCGGCCCAGTTGGCTTATGGCCAGGCCGGATTGGCCGTCTACGCCAATGCCGACCATTACATGGATCTGTCGGTGGAACCTGCGCGCAATGGTCTGGTACATGTCCAGGTCCAGGTACACAACGCCGGCCTGGTCAGCCTGGTGGGGTCCGCAGAACTGCCGGCCGGGGCGCCCATAGGCCTTGAGGTCAGGGGGGACGAGATGGGCTACGCTTTTCGCGCTTCGGGGCGGGACGGGGATCACGATCTGGGTCATGCACCGGGCAAGGTCCTCAGCTTCACCAACGCCGGCGGCTTCACCGGAATCCTTCTGGGGGTCTACGCCCATGGAGCCGGACGGGTCACCTTCGATCCGGTGGCCTACCGGGTCTGAGCAATCCATACATTCGCAAAAACAACAAGAGATGTCGCCCGCTATGGAGCCATCTGGTGCCCGTCGGACGACCTGAAGGAGATTGAGCATGAAACCCACATTCAGCAGCTTCCTGTTCGGGGGCGATTGGAATCCGGAACAGTGGCCGGAGGACACCTGGGAACAGGACATCGAAAAACTCGAGGACGCCCACATCAACGAGGCCACCATCAACGTCTTCTCCTGGGCCCTTCTGCAACCTTCGGAAGACAGATATGACTTCTCCATGCTGGATAAGATTGTGGCCCTCCTGGTCAAGCACCGGTTCAACATCGTCATGGCTACGGGGACGGCGGCCCTGCCTGCCTGGATGGTCAGGACCCACCCAGAGGTGATTCGGACCGACCAGGAGGGCAGGCATCGCGTTTTCGGTGGCCGACATAACTTCTGCCCCACCAGTGAATACTTCCGACAGGCATCCGGGGCTCTGGCGGGCCATCTGGCCGAACGCTACGCCGACACCCCGGGCCTGGTGGCCTGGCATGTGGGCAACGAGTACGGCGGCGGTGGCGGCCTGTGTTACTGCGAGGGCTGTGCACGGGCCTTCCGTGTCTGGCTGAAGGAGAAGTACGGCACGGTCCAGGCCCTCAACCAGGCCTGGTGTGCCAACTTCTGGAGCCACACAATCTACGACTGGGATGACGTGGTTCCACCAGTGACCTACGGCGACGGGATCGGTGAGAACAAGTGCGTGATCTCCGGCCTGCAGATGGATTACCGCCGCTTCCAGGAGCAGGCACAGCTGGCCTGCTTCACCAATGAGCGCGACGCCATCCGCCGTCACGACGGTTCCACGCCGATCACCACCAACCTGATGGGGACTTTCAAGGACCTGGACTACTTCGAGTGGGGCCAGGAGATGGACTTGGTCAGCTGGGACAACTATCCGGGCATGGACACCCCATCCAGCTTCACCGCAATGTCCCACGACCTCATGCGGGGGGTGGGCGGAGGCCGACCCTTCATGCTGATGGAGCAGACGCCCAACCAGCAGAACTGGTTCCCCTTCTGCAAGGTCAAGCGGCCCGGCGAGGTCCGCGAACTCAGTTGGCAGGCTGTGGCCCATGGGGCCGACACGGTTCAGTTCTTCCAGATGAAACAGTCCCGGGGTGGCTGTGAGCGCTTCCACGGGGCTGTCATAGACCACAGCGGCAGTGAGGAATCCCGGGTCTTCAAGGAGACCGCTGCCCTGGGGGCCGAGCTGGATCGGGTGGGGGCCTGTCTCATGGGTAGCCGAGTGGTGGCCAGGGTGGCCATCATGTTCGACTGGCAGAGCTACTGGTCCCTGGAAGGTTGCGTGGGCCCCACGGCAGGCTTCTCCTACCCCCAGGAGATCCACCGCTTCTACCGTCCCCTTTACCGCCGCAACCTGGCTGTAGATTTCATACCCAGCACGTCCCCGGTCGAGACACTGAAGAAGTATGACCTGATCCTGGCCCCGGCTCTGATCTCCCTATTGCCCGGTGTGGCAGACCACCTGGAGTCCTATGTGTCCGACGAGGGCACCTTCGTCACCGGCTATATGGCCGGTATCCATGACGAACGCGACCTGGTGGTTCCAGGCGGGTATCCGGGTGTTCTGAGGGGACTGACCGGGGTTTGGGTCAAGGAGATCGATGCCCTGGCGCCTGATGAAACCATACCGGTGGAAGGTCTGGCAGCTGCTGACGGCCAGCCTGCTGGTCAGATTGTGGCCAGCCTGATTCATTGCGAGGGAGCCAAGCCCCTTGCCACCTACGGGGGTGGTGACTTCTACGCCGGCAGCCCCGCCCTGACGGTGAACGATTTCGGCAAGGGGAGGGCCTACTTCGTTGGCACTCCTTTGGACGAGGCTGGCATGGATGCCTTCATGGATTCCATCATTGACAGCCTGGGGCTCCCCGCGGTCGATACTCCCAAGAACGTCAGCCTTTCCATTCGCCAATCGGATGACGGGACACGGTATGCCATTGTGATCAACTCGGCCCACTCGCCAGTCACCACCGACCTTCCCCTCCTAAGGGGCGGTGAGGACCTCTTGGCCGGCGGCCGGGTGTCTGGCCCACTGCATCTGCCTCCCTACGGGGTGGCTCTGGTCGCACTGGCCTGACCGGCCAACAGTGAACTTGAGTATCCGGGTCCTGTCATGGCTGGCATCAAGGAGGTGGCCGCGCGAGCCGGCGTCTCCATCAGCACCGTATCCTATGCCATCAGCGGGAAACGGTCGGTCAGCGCCTCTACCAGGGCCAGGGTCATGCAGGCCGCCCGCGAACTGGGCTATGTACCTCGGTCGCATGGCCGTTTAGCCCGGGGTGCAGGGACTGGGATCATCGCCCTGAGCTCACCCATAGACGAGGGAACGGTCTACGGGGACTGGTCGCCTTTTTTCTTTGGGGTGGCCCGGCGCTCCCATCTGCGCGGATACGATGTTCTGGCCCTTATGGGGGAGGATGAGGACCTGGCTGCTCTGGCGGATTCAGGCCAGGTGGACGGGATTCTCCTGATGGATGTGACGGTGGACGATCCTCGCACGGAACAGGTCGCTTACTCGCGGGTTCCCGTGGTGTCCCTCGGTTGTCCGGACAGCCTGGACGGGGCCTACGCGGTGGATCTGGACTTCGAACAGATGGGCCGTTTGGCCGTCCACCGTATGGTCGTGGCCGGCCACACCCACATCCTCTTCTTGGGGGCCAACCCGGATGCCTATGAGGAGGGCGTCAATTTCCTGGTCCGGACCAGGAAGGCGGTCAGGTCGTCGGCCGTCGATGCTCATCTAGTTGTCACGGAGAAGTACCTCGACGGTGAGGGAGCCCACACCATGGACCGCCTGGTAAGTCGCGCCCTGGCCGCTGATCCGCAGATTTCGGCTGTTATAGGACAGGTGGACACGATGGGTATGTTCAACCTAGTCAGGGCCCTAGCTGCTTTAGGCAGACCGGTGGGATCGGCCATGTCGGTCATCCAGTTGGGCTCCTTCGGCAGGGGGGCCGTGTTGGACCCGCCTCTGGACGAAATCCCCCTGCGTCCCTACCCGGCATGCGGCCGTGCCGTCGATGTTCTGGTCGAGATGGTGGAGGGGAGGCGCCCCAGGCCTGGTAAGGGAATCAAGGAGTTGATTCCGGTAATCTACCTGGACCGGGGTTCGGTCAGGCCCCCGGGCAGGCCTGGTAAAGGGTAAGGCTCAGAGCCTGATCCGGGGACTGTCGAAATCCATCGAAATGATTCGTCCTCACGCTTTAGTCCCCTTTATGCTGATCAGTGCGTTCTTGCATGGTGATGAGGCCATGGCGTGTGGCTCGTGATGGAAGCGAGGTAGATATGCACAGTCAAAAGACGAGGAAGTCGACGATGTGGACCAGGCCGATGGCCGTTCTGGCCACTCTGGTAATCGCGATGAGCGTGGGGGCCTGTGGATCGGGCGGCGGATCGGAGGCCGAGGGGGCTGACGACGGATCACCGATGACGGTGGAGGTCTTCGACCAGCTGGCCAACTATCAGGGTAAGCAAAAGGGTTGGTTCGCCAAACTGGTAAAGGACAAGTTCAACATCACCCTCAACATCGTGGCTCCCAACGTGGCGGGCGGGGGCAACACGCTTTTCGACACTCGTTCTGCTGCTGGCAACCTGGGTGATCTGGTGGTCATAGGCTCCAACGGCGGTCAGGCCAAGAAGGTGGTCAAGGCAGGCCTGGTGGCCGACCTGACCCCTTATGTGAAAGATGCCAAACACCTTAAGACTTACCAGGGGGCCATGGATCAGCTCAGGGCCGATGCCGGCCGCAAGGACGGCACCTGGGGAATTCCTATCTCCGTCTCGGCCCTCTCGCCCACAGAGCCCAGTGAGGGGGTGGAGCCCACCTTCGGCCCCTTCGTCAGATGGGACTACTACAAGGAGGTCGGTTACCCCAAGGTTGCCACCCTGGAGGATCTTCTGCCCGTTCTGGAGAAGATGCAGGAGAGAGCCCGTCAGGAGACCGGCCGCAAGGACATCTACGCTTTGAGTCTCTTCAAGGACTGGGACGATCAAGCCATGCAAAACGGCTTCCAGTTGCCAGCCTTCTACGGTTATGCCGAGGGGACCGGGTATGTGATGAGCAATGCCGATGGGTCGGATGCCCAGTCCCTAATCGCCCCGGACGGGGTTTACGTGAGGGCTCTGAAGTTCTTCAACAAGGCGCAGAGGATGGGCCTGGTCGATCCCGATTCCACCACGCAGAACTACGACACCATGTTCGCCAAGTACCAGCAGGGCAAGATTCTCTTCTCCTTCTGGCCCTGGCTGGGGCAGGCGGCCTACAACACCGAGACCCACAGGAAGGAGGGGAAGGGGTTCATGATGCTCTCTATAGACGACATGAAGATCGCCTCCAAGGGGGCGCAGCCAAACGGAACCTCCACCTTCATCGGGGTGGGGGCCAAGGCGAAGAACAAGGCCCGCCTGGTTAGATTCATCGACTGGCTCTATTCGCCGGAAGGCATACAGGCCTCCGGCTCCCAGACCAACGGAGCCGCCGGTCTCAAGGAGCTGACCTGGAAGGTAGAGGGGGGGCGACCGGTCCTGACGGATTTCGGTGTCAAAGCTCTGGCCGGTGAGAAGGTAAACGTCCCCGAGGGATACGGGGGAGGGGGCTATACAGATGGGGCTTCCCAACTCAATGTCAACACGGTCCTGAACAAGGGTTTGGATTCTGCCACCAAAGCCCCCTACAACTATCAGATGTGGGATTCGGAACTGGACAAGCGGACCACGGCCCTCGACAGGGACTGGCAGGCACACATGGGCGGTGCCCGAACCACGATGGAGTATTTGGAGAAAGCGAAGAAGCTGGCCGTGATACCCGGGGCCAGCTATTCCACACCCAAGGAGTCCTCCGTCATCTCGACCATCCGGGGACAGGTCAAGACCGCCGTGGTCAACGGCTGCTGGCAGGCTGTCTTCGCCAAGGATGACGAAGGGTTCGACTCGGTCTGGTCCTCCATGGTGAAAAACGTGGACGGGCTGGGCTTCCGGAAAGTCTATCAGGTGGACATGGATAACACCCACAGTCTCTTCTCGGCGCGCAAGGCAATCGAGAAGCAGTATGCCGATCGGAAGTGATCCCAGTTCGCCTGATGCGGCCCCGGGATTCCGATCCTTGATTGCAGGATCGGAATCCCGGGGAATGTGGATGGCAGGGACTTGTCACCTTCTCGGGGTGTGAGTGGGAGTCAGGCGGTCGGGTCTTCCTGCCCCCTGAAGGTCCGTTTGATCCAGGCAGATGCGAGACGTGGCCAGATCTGTACGCAGGGTTCGATTCCATTGGTTCCCTGCCAGGCGGTCTCTTCGGTCCCCAGGCCCAGACCGTGGCCTCCGTGGGGGAAGAGGTGGGCTTCCACGCTGACGCCAGCCTGCTTGCACGCTTCTACCAGCATGAGGGTGTTCTCCGGAGGGACCAGGCCATCCTCCATGGTGTGCCAGACGAATACGGGCGGGGTCTTGCTGTCTATGTGCTTTTCGATGGAAACCGCCTCTAGGGCCTCAGGGTCCTCCTTCTTGTCGCCAAGGAGGTGGTCGATGCTCCCTCGGTGGGCGAGGGGGCCGGAGGTGATGACCGGATAGCCCAGCATAAGGCCGTCGGGGCGGACGGCGTCGGGGTCATAGCCGTGGGCCCGGAGGTCCTGGTCTCCGGCGGTAGTGGCCAGGTTGGCCGCCAGGTGGCCACCGGCTGAGAAGCCCATGATGCTGATGGCCTTGGGGTCCACGTGCCACTGGTCGGCGTGCTCACGGATGCGCTTCATGGCTTCAGCCGCTTCGACCAAGGCTGTCGGGTACACGGAGGGCCAGCAGGAATAGCGCAGAACGAAGGCATTGTAGCCAGCCGCCAGGAACTGTACGGCGATGGGTTCGGCCTCCCTGTCCGAGGTCATCTCATAGCCGCCCCCGGGGATGACCAGGACCGATGGGCGGACCCGGTCTGGCACTACCTCCTCGCTGTTGTCCAGGCTGTAGCCGACGAACTTGGCCCGGCTGCCGTCAATCCCCTCAATCTCCTGCTCGAAATACTGCATCTGCTCTCATCCTCTTTGATACTCAGGGCCCGCAGGCCGTGATTCATTGTAATTCACCAGGTGGTTCGGCGGTCCTTCAGAAGGTCACGGTCACGTCTACGGGATTTTCGCTGGTCTGGGGTGGTACTATCCCGCCACTCAGTTCCTGGCCGTCCAAGCTGACCGAACGCCTTCCAGTCCGCTTCATGGAAATCCGATAGGTGACCCCCCTCCAGGTCCTGCCGATGGTCAATTCGTTGAATTCGATGGGCAGGTGGGGTTCTATAGCCAGCCCGTCCAAGGTGGGCCTGACCCCCAGCAGGTACTGGGAGACATCCACGAAGGACCAAGCAGCCGTGCCTGTCAGCCATGAGTTCTTTCCCTCGCCGGGGGTGGGGGATTCAGGACCGGCCATCATCTGGCAGTAGACGTAGGGTTCCACCTTGCGGATGTCAGACTTCTCCTCCAGGTAGGCCGGGCAGGTGCGCTTGTAGACCGCAAAGGCCTCCTCGTCATCGCCGACCATGGCGTTGGCTATGGAGATCCAGGGGTTGACGTGGCAGAAGATGCCGCCATTCTCTTTGTAACCCTTGGGATAGGAGGATATTTCGCCCAGTTCGATACGGTAGGTGGAATAGGCGGGGGCCAGGATGGCGGTACCCCAGGAGGAGGTCAGCCTCTCCTTGACCGAGGTCAAAGCCTGTCGGGCCTTGCCGTCACCAAGACCAATACCGGCCATCACGCACATCCCCTGAGGCTCGATGTAGATCTGCCCCTCGGTGTCAGTGTGGGAACCGACAGGACGGGAGTAAGCATCGTAGGCCCTGAGGAACCACCGGCCGTCCCAGCCGGCCCCCTCCACGGCATGGGTCATCTTCTCGATGGCCTGGCGGACCGTGGCAGTCTCCTGGGCAACAGCCTCCCTGCCCATCCCGCAATCCGTCCCGTAATGGTCCAGGATGTCGGCGTAGTGGTCGGCGTAGAGGACGAACATACCCCCGATCAGGACCGACTCAGCCACGCCTGTGTCATTGTTCTCGACAGTCTGGAAACTCTCTCCCGGCGTATCGGAGAAGCAGTTGAGGTCAAGGCAGTCATTCCAATCGGCCCGTCCGATCAGGGGGAGCTTATGCGGACCCAGGTGGTTCATTGTGAACCCGACCGATCTGCGGAGGTGCTCCAGGAGGGGCTCTTCGGTCCCTTCCACATTGTTGAAGGGGACGGGCTCCTCCAGGATGGAGGAATCCCCGGTCTCGGCCAGGTAGGCGTAGGTACCGGCCACCAGCCAGAGAGGGTCATCGTTGAAGCCGCCGCCAATGTCGGCGTTCCCCCTCTTGGTCAGGGGTTGGTACTGGTGCCAGGCCGACCCATCCTCCAGCTGGGTTGAGGCGATGTCGATGATGCGCTGACGGGCGCGGCCGGGGATCAGGTGGACGAAGCCCAGAAGATCCTGGTTGGAGTCGCGGAAGCCCATCCCCCTCCCCGTGCCCGACTCGAAATAGGAGGCCGAACGCGAAAGGTTGAAGGTGACCATGCACTGGTACTGATGCCAGATGTTGACCATCCGGTCCAGGCGAGGATCGTCGCTGTCCACGGTGAACCGACCCAGAAGGTCGGCCCAATAGGCCTTGAGGTCGGCGAAAGCCTGGTCGACCTGGTCGTCCCTTCTGAATCGGTCGAAGAGGGCGTGTGCGGGTTTCTTGTTGATGATTCCCACCTTGGCAGGGTCATCCGGGTCCTCCCACTTGTCTTCCTTGGGCAATTGGACATAGCCCAGGATGAATACCAGGCTCTCCTCCTGGCCGGGGTCCAGGGATAGCCTGACCCTGTTGGCGGCTATGGGGAACCAGCCGTGCGCAACAGAGTTGTGGGCTCTGCCTTCGGTGATGGCCTGGGGAGTGTCCCAGCCGTTGAACCGACCCAGAAATTCGTCTCTGCTGGTGTCGAACCCGCGGGTATGTCGGTTGACGCCGAAGAAGGCGTAATGGTTCCGGCGTTCCTTGTACTCGGTCTTGTGGTAGAGAAGGGTGGCTTCCGATCCCTGCTCGACCTCCACTTCGCCTGTAGACAGGTTGCGCTGGAAGTTGCTGGAGTCGTCCACGGCGTTCCACAGGCACCACTCCACGCAGCCGGTCACATCCAGGAGGACGGGAGAGTCGGTGGTGTTCCTGATTCTCAGACGGTTGATTTCGGCATCGGCATCCACCGGAACGAAGGCGGTCATGACTGTGTCGATCCCCTTGTAGGAGGATTCGAAGATGGTATATCCGGTTCCCTGGCGGCAGCTGTACCGGTCAAGGGGGGTCCTGGAGGGCAGGAAGGTGGGCGACCAGGTGGCTAGGGGGGCGGACTCTGGGTCGTCCCGATTCATGAGGCTCAGATAGTAGCTACGGCTGCCGTTGTCGGCAGGTACCCCGTTGTAGCGGTAGCGGGTTATCCTCTGGAGCTTGGCGTCTTTATAAAAAGAATAACCGCCGCCTGTGTTGGAGATGAGGGAGAAGAAGTCCTGGTTGCCCAAATAGTTGATCCAGGGCAGCGGGGTGGCGGGTGTGTCGATGACATACTCCCTGGCTGCGTCGTCAAAATAACCGTAATGCATGTTCTCCCTATCCTCGATGCAACCTTGGCTCAGCCCCCTCGGGTTGGGGCCGGTTGGGCAGGCCGCAGGCAGCCCTTCCGGTCTGTATCAGGGGCCACGACATCCTGAAGGCAACAGCGTCCGATGGGAATAGCTGCCGGAATCGTACCCCACTACGGGAAGGACCGCTAGGCTGGCGACCCGCGTTTGTATTATCGTTTGACTAAGATGATAGCATTCATTAATAAACCTATAGATAAGCGTGTGTGGATTTCCTTTAATGGTTGAAATCATGTGGCGACCAACAGTTCGGAACCCCAAGGGTTGGGAATGTTGGAGCCGCTTGCAGTTATGATGGGGACCCACGAGGGCGGGCTGCAACCGCAGGGACGGGGTCCCCGCCCGCAAGGTGCCTGTGTAAAGGAGGTTCATGACCGGCGTAGAGGATTGGAACCAGTACCGGGCCGGCAAGAGGGCCACCGGATCCGGCCCAACGGTCGGATCCACTTTCTCGGAGAACCCTCGTGCTCGTCAGGTGTTTACCGGCAAGGCCTTCACCCGGCGCAAGCGGATGACTGCCGATGAACGCAGGGATCAGATTGTGAAGGCTGCCGTCAAGGTGATTGCCGTCAAAGGCTTTTGGGGGATGTCCCTGCAGGACGTGGCCGATCAGGTAGGCATCACAGAGGCCGCTCTCTACCATTACATCAACTCCAAGAACGACCTGTTCAGCATGGTCATGGAGCAGGCCTATGACTCTCCTGAAGCCGACGAATTCATCTACAAGACCTGTACGGGGACGGATGCGGACGGACACAGCCTCCTCTTCTTCCCCCGATTCTGCGCCAACAACGTTATTTTCAATGCCCGCAGGCCGGAGATGGTCAAGCTCTTCTCCATCCTGAACGGTGAGGCCCTCAGCCCTTCACACCCAGCTCACCGCTATTTCATAGGCCGCAACCAGAAGTTCTGGCAGACCATCAAGTCACTGAACTGGTGCCTGCCCAGAGGGTACGACCTGGACCGTTTCCACCACATGTGGATGCTGTGCATGTCGGCCATGGATGGCCTGCAATACCGCTGGCTGGCGGACGGGTCAGCCGACCTGGTGGCCGAGTGGCTCGCCTTCTCCGACGAGCTCTTCCCCCAGGAGAAGTGGCATGGGTTCATGGACCCCAGTGACATCGACCCGGATTCTGAAGAATGCCTGGCTTCCTACGGCCTTATCACGGGTGGGGGGCAGACGGCTTAGGAACGGCAGCTTCGTTCAGACGGCGTCTGCAGTGGGACGGCGGCCGCCAAGGGTATCCGTCGGCCGAAGGACAGCAAATGATCGCAAGCGGGTAAAGCGCTATGGATATGAAAGAAACGGAAGAGAGGATTGGCATGGGCCAAGAGAGCAAGTTCATCTTCCCGTCCGATTTCACTTGGGGAACGGCCACGGCCGCCTTCCAGGTGGAAGGGGCGGCACATGAGGACGGCAGGACGGATTCCATCTGGGACACATATTGCGCCCGACCGGGCGTAGTCGTCGACGGATCCAACGGTGATGTGGCCTGCGATCAGTATCACCGCTACCCGGAAGACATAGCCCTGATGAAGCAGATGGGTGTCGGCGCCTACCGCATGTCCATATCCTGGTCCCGTATTTTTCCTACAGCCGGTGGTCCGGTGAACCAAGCCGGGCTGGACCACTACCTGAAGGTCCTTGATATGCTGCGTGACAATGGAATCAGGCCCGTCGTCACCCTATACCACTGGGACCTTCCCCAGTACCTACAGGATGCCGGAGGCTGGCCCAGCAGGGACACAGCTCTCCGTTTTGGCGACTACGCCTCCGCCCTGGCCGCTTCCTTCGGCGATCGGGTGGACACCTGGACCACCCTGAACGAGCCTTGGTGCGCGGCTTACCTGGGTTATGGGAACGGGGCCCATGCCCCCGGGATCAAAGACTACGACCAGGCCTTGGCCGCCGTCCACCATCTGAACCTGGCCCATGGACTGGCCTGCCAGGCCATCAGGGCCCAGGTTGGGCAGGATGCCCGACTCTCGGTCACCCTCAACCTTCAGGTGACCCGGGCGGCCTCGGACAGCCCGGAGGACCTCGCCGCCAAGAAGAGGGCCGACCTCTTCGCCAACGAGGTCTTCCTGGCCCCCATGCTGGAGGGGGCTTATCCGGAAGGCGTCAGTCAGGCGGCGAGGGGGGACACCGACTGGCGCTTCGTGCAGGACGGTGACCTGGAAACCATCCACCAGCCCCTTGACGTTCTAGGACTGAACTACTATGCCACCACATATGTAAAGGCCAGGAGGGCTGATGGTGAATCCGCCGATGCCTCGGTCGGTCCCGAGGGCAAGCTGGTCGATCGCCATGCCAACGCTATGCCGGCCCAGGATAGCGTGGAGGGGCAGGCCCCGCAGGGAGAGCTGACGGGAATGGGCTGGAACCAGGAACCCCAGGGTCTGACCGATGTGCTGGTGGAGATGGGCCGACGTTTCCCCGACATGGAACTCATGGTGACCGAGAACGGCTCCGCCTGGGATGACCAGGTCAGTCAGGATCCGGACGCGCCCGGCGGGAAGATCGTCCACGACCCCAAGCGGGTGGCCTATCTGGAAGAGCATGTCAAGGCTGTGGCCAAGGCCATTCAGGCCGGGTCTCGGGTGACCGGCTACTTTGCCTGGTCCCTGCTGGACAACTTTGAGTGGGCCCTGGGCTACACCAAGCGCTTTGGGCTGATCAGGGTCGACTATGACACCCAGGAGCGGATCTGGAAGGATTCCGGTCTGCGTTACGCGCAAATCATCCGTGATCGCGCAGTCTGAGCAAGACGGCATACAAGACATACAAAGGTTACTGCAAGGCGGTTGGGCATCGCTGTCCGACCGCCTTCTTTGTCTTAGATCCAGCTGGACAGCCACATGTGCATGCGCCAGAAGTCATAGGGGATGGGCATGGCGGTCCACAGCGGGTAGAAGAAGACTGAGGTCAGGCCCAGCAGGGTCAGGCCCATGATCATGGTCTGCCGGTAGAGGACGATGTCCGAGTTCTGCCGCAGCCAGTTGACCACGTAGCAGATGGCCAGGATCATCCAGGGCAGGATGACGATGGAATAGAAAGTGAAGGTGGTCCGGTTCATGTATTGGATCCAGGGTAGCCAGCCGGCCAGCATGCCTGCCAGGACCCCCCAGATCCGCCAATCTCCGTGCTTGATCACGACGGCGATGACGATGGCTAGGATCATGCAGATGCTGCCCAGCCACCAGGTCAGAGGATTGCCCAAGGATGTGACTGCGGCTACACAGGGGGAGTCCTTGGCCAGTCCGCACAGGCCGGGGAAGCCCGTGAGCTTCTGCCAGTAGAAACTGGTGGGCCTGATCTGCAAGGGCCAAGTCAGGGGGTTGGCCATGTATGGGTGGCGGGTATGCAGGGTGGTGTGGAAGCGCCACATCTGCCGGTGGTATTCAGCCAGGGATCGCAGCCCTTCCGGCAGCCAGGTCAGGCCTTGGCCAGGGTGCTGGGCCGCCCAATTGTGCATGAAGGAATCGTCGTGCAGGAACCATCCCGTCCAGGAGGCCAAATAGGTGCCCGCCCAGATGGGGATCATAAGCAAGGCCGCCGGCAGTCCGTCCCTGAACACGGCGCTCTGCAGCCAGGATCCATACCCTGCTTGATGACGCTCCCAGCCATCCCAGAGCACCGAGATCAGGGCGAAGACGGCGAAGAAGTAGGCGCCCGACCACTTGGTCCCGGTGGCTAGGCCCAGCAGCAGGGCGGCTCCGGTCCGCCACCAGGACCAGGCGATGAAAGGGCCGGTGGTGGCCACGGGCAGCTCGACACGGCTTTTCTGCCCTTGCTGTCCCTGTGACTGAATGACCTTAACCCGGTAGTGCAGGCGGAAATCAGCCTGGTCCTTGGCCCAGGATTGTCGTAGCCTGGCCCTGGCCCAGTCCCGATGGCCCATCAGACACAGCCAGGCTCCCAGAACGAAGATCATGACGAAGTTGTCCAGCAGGCCGGTACGGCTCATGACGATGCCCAGACCGTCAATGGCCATGAGGAAGCCGGCCGTCAGGGCGATGGGCAGGTTGTGGAAGAGGCGCAAAGCTACACGGCAGAGCAGCAGGATGGCGACGGTGCCGGCCAGAGCGGTGGCCACTCGCCAGGCGAAGGGATTGCCTGCTCCGCCGAACAGTTTGAGACCCAGGGCGATGCACCACTTGCCTACTGGCGGGTGAACCACGTATTCGGCCTGGGGCAACCAGTCGCTTGTCTGCCCCTGGGCGAAGATCTGGTCGATGGGTAGGTTCAGCGGGCCGGCTTTTTTGGGCCAGTTGCGTGGCTCGCCGGTCATCAGCGTGGTCCAGGCGTCTTTGACGTAATATGTCTCGTCGAAGACGATGGCCCGGGGGCTGCCCAGCCGCACAAACCGCAAGAGCCCGCCTAAAAGAGCCATGAGTATGCAGGCCAACCAGCCGCTCTGCCGATGGGAGGGCCTGTGGATCCGGTTGACCCGACCCTTGGTGTGCTGACCCATGGGCGAGCTGAAGATAGACAGCATGACAGGGCGACCGGACCGGTGGGCGGCGTGCCTGCCGTGTCTGGAGGAGCGATGCTGCGAAGAAAGCCCTGCCAAAGATGTCATCACCCCTAGATTAGGCCATACTAAAGGCATGAGCAGCACGAATGGCCGGAGCGATGGACATATGCAGGGCAGAGAAAGTCATGAGAAGCCGATTCCACCTAGTGTTTCACGTGGAACGGTAGTGTTGGCGGCCACGCCTATTGGCAATGTCGCCGATGCCTCGAAACGTTTGGTGGAGCTCCTGCAGTCGGCGGACCTGGTTGCTGCGGAAGACACGCGGCGGCTCTACGACTTAGCCAACCGATTGGGCGTGCGTGTAGGCGGCAGGGTTATGGCCTATCACGATCATAATGAGCGACGGATGGCCGATCCCATTTTGGATCAGGTTCGTGACGGAGCCTGCGTGCTGGTGGTCTCGGATGCGGGTATGCCCACCATCAACGATCCGGGCATGGCCATCGTAAAGCGGGCCATCGAACGAGGCATACCGGTCACCTGCGCTCCCGGCCCCAGTGCTGTGCTGGACGCTCTGGCTCTCTCCGGTCTGCCGACTGACCGCTTCTGTTACGAAGGGTTTCTTCCCCGCCGACATCAGGAGCGGTTGCGGCATCTGCGCACTCTGCGCAGCGAGGAGCGGACCATGGTCTTCTACGAGACACCCCACCGCATTGATCAGGCTATGCAGGACCTTCAGGAGGTCTTCGGCTCCGACCGGCTCATGGCCCTCTGCAGGGAGCTGACCAAGGAGCATGAGCAGATCCGGCGGGGTACCGTCGGCGACATTGTGCGCTCCCTCCAGGAGGATCCCCCCAGGGGGGAGATGGTCCTGGTCGTGGCTGGTGCTTCTGCTTTGGAGGCCAGGCGCAACGACCCTGAGGCCATGGATGATCGGCAGTTGGCAGACCTGGCACGCGAACTGGCCAGATCCGAGGGCCTACGGCTCAAGGAGGCTATCGCCCGGGTGGCTGCCGAGCATCCCTTGGCCGATGGCAGCCTGCCTAATCGCAAGCGGATCTATGCCTTGGCCGTTGAAGAGGATAAGGAGGACTGATTCCCGTCCTCTTCATCCAGCAGCACTTCGAGCGCCCTGCGCACACCGGGCCCACCCAGCTGTGAGACGGTCTCCAGCAATGCCGGCGAAGCGGCGGGATTGGCCACCAGCCACCGGCGCAGCCGGGGCTCTTCTCGGGCGATGGTCCAGAGGATGCTCGGGTCGGTCTCGGGATCTGTGGCCATCAGTGCCGTTGGCACCAAGGGAGGCTCTGGCGGTGGGGCCCGCCCCTCGGCCATTGGTTCGAGGCTATTGGGTTCGTCTTGACTCCAATCGTCTTCCGTTGAGGGGTGCGACCGGCTGCTGATGGCAGTCATGAGCCGGGTCATGCGTTCAGTAGCGGAGGATTCACGACGGTGTCTGATCCGATCCTGGTGCCGATGATGGCCATGACTACGTCGGCCGTCCCTCATCGCCTTATTCATAGGATCGCCTTGAGCCGTCTTATGGTATCCAGTCCTTGAGCGTGGCCAGGCCATCGGGGGTTGGAGGACAGAAGCGCCTCGCAGGATCCGCAGCTGACATGATACCGCTCCATGAGCTCATGGAGAACCGCCATGATGTCCTCACCGTTGCATTGGCCCGTGGGCTCACAGGCCAAATCACAGGCCGTCCAGAGCGGCGAAGTCACCCAGAGCCGCCCAAGCTTCATCAGATAACGGGCATCCAGCTGTCGCTGATGGGGGCGAAGGGGCCTGCCGTAAACCGGCGTGCGGAAGTGGGAGTTGGAGATGATGTCCAGAGCATCGGGGAAATGGCCGTTGATCCATACCCAGAGCGCCAGTCCGCCGCATGCTGCTGCACCGTAAGGGACCATGGACATGACGATCGAGGCGCGACCGTAGAGTCCCTCCGCCTGTTCGTTCAGGTAGCAACAGGATCGGTCCAGGCAGGTCACGATTCCCTCGTTCACCAGCAGGCTGAGGCTGAGTGGACCTGGCAGATCTCCGATCTGAATCAGACTGGGCAGCGGTTTGGGCTCAGGAACCGGGGTTCCGAATTCGGTCGTAGGCGGACGGCCACGGGTGCGCGTTGGGCCTGTTCCGTATCGTGGCCCGAAACACTGCTGAGCGGTGTCGACGAGCGGTGCCCGGCCTGGCGGCTTGGTTGTAGCTCTAAGGGTGCGGCTGGCGCCAAGGGTAGTGGCAGGCGCCCACGTCGCTCCCCCGAGGACGTGTTCTCGATTCATGGTTCGACTGTAAAGTGCCGTATCCGGGCTTGCCTGAAGGAGGCCTAAATTTGTGAACTTGTGGATAATCTGCTTGACAGCCGGCAGTCTTGTGGATGAGGCGGGGGATTGTAGGCCTAAGCCGATAATCTTGCTGGTATGAGTCATATCCTTGTTTCCGTCGCCTGGCCCTATGCAAATGGGCCCCGTCACATCGGCCACGTCGCTGGGTTCGGCGTCCCTTCGGATGTCTATGCACGCTACGAACGCATGAAGGGCAATGATGTCCTTATGGTTTCGGGGACCGACGAGCACGGCACTCCCATCCTGGTGGAGGCTGATGCCGAAGGGGTAGGTCCCCAAGAGATTGCCGACCGCTACAACCGGGTCATCGTCAAGGACCTGTGCGATCTGGGACTCAGCTATGACCTCTTCACCAGGACCACGACCGGCAATCACGAGAAGGTGGTGCAGGAGCTTTTCCGCCAGTGCCGGGCCAATGGCTACATCTATGAGGGTCAACAGAAGGTGGCTATCTCGCCTTCCACCGGACGAACCCTGCCGGACCGCTATATTGAGGGGACCTGCCCCATCTGTGGTGCCGATGGCGCTCGCGGCGACCAGTGCGACAACTGCGGCAACGAGCTGGATCCGGACGAGCTGATCAACCCTGTGTCCAAGATCAATGGGGAGACGCCCCGTTTTGAGGAATCCAGGCACTTCTTCTTGGATCTTCCTGCCCTGGCCGAGGCTAACCTGGCCTGGTTGAAAACCCGCAAGGGTTGGCGCAGCAACGTGCTCAACTTCTCCCTGGGGCTCTTCAAGGAGGTCAAGCCGCGGGCCATCACCCGCGACATCGACTGGGGTATTCCCGTGCCGGTGGACGGGTGGGTCGACGACCCCAACAAGAAGCTCTACGTCTGGTTCGACGCCGTCATCGGCTACCTGTCGGCATCCATCGAATGGGCCCGCCGTCAGGGCGACCCTGAGGCATGGCGCAAGTGGTGGAATGATCCCAAGGCCTTGGGCTACTACTTCATGGGCAAGGACAACATCACCTTCCACTCGCAGATCTGGCCCTCGGAGATTCTGGCTTACAACGGCCAGGGATCCAAGGGAGGAGAGCCGGGGCCCTACGGCGAGCTCAACCTGCCTGAGCAGGTGGTGGCCAGCGAGTTCATGACCATGGAGGGCAAGAAGTTCAGCTCCTCCCGAGGCATCGTCATCTACGTCAAGGACATCCTGGCACGTTACCCAGTCGATGCAGTTCGCTACTACATTTCCATTGCCGGGCCGGAGACTTCGGACTCGGACTTCACCTGGGCGGAGTTCGTCCGGCACAACAACGAGGAGCTGGCCGCCTCCTGGGGCAACCTGGTCAATCGCGTTGCCAACCTGCTCAACAAGGATTTCGGTCAGATCCCTCACATTGAAGAAGGCTGGCTGACTGAAGAGGACCGGACTCTCCTGGAGGAATCCCGGTCGGCCTTCGACACTGTGGGATCCCTGATCGAGCGCCAGCGCCAGAAGGCCGCTCTGGGTGAGGCTATGGCCCTGGTCAGCGATATCAACAAGTACCTATCGGCACAGGAACCATGGAAAATCAAGGAGGACCAAGACCGCCTGGCCACCGTCCTCCACACCGCCGCCCAGGCTGTCTGCGACGCCAACACCCTTCTGGCCCCCTTCCTGCCGCACTCGGCCCAGAAGGTCTACGAAACCATGGGAGGTGAGGGGACCTTCTCCCCCCTGCCCCATCTGGAGGAGGTCCAGGACCTGGACAAGCCCGGCTTCTCTTACCCGATCATCACTGGCACCTACCAGCTGGGCGTCAATGTGCACCCTTGGAGGAGCGAGCCTGTAAAGGAGGGGGCCCTGATCGCCAGACCCGCCCCCATCTTTGCCAAAATCCCCAAGGAGGCCGTGCAGGAGGAACTGGATCGGTTCCAGGCCCAGTTGGACGAGCGCAAGGCTAAGGAGAAGGCACGCTTCGAGGCCGAGCAGACCAAATTGAAGACTGCGGAAAACGGATCTGAGGAAGGCTGACCCCCCCCCCCTCCACTGTGTCTTTCCGGATTCCTGGCCGCCTTTCCCGGGCCCTGACCGGACCTACGGCAGGAAGACCAGGTGCATACAGGGGCACAGGATTCACAGGGAACTTTGAGCTTATCCTACCCGGACTTGCAGAAAGCCATGGTTGTATAAATTGTGCCGGTTGAAGTGATGACCGGCGGGGCTCCTCCCTGGGCCTCATAACTGAATCCCTTCTTCTCTCTCAACCCGACGGTTCCTTGCCGTCGGGTTTCTCTTTATCCTGACCTTGCCATTGCGCTCATGGTTGCGAGGTTCCCGGCTGTTCCCGCCCTACCGTAATCCGGTGCGTTTCCAATGAACAGAACAGAGTAAGCGCTTGCAATGACCTATATTTGTACTTATACTGAGAGATGCGCATGGAAGCGTCCGGCCGGGGTCGCGAACCCGTACGGAAATAATGTGCAAAGACGCTGAAGGAACTGTCATACGGATGGTGGGTCCTGAATACAGGAACTGTCTGTATACGGTCACGAACACGACGTAGTGGGAGAAGTATGAGAAGAACAACGTTAATGAAGGGGCTGGCCCTGGTGGTTAGTTCAGCCACCTTATTCGGCATGGCCGGCTGCGGCTCAGGCAACGGCTCCGGCGATGGTTCGAAGAAGGCCGATTCGGCCAGTTGCACTGCCTACAAGAAGTATGGTGACCTGAGTGGCAAGAAGATCTCCACCTACACCCCCTGGATCGACCAGGAGGGGGATGCTACGGTCAAGGCTTTCAACGAATTCGCCAACTGTACCGGGGCTAAGGTGGAGCATGAAGGTTCGCGTGACATGGCCGCACAGCTCCCAGTCCGCGTCAAGGCCGGTTCCGCTCCGGATGTGGCCATCATGCCTCAGCTGGGAATGATCAAGAACATGGTGGCCACGGGCAAGGTCAAGGATGTCCCCGCCAAGGCTGCTGCGAATGTGAAGAAGTACTACTCCAAGGATTGGCAGGATTACTCCACCCTGGATGGCAAGCTGGTCTCCATCCCGGTGGATGCCAATGCCAAGTCCTTCATCTGGTACTCGCCCAAGGCCTTCAAGGAAAAGGGCTACAAGGTCCCGACCACCTGGGACGAGATGATGGACCTGACCAAGAAGATCGCCGATGACAACAAGGGGGATACATCGGTCAAGCCCTGGTCCGTGGGTCTGGAGGGCGGAGCCGACTCCGGTTGGCCCGGCACCGATTGGCTGGAGGATGCCGTTTTGCGGTTTACCGATGCCGACACCTACAACAAGTGGGTCGACCACACAATCCCCTTCAACGATCCCAAGATTCTGGCCGCTTTCAAGGAGATCGGCAAGATCCTGAAGGATCCGGCCTACGTCAACGGTGGTTTCGGCGACATCCAGTCCATAGCCTCTACCGCGTGGCAGGATGCCGGCACCCCCTTGGTGGATGGCAAGGGCTACCTCATGCACATGGCTCTCTTCTATCAAAGCAACTACCAGACAGCCAACCCCGATATCAAGATCGCCAAGGACGGGGATGTCTGGGCCTTCCCCATGCCCAGCAAGGATGCCCAGCATAAGAGCATGATTGGCGGGGGTGACTTCGCCATCGCCTTCTCCGACAAGCCCGAGGTGCAGAAGTTCGAAGAGTTCCTCTCATCGCCTGAGTACGCCAACGCACGCGCCAAGGCTATGACGGGCTGGATTACGGCCAACACCGGACTGGACGAGAAGAATCTCAAGCCCATCGACAAGCTGGCTTATGAGTCTCTGACTGCCGAGGGAACCACCTTCCGTTTCGACGCCTCAGACATGATGCCTGCCGAGGTGGGTACGGGCTCCTTCTGGAAGCAGATGATAGCCTACTTTGCCCAGAACAAGTCCGAGCAGCAGGTGCTCGACGCAGTCGAGGAATCCTGGCCCAGCGACGTCAAGTGAGTTCGTGTTCCCTCGGGACGCTTCAAGGCCCACAGCTCCATAAGTCATAGTCAGGCCCTGTGCCACCCCGACGCACGGTAAAGAGTGCACCCCCTCCGCCAGCCCCGGCTGCGGAGGGGGTGGCCTGAGAAAGGCTTCTTACAACCATGGATTTCATTCTGCATCCGGACAGCAACCTGTCCAAACTCCTGGCCATGCTTCTGGCCATCCTCATCTTCGTCGGCGTCATGGCGTTGATCCTCTTCCTGACCAACCTGCCCAAGCGGATGCCCTCCTGGGGAGTGGCGGTCATGTTCCTCCTGCCCTCGGTGGCCCTGGTATGTTTCGGCCTGCTCTACCCCACAATCGTCACTTTCCGTGACTCCTTCTACGGACGTGACGGCAACGAGGCGGTGGGGTTCGCCAATTACGTGAAGATATTCTCCGAGCCTCAGTTCGTCCAGGTCCTGATCAACACGATCCTGTGGACTGTTCTGGTTCCCTTGTGCTCTACGGCCATCGGCCTGCTCTACGCTGTCCTGGTGGACAGGACCCGGTTCGAGAAGCTGGCCAAGTCCCTGATCTTCCTGCCCATGGCCATATCCATGGTAGGGGCCTCCATCATCTGGAAGTTCGTCTATGACCAGCGCGTGGGACTCCTGTCCGCCGTCTATACCGGTCTGGCCCACCTCTTCGGCAACAAGACGGCCTCGGCCCCGCAGTGGCTGATGTCCTCACCGCTAAACACCTTCCTCCTCATATTCGTCATGATCTGGATTGAGGCCGGGTATGCCATGACCGTCCTGTCGGCGGCCATCAAGGCCATTCCTGACGACTTGACCGAGGCAGCCCGTCTGGACGGGGTCGATGCCCGTCAACAGTTCTTCTATGTGACCGTCCCCATGATCAGGCCCTCCATAGTGGTCGTTCTGACCACCGTGGCCATGGCCGGGCTCAAGGCCTTCGATGTGGTCAGGACCATGACGGCCGGCAACTACGGGACCTCGGTGATAGCCAACGAGTTCTACACACAGTCCTTCCAGTACCAGAACACAGGTCTGGGGGCCGCCCTGGCGGTGATCATGTTCATCGTCGTCATCCCCCTGATAGCGTTCAACGTCCACCAAATGAGAAAGTCGCAGGATGTGAGATGAGCAGGAAACTGACCCGCCATGAAAAGGCGCTGATCCGCACCAGGAACAAGCTGTCCTCTCCCTGGAGCTCGGCCATCTCCATTATCATCGCCGTCTTGTGGACCATCCCCACCGTCGGCCTCCTGGTGACCAGTTTCCGTGACAACAGGATGGCCATATCCACCTCCGGCTGGTGGACCAGCCTGAGCCCCTCCCATTGGAAGGATTTCGGCCTGGGCAACTACAAGTCGGTGCTGGGCGGTGGCTACAACCTGGGCGCCTACTTCGTCAACTCCTTCGTCATCACCATCCCCGGCGTACTCATCCCCATCACCCTGGCGCTCCTGGCGGCCTATGCCTTCGCATGGTGCGAGTTCCCCGGCAAGAACATCCTCTTCGTTGCTGTCTTCGCCCTCCAGGTGGTCCCCATCCAGGTGACCATGATTCCCCTGCTCTCCCAGTATGTGAAGTGGGGGCTCAACAACACCTTCTGGGTCCTGTGGCTGTCGCACACCATGTTCGGACTTCCGCTGGCCATCTTCCTCCTGCACAACTTCATGCTGGATATACCCAAGGAACTGATCGAGGCGGCCAAGGTCGACGGAGCCAGCCATGTGCAGATCTTCCTGAAGGTGGTCCTGCCCCTCATGGTCCCTGCCATAGCATCCTTCGCCATTTTCCAGTTCCTCTGGGTCTGGAATGACCTGCTGGTGGCGCTGGCCTTCGCTGGAAACACCCCGGCGACAGCCCCGCTGACATCCCGCCTGTCCGACATGGTCGGTTCCCGCGGGTCGGCCTGGTACCTTCTGGCACCCGGTGCCTTCATAGCCATGGTCGTCCCGGTGGCCGTCTTCCTATTCCTGCAACGCTATTTCGTCCGCGGTATGCTTGCTGGGGCGGTCAAGGGCTGAAAAAACCTGTTCGGAGTCCGGCAGATTCATCTGATCCGCAAGAACAAGTGAGTAGGATGCGCAACCATGAAAATTGTCCAGAGTCTGGCTGTTCTCTTCGATTTGGACGGGGTCCTGGTTCCCACGGTTCGCCTGCACAAGGCCGCCTGGAAAGAGCTGTTCGACCAGGTCCTGCCGGAGGACGTCAGCCCTTATGAGGACCAGGACTATTTTAATTATGTCGATGGCAAGCCCCGCTATGACGGGGTTTCCGCGGTCCTGGCCAGCAGGGGGGTGGACCTGCCGCAGGGGAATCCTGCGGACGGACCTACGGTCCGCAGCATCTGCGGGCTGGGCAACCGCAAGAACGCCATATTCGAGCGTCTTCTGAATGAGGAGGGGATTGAGCCCTACCCCGACACTGTGGATGTCCTGCGTCACCTGATGGGGACAGGCAAGCGCCTGGCGGTGGTATCCAGCTCCCGCAACGCCAATACCGTGCTCAGCGCGGCCGGCATCAGGAACTTCTTCGACGTCATAGTGGACGGGAATGTCAGGGCCAGGGAGGGGCTCAAGGGGAAGCCAGCCCCCGACACCTATGCCTTTGCCGCACACCTCTTGGGGGTTCGGCCGGAGGAGGCCGTGGTGGTCGAGGATGCCCTTTCCGGGGTGGCGGCCGGCCGGGCCGGGGGGTTCGGCATGGTTGTCGGTGTGGATCGGGGGGCCGGTCGGCAGGCCCTCTTGGACTCCGGTGCCGACCATGTGGTCGACCAGCTGATCGAGATGATTCAGGACGGATCCGCCCGCGCCGATCTGGCAAGGCCGGCCGACCTGGATCCGACCACCTACCCTGTGGATCCTTGGGCACTGATTGAGAACAAGGAGGGGGATTCAAACAGTGCGACCCTCTTTTCCGTGTCGAACGGGAACATCGGGGTTAGAGGGGCCGGGGACCCCAGTCGGGACCTGGGCAGCGGGACCTTCATGAGCGGCTTCCATGACACCTTCACCATCAAGCACCCTGAGACCGCTTACGGGTTCGCCCGTGTCGGCCAGGTGATCCAGGGGGTACCCGATGCCTCCGATTTCTCCCTGAGCCTGGATGGCTACCCACTGGGCAGTCCGGTCTCTGCCAGCCAAAAGGTCGATTTCAGACGGGGGATATCATCCTACGTCCGGCGTTACCGTACCGACGATGGGGCCGACCTGTCCGTGACGGTGGAGCGTATGGTCTGCCTCTTCGACCCCCATCTGGCCCTCTATACTCTGATTATCGAATCACCTGACAGGACAATGACGGTGGATGTGGATGCCAGGATCAACGGCAACGCACCCCGTCGACAGGCTTCTAACGATCCACGGAAGTCCAACCTGGTCGACGGCTGCGGCATACACGAGGTCCTGGAGGACGCAGACGGGGATCAGGAGGGCCCTGTCTGCCATGTCTACCGCTGCAACAACTCACAGATGACCGCAGTCCTGGCCGTCCGCCAGTATGCGGAAAGTACAGGCGGCGATCCAGGTGCGAGGCCCATGGTGACCTCCGCCCTCCCGGAGGATGTCTGGCACCTACGTGTGCCTGCAGGCGGAAGGGTCTCAGTCCGACGCTACGCCGCCTACCGGAGCCCATCCATCCTCCCGGTCGGGGTCGATTGCGGTTTGGTCGTGCGCACAAGGGAGGGGTCGGATGCCAGGAGCATGGTCCTGGCCTGCCTGGAGGATCTCGACAGCGCCTGCCATAGGGGGGCAGGCGGTCTTGAGGGGGCGCAGCGTTCCTGGCTGGAGGACTTCTGGCGAAGGGGGGACGTGCAGGTGGCTGCCGGGGACGGTGGCCGTATCCAGCAGGTGAGCCGGTGGGAGATCTTCCAGCTGGCCCAGGCCACGGCCCAGGTCAGGAACGGAGTGGGGGCCAAGGGATTGAGTGGTTCGGGATATGACGGTCACTACTTCTGGGACACAGAGATTTACATCCTTCCCTTTCTGACCTACACCGACCCCGCACGAGCCAGGGCCATCCTCCACTATCGGCATGAGATGCTCCCGGCTGCACGCAGGCGCGCTGCCATCATGAATCTGGACGGGGCCCTTTTCCCCTGGAGGACCATCAACGGCGAAGAGGGGTCGGCCTACTTCCCCACCGGCACCGCCCAATACCACATCGACGCCGACATAGCCTATGCCCTCATGCAGTATGTGCTAGTGAGCGGGGATGATGATTACCTGGGCCGGGAGGGGATTGACATACTGGTCGAGACCGCACGTATGTGGGCATCCCTGGGCAGCTACCAGTCGGACGGACGTTTTCATATACACAGTGTGACCGGGCCGGACGAGTACACGGCTTTGGTGGATGACAACCTCTATACCAACCAGATGGCCCGGTTCAACCTCATGGCCGTCATACAGGCCGTCCACCGGCTTGATGCGGCCGACGAGACCGGGGAGATCCTGGCCCAGGCCCGTCAACGCCTGGGATTCGGTGATGAGGACCTGAAGATCTGGAAGGGGATGGCCGAGGCTATGTTCATGCCTTACGCCAATCAGGAGGGGGTTCATGCCCAGGACGCCCAATTCATGAACAGGCCCAAGTGGGACTTCGAACACTGTCCGGCCCGCCCCCTGCTCCTCTACTACCACCCCCTGGCCATCTACGGCCACAAGGTCCTCAAGCAGACGGACGTGGTCCTGGCCCTCTTCCTGCTCAGCTCCTGGTTTACCCCCGAGCAGAAGTTGGCCGACTTCGATTATTACGACCCGCTGACCACTGGGGATTCCACCCTTTCGGCCGCCTCCCAGTCGATTCTCGCTGCCGAGGTGGGGCGTAAGGAGCTGGCCATGGACTACTTCAGGCGGTCCCTCTTCGCCGATGTGTTCAACCTTCATGACAATACCGAGGATGGCATCCACCTGGCGGCCGCCGGTGGTGTCTGGTCGACCTTGGTCTGCGGCTTCGGTGGAATGAGGGATACGGGGGGAACGGCCATAGGGATCGATCCCCGTCTGCCGGACGGGTGGACCTCTTTGGAATACACCCTTCTGATCAGGGGGACGTCGATCAGGGTGACGGTGACGCCGGAAGGTGTGGGGTTGCAGCGCATGTCAGGACCGGCTATGGTCCTCAACGTCAATGGTCATCCCCGTCAGGTGTGAACGAGGGCCTCTGAATACAGCTATCTAAGGAGGTTCACCGGTCAGCGGATCATACCGGCGGGCGGGGGGCCGACGGTGGCCCGCTCTATCAGTGTGGTGGGGAAGATGATCGTCTTCAGTGCCAGGTCGCCCTCGATGGCCTTCAGCGCGACCTCGGCCGCTGTCACCCCCTGCTTGCGTACCGGTTGGGCCACTGTAGTCAGTCCGAATGGTCGGCCCAGGTCGTGCCCGTCGATGCCGATGACCGAGACGTCTCGACCCACTGCCAGGCCGCGCTCGCGGATGGCTTGGATGGCCCCCATGGCCATTTCGTCCGAGGACGCCATGATGGCAGTGATATCGGGGCGCCGGTCCAGGAGGCGTTTGGTGGCCAGGTAGCCATTGGATGCCGTCATGATGGTCACTGCTTCGTCCAAGCTGTCGGAGCACTCGAGGTTGAAGCGCGTCAGGGTCTGCTTCCAGCCATCCCGTCTGCGCTGGGAGGGAGCGAATGGGCAGAGGTCATTGGTCTGACCTGACAGGTGGCCTATGGTCTTGTGCCCCAACGTAATCAAGTGACGGCAGGCCTGTGCCGCAGCCTGCCCGTCGTCGATTCCTACATGACTGTAGCCCTTCTGGCGAACGGAAACGAAGACGGCCGGCACACCCAGGGATCGAAGTTCGGCCTCCTCCTGCTTGTCGAAGAAGAGTGAGAGGACCAGGACCGCGTCCACCTTTCCCACCAGATCCCGTGCCTTGAACCGTTGACGTTTGGGGCCAAGGTAGTCGGGCAGGGAGTAGACAAGGGCGTCATAGCCTGCCTTGCGGAAGGTCTGTTCCGCGCATTCGAGGATGGTGCTGAAGAACCACCGCGACATGTCCGGCTGGATCAATCCGATGGAATGGGTCCGCCCGCTGGCCAGAGAGGAGGCGGTGGGGGAGGGGGTGTATCCCAGGGCCTTGGCGGCCTGGAGGACTAGTTCACGGGTTCGCCCGCCCACCCCGGGCAGCCCCCGTAGGGCCCGTGAGACCGTGGCCGTTGAGACGCCGGACAAGCGGGCCACGTCTTCGATTCTTACGGTCATACCGTCATTATGCCAGCGTGAAGTCACAAGGGAATCCGCGATCCTCGAGGCGGCTGGATGCCTTTGTTCTGCTGGTCAGGTGATTCTTGCTGATGCAGACACGCCCGGATTATCGGGGTTGCATCTGGTTCAGGCTCCAATAAAATAGGCAACGCTTGACGAATCCAGGGCGGACACGCGCGGCGTTGCATAGGCGAGGAACATAGCCGGGCGTCACCATCGGTCAGTCACTCTCCCGGACGGTCACGGCAATGAGAAGACCAGATCAGAGAAGTTCAACAGGGAACGTGAGGGTGTCCTCCAATGTACGTCGATTCTGCGAAGAATCAGCACAGCAGCAACCTTCGATGGATCCTCCCCTACTGCAGGCCGGACGCCGGTAGAATCGCCGCCGCCTTCCTGCTTTTTGCGGCGGATAAGGTCCTGGTCATGCTTATGCCCATTTTGGCGGGCATGATCGTGGACCAGGTCATTGGCCAGGGACATGAGGACCGGCTGCCCAAGCTTTGTTTCGCCATGATAGCCGTCACCCTTGGGCGCAGCATCTGCCGCTATGGCTACCAGATGTTCATGGAGCGATTCGGCCAGAACACCATCTATCGGCTGGTCAGCGACGAGTATGAGAAGCTCCACGACATGGACTTCACCTACTTCAACCACACCCGCAACGGCGACATCATGAGCCGGATGACCTCGGACACCGATGCCATCCGCCACTTCGTCTCTTGGGTCTCCTACAACATCCTGGAGGCTGTCTGTCTCTTCGTTGGGTCGCTGGCCGTCATGTTCACCATCGAATGGCGGCTGGCCCTAGCCCTGCTGGCGGTGACGCCATTCCTCTTCTACTTCACCTGGCAGCTCTCGAAGCACGCCCACCCGCTCTTCTACGCCATCCGCAACTCGCTGGCATCCCTCAATTCCATGGTCGAGGAGAACATCGAAGGCAACCGGGTGGTCAAGGCCTTCGTCCGCGAGCCCTATGAGACCGAGAAGTTCGATCGGCACAACGATGACTACATGGAACGCAACATGGACTCCGCCCGCAACAGCCGCACCTATATGCCATGGCTGGACGGCTGCTCCTACATGCTCCAGCTGATCACCCTGATCCTGGGCGGCTGGCTGGTCATCCGCCAGCAGATGACCCTGGGCGCCCTGGTCTCCTTCAACAGTTTTCTGTGGATGATTGACGGCCCTGTGCGCCAGTCCGGCTGGCTGATCAACGATGTGGAGCGATTCAACGCCTCCTGCGTCAAGATCCGTCGGCTGCTGACGGCCGAGCCCAGGATTGTCGAGCGCAAGAACGCCCAGGCCAGCGTGGTCCAGGCAGCCACGGTTCGCGCCAAGGTCAACGGCGAGCAGACCGAGGACCCGGTCAGAATCCGTGGGGACATCCGCTTCGACCACGTCAGTTTCGCCTTCCCTGACGATCCGGAGACCCCCATTCTCAAGGACATCGACTTCCACGTGGCGGCCGGCACCCGGCTGGGCATACTGGGGGAGACCGGCTCGGGCAAGTCCACCCTGGTCAGCCTGGTGGCCCGCTTCTACGACCCCACCGTGGGCCATGTGCTCATCGACGGGATCGACGCCAGGCAGTGGCCCCTGGATCTGCTGCGGCGGCAGGTCAACATCGTGGCACAGGACACCTTCCTCTTCTCGGACACCATCGGCGACAACATCGCCTTCGGAGCCCACCGCGACGACGAGCAGTACGTCAGGACCATGGCCTCCATGGCCGGCGCTGACTCCTTCATCAACCGGATGCCCGAGGGCTACGACACCGTGGTGGGCGAGCGCGGCGTGGGCCTGTCAGGCGGCCAGAAGCAGCGGCTCAGCCTGGCCCGGGCCCTGGCTGATGACCCGGCCATCCTGATCATGGACGACACCACATCGGCCGTCGACATGGAGACCGAGGCCACCATCCAGCGGCATCTGCAGGAGATGGAGGGCACCAGGACCATGGTTACCATCGCCCACAGGATCTCCTCCATCAAGGATTCCGACCTGATCCTGGTCCTGGACCACGGCAGGATCGTAGAACGCGGGTCCCATGAGGATCTGGTCCACGCCCACGGCCGCTATTACCGGATATACCGCAAGCAGTTGGGGCTGCAATCCGGGCAGTCGGTGGGATTCTGACACATCAGCAGGCATGGCAAGGTGAGACGATGAAGCAGAAAGAGCAACGTTCGGCGGGCACCGCGCGCAGGAACACCTTCCGCGAGGACGAGGACCTGGAGGAGCAGATTGACTTTGGGGACATCAAGCGTATAGGGGCCTATCTGAAGCCCTACCTGCGCCAGGGGGTGATCATCCTGGCGGCGGTCCTGTCCATGAGCGCCATCGCAGTAGCCATCCCCTACATGACCAAGACCATGATCGACACGGTCATCCCCTCCAAGGACCCGGTCCGGCTCTTCGCCCTGGGCGCGGTCTTCCTGCTGGCCATCGTGGTCTACGAGCTTCTTCTGCGCTACCGGACCGTGGCCATCACCCAGGTGGGCCAGCTCATGCTCAAGGACATGCGCCGGGACCTCTTCACCCACATACAGACCCTGCCCTTCTCCTACTTCGATTCCAGGCCCCACGGCAAGATCCTGATCAGGGTGGTCAACTACGTCAACACCCTCTCGGACACCCTGAGCTCGGGTCTGATCAACGTGATCGCAGACATCTTCACCTTCCTGCTGACCCTGGTGGTCATGTTCGTCATCGACTGGAGGCTGACCCTCTGGTCCCTGGTCCTCATGCCCCTGTTGGTGCTCTATGTGCTGGTTCTCCAGCGCTTCCAGCGGCGGGCCTACCAGCGTCTGTCCAACAAGCAGAGCAATCTGAACGCCTACATCCATGAGTCCATCGCAGGTGTCAAGACTACGCAGACCTTCGTCAGGGAGCGCGAGCAGTTCCACACTTTCCAGGAGCAGCAGGGGCAGGTTCGCAGCTCCTGGATGCGGGCCGTGCACATCCAGTACCTGATGTGGCCAGGAGTGCAGAACATCTCCACCATCACCATCGCACTGATCTACTATCTGGGGATCACCGGCCTGGGCGGCGTGCAGGTGACCACGGGTATGCTGATCGCCTTCGTCGGCTATGCCAACAACTTCTGGAACCCCATCATCAACATCGGCAACTTCTACAACCAGCTGATCACCTGCTCGGCCTACCTGGAGCGCATCTTCGAGACCCTGGACGTCCACCCGGAGATCGAGGACCGCCCGGGGGCCATAGAGCTGCCGCCGGTCAAGGGCAGGGTGGACTTCAACGACGTGGTATTCAAATACGAGCCCGGAGGCCGCAACATTCTCAACCTGGTGGACTTCCATGTGCCGGCAGGCAGCACGGTCGCCCTGGTTGGACCCACGGGTGCCGGCAAGACCACCATCGTCAACCTTCTCTCGCGCTTCTACGACGTGACCGAGGGGAGCGTCTGCGTGGACGGGCATGACGTGCGCGATGTGACCCTGGCCTCCCTGCGCCGACAGATGGGGGTCATGCTTCAGGACACCTTCATCTTCACCGGCAATGTGCGCGAGAACATCCGCTACGGCCGTCTGGATGCCACTGACCAGCAGATCGAGGAGGCCGCCAAGGCCGTCCATGCCCACGAGTTCATCATGGAGCTGCCCGACGGCTACGATACCAAGGTCGAGGAGCGCGGATCCACCCTCTCCGCAGGTCAGCGGCAGCTGATCGCCTTTGCCAGGGTTCTGCTGGCCGACCCCCGCATCCTGATCCTGGACGAGGCGACCAGCAGCATCGATACCCGCACTGAGGAGGCCCTCCAGGCCGGACTGGCCCACCTGCTCAAGGGGCGGACCTCCTTCGTCATCGCCCACCGGCTGTCCACCATCGAAAATGCGGACCAGATCTTCTACATCGATCACGGGCAGATCGTGGAGCATGGCACCCACCAGGAGCTTCTGGCCAAGAGAGGTGCCTACTACCGGCTGCACGAGTCCCAGTACGCCATGATCCGCACGGCCAACGGCGACCAGGCGCAATCGACACAGCCGGACGATGATGCTAGACAGGGCAACCAGGTTCGGCAGGATTCGGTCGTCTCTGCGCAATAGCAGGCCGGCCTATGCGTTGCAATGGTTCCCGATTAGCAGGATTACATCGTTGTAAAATGAGCAACGACAAGTCAAAAGCCGACAGGTTCGGCAGCCAGGGCAAAGGAGCAGATGTTGAGCAATACGGTTCACAAGGACGCCGAAGGAGCCGACCCCTACGGGTATCTGATGGTGCACTTCATTGAAGACCCCCAGGGGTATGCCGAGCGCCTCTACTTTGACCTGTCCCGGGGCGACGACCCTCTGAGCTGGGATCCGCTGTACGGGGGCAGGCCGCTGCTGACCTCGCACCTGGGCACCACCGGCCTGCGGGACCCCTACATGGTGCGTGACCCGCGCAATGGCCGGGTCTATGCCATGGCCACCGACCTGCGGGTGTTCGGCGGCGATCAGTCACAGGGCAGCGGCTGGGAGCACTGGTCCCACCACGGCAGCACCAAGCTGATGATCTGGTCCACTGACGACCTAATTCATTGGTCTGGCCCCCGGCCGCTGGATGTGTCCTTGCAGCAGGACGGCAGCAGGGTCCCCTTGGGCATGGCCTGGGCTCCGGAGTGCCTATGGGTGCCCGACTACGAGGGGCCGGAGCAGGGTGCCTTCGTCCTCTACTGGTCATCCAAGCTCTTTGACCAGGATGATTCCGACCATGCCGACCCGTCGGTATATGACCGGGTGCTCTGGGGGTCAACCACCGACTTTACCCAGGAGCACTTCCGTTACGGGGGAGTCCTTATCGATACCGGTCGCAATGCCATCGACACCACCATGGTCCAGCGTCCCCTGCCTGGCGGCGGCCTGCGCACCTACCGGGCCACCAAGGACAACGGCTTTGGTCGGGGCATCTGGCTGGACAGCACCGACGATCCTCGATGGTGGCTGCCACAGGCCCGGTGGACCACCATCCAGGAGCGCATTGGCGCCGGCTGGTGCGCTGATGGCAACCCCTCGGGCGTGGAGGGTCCGGCCCTCTACGCCGACCACGCCCGGAACCGTTGGTATCTGTTGGTGGATGTGATCCCTTCGGTGGGCTACAGGCCCATGGTCAGTGATGATCCGGATGCGGGATTCGACTACGCCCGGGAGCAGGACTTCCACCTGCGCCCCCATACCAAGCACGGCGGGGTCCTGTCCCTGACCCGGCAGGAATACGAACGTCTGCGCCCTTTGGCGCAACAGAACTGAAACAAAAGGACCGAGAAAGGAGCAAGACATGGACAAGGCCTGGAGACCGCCTATGGGGTGGAACAGCTGGGACAGCTACGGGACCACCGTCACCGAGCAGGAGGTTCTGGACAACGCGCAGATTATGCGCGACAGGCTGCTCCCAGTGGGCTGGGACACGGTCGTCATAGACATCGCCTGGTACGACCCGACCGCCAGGGCCCATGGCTACAACGCCAAGGCGCCACTGGTCCTGGATGACTATGGTCGGCAGCTGCCCGACCCGGTCCGGTTTCCGTCGGCGGCCGACGGCCAGGGGTTCGCTCCGCTGGCCGCTCGGATCCACGATCTGGGATTGCGCTTCGGCATCCACGTCATGCGGGGCATCCCTCGGCTGGCGGTTGAGCGGAACCTGCCCGTCCTCGGCACCTCCTACACCGCCGCCCAGGTGGCTGATACCGCCCATGTCTGTGTGTGGAATCCCGACAATTACGGTCTGGACCAGTCCCATCCGGGAGCCCAGGCCTGGTATGACGCCCAGGTTGACCAGTTCGCCCGTTGGGGGGTGGATTACCTGAAGGTGGACGATATGCAGGTCCCCTTCATGGATCGTGAGATTGACGCCTACGCCCGGGCCATCCGCAAGGCCGAGCAGGCCCATGGCCATCCCATGACCCTCTCCCTGTCCCCGGGCACCCGGGTGCCCACCACCCATCTCGGCTTCCTGCGGGATCACGCCCAGCTCTGGCGGATTTCGGACGACCTCTGGGATCGTTGGCAGGACCTATACGCCCAGTTCGCCCGTCTGGCCCGTTGGGCACCTTTGCAGAGCACGGGCCACTGGGCCGATGCGGACATGCTGCCCCTTGGGCATATCGGGCTGCGGGCCGAGCGGGGCGGGGACCGGTCAAGCCTCCTGACAGCCGACGAGCAGCGCACCATGTTGAGTCTTTGGGCCATGGGGCGCTCGCCGCTGATGGTGGGCGGCGACCTTCCCAGCAGCGATGAGGCCACCTTGTCGCTTCTGGATAACCCGGCCCTGGAGGAGGTCACCGCCGGATCGGCCGACAATGGCGAGATCATCCGGGAGCCGGTCGAGGGCGGGGATGACCAAGGCAAGGAGATCTCAGGCGAGGAAATCGTCTGGAGGGCCCTGGCCAGCGACTGGGCCGACGGAACCCCCTCGGCCCATGCCAGCGGGGTCTATGCGGCTGTCTTCTGGACCGGGGATCGCCCGCGGCAGGTCAGGACGGCCCTGTCCTCACTGGTGGGCCTGGATAGGGCGGACGGGGCCTGGACCCCGGTCGACCTGTGGCGGGGCCGGACCTCGGAGCCCGCCCAGATCAGCCTGGAAGGACAGGGTGTCGACCGTGAGCTGGTGACTCTTGTGCCTGCACACGGTGTGGTCTGGGTGGCTCTGGATCCCCACTGAGGCTGATCAGCGCTTGGAGCCCCAGATGCAGAGGTTGTTGCCCAGGGCGCTGAAGGTCATGACCATGCGGTGATCCTTGTCCCTGGGCAGTCGAGCGAAGACTCCCTGGTAGGTTACGGTCCCGTCTTCCTCCTTGAGGTCCATGGACAGCCGTCCCTGGTCGTCGACCTGCCAGTGGCCCTGGCGCGCTCCGGTCACCTGGCCGCCGGGCTCCAGGCGAATGTCCACGGCCTTGACCACGCCCCGGTATCGGGTGCTGTGAGTGTCAGTCACCTTGCGCGGTCCCTTGAAGAAGATGGTCGGATCATGCTCCACCAGCTCATAGGTGCCGGCCTCGTCCTTGGCGCTGTACGGGCCTCCGGCCTTGGTGCCCAGATACTCATAGGGGGCGGCTACCAGCCACCCGTCTGCTGTGGGCATCAACTGCCTGACCCGGATCTGATGCTCCTCCTTGCGGTCGGAGAATCTGGTGTGGTAGACCACGTAGTCCCGTCCGTCCTTGTCGTGCAGAGCCGTGTTCCCGCCCTGCGAGACCTCGATGTCGCCCTTCTCGTCCCCGCTCCACTGGTAGGAGCCCATCAGGCGGATGCCTGTCTTGCTGGTCCAGTTGTCGGCCTCGCCGCTGGTGGCAATGGCCGGGTTGCCCTGCTGGTCCAGGTAGGGGCCGGTGATGGAGTCCGAGCGGAACATCCGCATTTGGTAGCCTCCGGTCTGCACCAGCTTGCCGTAGGAGAGGAAGAGGTACCAGTGGCCGTTGGTGTGCAGCAGTGCCGATCCTTCGCCTGAGTTGCCGAAGCCTCCGGCGAGTTTGTGCCCGTAGTAGGCGTCGGACTGGTTGGCCTGGGTGGGATAGGTGGTGGAGTAGTCGCGCAGGCCGGTCTTGGGGTCCAGGCGGATCATCCAGATGCCGCCGAACCAGGAGCCGAAGCTCATCCACAGGCCCCCCTGCCCGTCATCCTTGACACAGGCGTCAATCGCATTGATACCCGTATCCGTGTAGGACTGATAGCGGTCCAGCTTCGGGTCCGAGCCCAGTACCTTGGGAACATCGGTGCTCATGTAATTGGCCCGGGTGAAGCCGGAGTAGACCACCGGTCCCACATAAGTCCAGTCGCCGTCCACCCGGTCGGCAGTCAGCAGGACGATGACCGAACGATGTTCGGCCCCGTTCAGGCTCAGGTACATGCACCACTTCTTCATTGTGGCGTTGTAGTAGACGTCAGGCGCCCACATGTTGCCGGTCACGTCCGGATTGGAGGACTGCTTGGGCCAGTCCTTCCAAATCTTGGCAAAGATCTTCTTGTAATCGTGGCTCAGGTTGTTGGTGAAGGGGGTCCAGTTGACCAGATCCGTGCTGCGGGCATAGGCCCGGTGCGAGCCGAAGACGTAGTAGCTCTTGCCGGAGCGAACCACGGAGGGGTCGTGGACCGAGACACGCTTGGGTTCCTGGCTGGTGGCGGTTTTTGTGCCGCTGGCTGACGGCTGCTGGTTCGAGCAGGCGCCCAGTGCCCCTGTCAGCAGCACCGCCAGACCCGCCGTCAGGGCAGTCAGGGCCTTCATGGCCCGTCCGGTGCGTTTGGGTCTTCTCATGGTTCCTCGCTTTCCGTGAAGACAGCCCGATCGACATCGATGACGACCCGCGGCGCATGACCGGCCTTGCGGCTCGGTTCGGATGAGCGAACAGCCCGGCCTCATCCATGCAGGCATCGGGCGTCGGGGACTGATCTCCATGTATAATTTCTATCGTTAGAAACGATAGTCGTCGGCGTTGAAGCCGGCAAGCCGAGCGGAAGGAATCGTCATGGGTGAGGATGCTCTGGACGGTAGACGAGAATCTGGGGATGGGGTTGCACTCATGTGCTACACCCGGCATCCCACTGATCGGCAGGAGGCCAACAACGAGGATGTCGCCCTGAGCATGCACCTGGCCCTGCGTTCGCGGGCGACTGGCCATTGGGAGCCCCTGAACGGCGACTACGGCATCTTCTTCGCTGCGGCTGTGCCCACCAAGGCAGTACCGGATAGTGCCCGCGGGGCCTGCACGGCCGGGGCTGCCCTACCAGGCGAGGAGGCGCCACAAGAGGGCGAGCGCAATCCTGGACTGGACGCTCACCAGTCATCTCAGGCGGCCCAGGAACTTGCGGTGGTCCCAGGGCAGGATCTAATCCTTAAGAGTCTGATTGACCCCTTCCTGCTGCCCCTGAGAGACGGTACCTTCGTAATTTTGGCCACTAGAGTCGCCCGGGGCGGCCAGTCGGACGGCTCCCAGGCTGACTCCTTCCTGATGGCTCTTTCACCGGATCTGCTGACCTATCGACGGCTGCCGCAGGTCCATATCCTGGGTGCTCATGGTGTCCACCGGCCCAGGGCGCGGCTTCTGGACGATGGCCAGGGCTGCCGGCTTTACTGGGACGACGACCTCGGGCGGCTGTGCACGGCCACGGTGGACGACCCAAGGCGGATGGGCATGGTGGCCGACATGAAGGTCCTGGAGGATGGCGATTCTCTGGCCCAGGGCGACCCCCTGCCCCTGGATCGGCGGCGCGCCTTGGAGGAGGACTGCGGCATGAAGGGCATCCTGGCCGGCAATGTGGTGCTGGTCAGCCCCGATTGCGAGCGTGGCCTGCTGGAACGCTTCGGCCGCATCTACAACACCGGCGTGAAGGTGGATCCGGTTCAGGTGTCGCGGGGTGACGGCCTGGAGTCGGTCCGGCAGGCCCGGGCACGGCTTCTCTACAGCGACGGATCCACCGCCTTGCGCGGGGTGGATTGGGACCAGAGTCAATTAGATCGCCTGGCCAATGATCTGGCCCAGGGTCGTCTGAATTCTGGAGAGACCAGGCTGATCGGCGGACGGGTCCGGCAGACGGCTTACCCGGTCCCCTTCGCCCGGCAGCGGGCCGATCCCTCTATTTTCCGCTGGTCCTGGAGGGGCCAGCGCCTGTTCATGTTCATCGCCACAGAGGATGCGGATGGCAACTGCGTCGACCCCTTGAACGGGCATACGCACATGCCCCTGCGGGTGGCCGACACCATCGAGGGCCTGAGCGATCAGGCCGGCGGTCATGAAAAGGAAGTGGATCTGCTGCGCAGGGGTGATCGCAACAGCGAGGGACGGGTCATGACGGGCTGCTTCTGGGCCCCGGAGATCCACCTGATCGGTGGCAGGCTCTCCATCCTCTTCATGCCCTGCTTTGATGGCCCGCAGACCAATCCGGATGGGACCGCCAACGATCGAGCCGGAAAGCCGGACATGTGGACGGGCTGCTGCCATATCATGCAGCTGCGCCGTGACGACCAGGGCCGGGATCTGGACCCTCGCCAGCCTGAGAACTGGGACAAGCCCCGACCCATTCTGCGTGCTGAAGGCACCCCTCTCAACCCCATCCAGCGCATCAGCCTGGACATGACGGTCCTGCACGATACCGGCCGCTGGTATTACGCCTGGCAGCAGCTGGGCTCGGTCTGGATCGCCGCCTTCGACCCGGCCCGCCCTGACCGTCTGACCAGCACGCCGCGCCAGATCATTGTGCCCGAGTTCGCCTGGGACAACATGATTGCCGAGGGGCCCAACGCCGTGGTCCACGATGGCCGGATCTTCCTGATCTATTCCGGCTCCCTGGTGGGCATCGACTACACCACCGGGCTGGTGACCGCGCCGGCCGGAGTCGGCGCCGATCTATGTGATCCCGGCGTGTGGAAGAAGCTGGACTACCCATTGCAGAAGTCCGGGAAGTACAATGGCCATTGGCAGCTGGGCACCGGCCACGGCATGTGGTCCCAGGACGAGGACGGCACCATGATCTACGTCTTCCACAATGCCGAGCATGACCAGGACCGCTACCTTGGCCGCGACAGTCAGGTACGGCGGGTACATTGGTCTGCTAAGGGGATGCCCGTATTGGATATGCAAACGGATGAGGAGCTCGACCCCACCCGCGCCACGGTAACCTTGGAGGTCAGGGTCTTATGAGTTTAGCCGCTTCCCCCGGCACAGGACGTGGTTCCACCCCGACTATGAAGGACGTGGCCCAGGCTGCAGGAGTGTCGGTCAAGACGGTCTCCAATGTAGTCAATGACTACGAATTTGTCTCCGAGGCCACCAGAGGCAAGGTCAACAAGGCCATAGAGGAGCTGGGCTACCGGGTCAACGTACCGGCCAGAAATCTGCGGCTGGGCTACACGGGGATGATCTCCCTGGCCATACCTGATTTGACCATGCCCTACTTCGCACAGCTCTCCTCCCTGGTTATCGAAGAGGCCAAGAAACTTGGTATGAGGGTGCTGGTAGAGCCCACCCTCTACTCGCGCGAGGGTGAGATTGAGGCCCTGCACGGCTCCCAGCGATCCATGATCGACGGCCTCATCTACAGCCCGCTGGAGCTGGGCATGGACGACCTGGACCAGTTGCGGGTGGACTATCCCCTGGTGGTTGTGGGCGAGCGCATCTTCAGCGATCAATTTGATCATGTGGCGACGGAGAACGTTGAGGGTGCCAAGCACGCCACCGCCTATCTGATCAACACCGGCTGCCGTCGGGTGGCGGTCATCGGCACCCACCCCGGCGAGAAGCTGGGTTCGGCTGCTCTTCGCTTGGAGGGGTACAGACAGGGTCTGGAGGAGGCCGGCCTGGACTATGACCCCCGGCTGGTGGCCCCATCGCGCATGTGGCACCGTATCGACGGGGTCAACGCTATGAACTCTCTGTTGGACCAGGGCATCGTCCCCGACGGGGTGGTAGCCTTGAACGACATGCTGGCGGCAGGAGTTTTGCATTCCATACAAATGCACGGCATGTCGGTGCCGGACGACATCTCGGTCATCGGCTTCGACAATTCAGACGATTCCCAGTATCTGTCGCCTTCGTTGACCAGCATCTCGCCTGGGCTCAAGGCCGTGGCCAGGCTCTCGGTCCGTGTTCTCAAGGACAGGATCAACGGGGTGCAGCCGCTGAACACCAAAGAAAGTCAGCACGTCTTCCGCAAGGTGTCCTCCTCGCTGGTAGTTCGCAATTCAACCCGTGCCCTGCCCGGAAACGAAATCGCCGTCTGATTGTTGATCTTCTTTTCTTTTTCGGGTGTCCCGGGTTCCTTGATTTCTAACGTTGTAATATACTGAAGACGTTCCCGAATGATTTGAGGCGGCATCGGCGGACCATGGAGGCCTGCCGGTCGGAGCGCGGTCGCTTCGATGCCGATATGGAAAGGTGTGAACATGCGTCATCAATCGTCATCAGACGCAGGACGACGGAGCCGGGGAGGAGTTGCAGCGGCGGCCCTCGTGGGCATGATACTGGCGGGCGGCACAGTCGCTTCTCCAGCCTGGGCGGATCAGACCCAAGCGGGCGGCAGCGCCTCAACCGGGATGTCAGCCAGTCAGCCGCAGCCCCTGCTCGGCTATGATTTTTCAGCCCTTGCTCCAGGAGCCAAGGAGGCAAAAAATACAGTCTCAGGCTCATCCTTTGGCCCGGCCCGCATCATGGACGCCGATGGCCGGCCGGCCGGGGCGGTCAAGACCGACGATGCGCTCTTGTTCGATGGATCCGCCTATGTCAGGCTTCCCGATGACATACTGAGCGGACACGCCAGCGCCACGGTGTCCATCCGCGTGCGCAACGATCGGTTCAACGCCTCAGGTCCCTGGACCTACCTCTGGTCGCTAGGGGGGACCGGCCAGCAGGCCGTCGGCTCCTGGACAGCCTCCACCCACACCTCCCTGTACACCTCCATCACTTCCAAGGCCAACGGCCAGGGCGAGACCTATCTGCCGGCAGCCAAAAACCTGCCCGACGACCGTTTCTGCACGCTGACGGCCACCATCGACGGCAAGGACAACATGGTCCGCCTCTATATCAACGGTCTGCAGGTGGCTGAGGGCAAGGCCACGGTCGACCCCGCCGCCTTTGGCGACCACCATCACAACGTAATCGGCCAGTCACGATATCCTGGCATAGGCGACGCACTCTTCCATGGCGCGGTGCAGTCATTCGCCGTCTATCCGCAGGCCCTGAATGCCGATCAGATCGTCGCCACCCTGCCCTCGGAGGACCTCGGGGATCTGATCGACCAGCAGGCCACATCACTGGTGGTCCCAGCCGCTGTGGACGGTGATTTCGACCTGCCGGTCTCGACCACTGTCGCCTCAGTGAGCTGGACCTCTTCGGCTCCCGGAACAGTAAGTGTCAACGCGGCCACCGGCAGGGCCCATGTGGTCCCCGGCAAGCGGGATGTACCTGTTACGTTGACGGCCCGGCTGCAAGCGACCAAGACCTCGAAGTCGTCCCTGAACGCCAAAGCCATCAAGCAGGACTATCGGCTTATTGTCAGGGGTACTTCCAAAGACGGTCAGGACGCCTACTCGCGCGTCTCTGTGCATGATCCTTCCGTGGTCAAGGCCGGAGGGCGCTACTACATCTTTGGCTCCCACCGGGCCTGGGCCCGCAGCACCGACCTCAAGCATTGGGAGCCCTTCACCAACAATCTGAGCCGGGATTACCAGCGCATCCTGGATCCCATCTGGAAGGCATGGCCCAAGCAGTCCTCCAATCCGGACGTGACCGGCAACATGTGGGCGCCCGAGGTCTACTACAACGCCACCATGAAGAAGTGGTGCATGTACCTGAGCCTGAACGGGGGAGGGTTCCCCTTCCAGAAGTCGGTCATCGTCCTGCTGACCGCCGACGACATCGAGGGGGACTGGAGCCTGGTGGGCCCGGTGGTCTACTCCGGCTTCCAGAAGTCCAACGTGGCGGCCACCGACGTGCCCAAGGTGCTAGGCCCCAATGCCGATTTGTCACGCTATGCCAGCCTCACGGATACGGGTATCAATGCGATTGACGCCTGTGTCAAGGATGACGGGCAGGGGGGCCTGTGGATGAGCTTCGGCTCCTGGTTCGGGGGCATCTGGATGATCCGCCTGGACCCCAAGACCGGCCTGCGCGACTACTCCACCACCTATCCCACCCAGGCCAACCAGTCCGACGCCTACTACGGGCACAAACTCGCCGGAGGATTCGGCAACTCAGGCGAAGGCACCGCCCTGGTCCATCAGGGCGACTGGTGGTATCTGATGCTTTCTTACGGCGGACTCGGGCAGACCGGCGGCTACCAGATGCGTGAATTCCGTTCCCGTTCCATCACCGGCCCCTACCTGGATCAGAATGGCAAGCCGGCAGTCTATGGGCGTGCAATGAATGATCTGGATGTCAATCGGGGTCTGCGGATCGACTCCTCCTTCGCCCAGCCCGGACAGGACCAGGTGCTGACCTCCCAGGGAGGCAACGCACTGTTGATTGACGAAGATCGCGTCTTCAACGTCTACCACACTCGCTTCGTGCGCGCTGACGGCAACCTGGAAGAGCACCAGGTCCAGGTCAAGCAGATGGTGCAGACCCCTGACGGCTGGTTGGTCATGACACCCTTCGAATACCGGGATTCGGTAGGTAGGGTCGCCTCCAGCCAAGTGGTCGGCGACTACCAGGTGGTGGTCCATGACCCGGTCCATTACTATGCGGGTTCTGGCTTGTCCAGCCCGGCCATCTATCGGTCGGTGTCAGTGAGCCTGCTGGCTGGCGGTCGGCTGGGCGGCCAGGTGCAGGGCTCATGGACGGCGACCGGCGGCGACCTGACCATAAAGGTGGACTCGGCGGATCCGGGCACTTTGTTGCACGGCGTCTATCGGGCCAGGCTGGGCCGACAGCTTGATGAACAAGGCCATCCGGTCGTCTTCTTCTCAGGGCTGGGCGGCGATGTCTTCACCGATGCCGGTGCCGATGTCTCCAAGGCGGCAGGTGCCGCAGCCATCTGGGGTACTCGTGCCCTGGCCGATGCCAAGGTTCAAGAGGAGGCCGATGGTGGCGATGGTCATGTGACTGTTCCTGCCGCAGACTCCACTCCTGCATCAGCAGGTCGGCCCGGCAAGGAAGGCAGGGCCGGTCGCCTGCCCTCGACTGGGTCGGCCTTGTCGGCTCCCGTCGCAGCTGCGTCTGCGGCTCTTGTCTTGGGTCTGGGCGCACTGGTGTTCACTGCCATTCGCCGAGCCCGAGGCTGAACCCGAACGAGCCGCTACCGAAGCCGCCCTCCGCCGTTGACTTGGTCTCCCGGGGACGGTGAGCGAACCAATAATATTCAACGTTGTATATTGGTCGTACAGACCAGTATCTTCGTCTTCGTGATAGGAACACATGATGAGCGCATACCACAATCCCCTGGTACTCCAGCGGGCCGATCCTTGGGTCATCAGGCACAGGGACCTCTACTATTTCACTGCATCCTACCCGGCCTATGACAGGATCATCCTGCGTGCCGCCGCCAGGCTGAATGACCTGCAGGCCGCACCTGAGTGCACCATCTGGCGCAAGCACGAGTCCGGCCCCATGAGCAGGTACATCTGGGCGCCTGAACTCCACCAGATCAACGGGGCCTGGTACATCTACTTCGCGGCCGCCGAGGAGGACTTCGGTTCTGCCGATCTGCCCACCCACCGCATGTATGTGCTGGAGAATACCAGCGAAGACCCCATGGATGGCGAGTGGACCGAGAAGGGGCAGATCCACACCCCGATCGATTCCTTCTCCCTGGATGCCACCACAACGGTGATCGGGGGCAGTCAGTACCTGATCTGGGCCCAGAAGGATCCGGCCATCGCGGGCAATTCCAATCTCTACATCGCCCGCATGGCCAACCCTTGGACGCTGGCCACTGATCCTGTCATGCTCTCCAAGCCCGAATACGACTGGGAATGCATTGATTTCAAGGTCAACGAGGGGCCAGCCGTCCTGCTTCACCAGGGCATGATCTACCTGACCTACTCGGCCTCGGGAACCGGGGTCCCTTACGCAGTGGGCATGTTGACCGCCCGTGAGGATGCCGATCTGCTGGACCCGGCCTCCTGGACCAAGAGCGATCGTCCTGTCTTCAAAACGGCAGAGGAGAACCATCAGTATGGCCCCGGCCACAACTGCTTTACGGTCAGCGAGGACGGCAGCCAGGATCTGATTGTCTATCATGCCCGCAACTACACGCATATCGAAGGGGACCCCCTCTTCGATCCCAACCGGCATGCCAGGGTGGGACTGGTCACTTGGACCGACCACGGCCCGGACTTCGGACGGCCTCTGCCGGACGATCGGTGGACCCCGACAAGCCGTCAGATCCTGCCTCCCGACGGCAGTCATTGAGCGGCATTGCCGGGCCATGCCCGACACGCTTGTACATCGTTGGAGAAGTGAGTAGTATATAATTTGCAACGTTAGAAAGATGTCGGTTTACAAAGGCGTGGGCTACGTTCACGTATCTGGGAGCGTGACCAAGCGATGCAAGCCATTGGACCAGATGGGCAGGACATGGTTGTTCCGGCCGTCATCGGTTCCTTTGTAACCGTTGCTTGATGTCGAAAGGACAGAGACAATGAAGGCAATCAGAAAGGCTGCGGTAGCCGCGATCGCGCTCGCCACGCTCAGCACCGTGGGGCTCTCGGCCTGCGGTTCTGGCAGTGGAGGCAAGGATGCCAAGGGCAAGGACGGCGTCACCAACATCGTCATGTGGCACGGATTCTCCGAGGCCGATGGCAAGACTCTGAAGAAGATCGTCGAGAACTTCAACAAGTCCCAGAAGAAGTACCACATCGACGCCCAGCTGCAGCCCTGGAGCACCATCGGCGAGACCATGGTCACCAAGGTCACCTCGGGCGACGGCCCCGACTTCGTCACCACCGGAGCCGACAATGGCCAGGGCTGGTCCATCGACGGCACCTTCCAGTGCGTGCAGGACTTCTATGACGATCCCTCCAACGAGACCAAGAACTACCTGCCCAACGTGACCAAGCAGACCGAGTTCACCATTGACGGCAAGAAGCAGCAGTGCGCGGTCCCCATGGGCTACGCGCCCACCACTGTCTGGTACAACACCGATATGTGGAAGGCCGCCGGCCTGACCGATCAGGACTATCCCAAGACATGGGACCAGCTCCTGGATGTGGCCAAGAAGCTGACCAAGGGTGACGGTTCCCAGTACGGTATGGCCCTGTCCGACTCCGGATGGGCAGCCTTCATGAAGGGCAACGGCACTGGTCTATACGACACCAAGGGCAAGGTCACTATCAACTCCGAGCAGAACAAGGCCTTCCTGCAGAAGATGCGCGAGTTCTACAAGGGTGGTTACTCCAAGACCGGCATGGATGACACCGCTGCACGCGAGTCCTTCGAGTCCGGCCAGTCGGCCATGGTCATCGTCGGCCCCTGGGAGGATCAGGCAGCCACCGACAAGGGCATCAAGCACGATCTGTTCCCCGTACCCAACGGAGACGGCACCTATGTCTATCCCGATGGCAGGAAGGGCTCCAACACCGGTTCAACCGGTCTGTATTGGTGGGTCACTTCGCAGGTCAAGGACGAGGCCAAGAAGAAGGGTATCTATGCCTTCTTCAAGTACTACAACAACCATGACAATCAGGTCATGTGGTCTCTGGGGTCCGCCTATCCGCCGAACAACAAGACCGTGACCACCGAAGAGCTCTCCAAGCGCCCCCTGATCGCCAAGGTCTCCGAGAATACGGACAACTCCTACATCGGCATTGCCGGCCTCAAGGGCGGCTTCGGTGATATCTCGGCCACCCTGGATTCGGTGACCCAGAACACCGCCCGCACCGACGATGACATTTCCGCCTCGCTGTCCAAAGCCTCCAACAAGATCCAGAAGTATCTGGACGAGTACAAGGCTGAGGACTGATTGACCATCCGCCCCTGAGGAATCGGTCTGGCGGCCAGTAGCGCCGCCGGCCGGTCCCCTCATGGCTGACCGTCGCCTGGGCCCGGCGTCCGGGCGACACTTTGGAGTACCTATGTCCACTACCACTGGGATCCCACCCGCGCAGGGCGCCGACGCGGTCATCAAGGACAACAAGAAAACCCTTTCCAGGCGCAATATTCGAATCGGGTTGAGCTTTATAGCACCGGCCCTGATTGTCCTGTCGGTCTTCGTCTTTTACCCGACCATCAAGACCTTCTTCACCTCGCTGACTACAGACCGCATCAACCGTAAGGGCATCTTTGTCGGTCTGCACAACTACGCCGAGCTTTTCACCAACGCGGACTTCTGGACCGACTTCCGCAACACGGTCATCTATGCGGTCGCCTACGCACCACTGGTGGTCATCGTCGCCCTGGCCTTCGCCCTGTTGCTCAACCGCAAGGACATCAAGGGGGTCGGCTTCTTCCGCACCTGCCTGTTCATGCCCTACATCATTTCGCTGACTGTGGCCTCCATCGCCTGGAGCTTCATCCTCTCGCCCTCCCTGGGTCTTATACCCTACTGGGGCAAGGTGCTCTTCGGCATCCAGCACATGGATCTGCTGGGGACCAAGTCCACGGCCTTGGCCACCATCATCTTCATCACCGTTTGGAAGAACTTCGGCTATTTCATGGTCATCTTCCTGGCCGGTCTACAGGGGATCAACCCGGACCTGTACGAGGCGGCCTCCCTGGATGGGGCCAACGCCTGGCAGCGTTTCCTGCACATCACCCTGCCCGGGCTGATGCCCACCTTCAACTACGTGGTCATCTTCGGACTGATCGGATCCTTCCAGGTCTTCGATCAGGTCTTCATTCTGACCTCCGGAGGTCCCGACCGCGCCACGGAGACCATCGTCTACCGTATCTATACCGAAGCCTTCGGCAACGGCAAGATGGGCTATGCATCGGCCCTGTCCTATGTCCTGCTGATCATGACGCTGATCATCGGCGTTATCCAGCTGGTCTGGAACAACAAGCATGAGAAGGAGGAAATCGGATGAGCCAGTCGACTCCTACCGCAATCGAGCACGATAAGCTGCTCAAGAAGGCCCATGCGCGACACATGGTGGCCAGGGTCCTGACCTACTTCCTGCTGATCCTGATGACGGTAATCATCATCTTCCCGCTGCTGATTGTGTTGATTACCTCCTTCACGCCCAACAAGCTGACCCAGACCTGGCCGCCCAAGGTGATTCCCTCCTCATTCACGCTGGACAACTACACCTCGCTCTTCCAGCGGATGCCCATCGGCAAGCAGCTGATGAACACAGTAATTTTCGCCGGAGCAGTGACGGTCTTCTCGGTCTTCTTCGACTCCCTGGCCGCCTACGGGCTTTCCAGGATCGACTTCAAGGGGCGTGGCTTCCTGCTGGGAATCCTGATCGCCACCATGATGATCCCCGGCATGGCCCTGCTGATCCCGGTCTACAAGCTGCTGGCAAGCATGGGCCTGGTCAACTCCTACTGGGGCATCATCATCCCCAGGCTGGCTGATGTGGGCGGCATCTTCCTGATGCGGCAGTTCTTCATCTCCTTGCCCAAGGATCTGGACAACGCAGCCCGCATTGACGGTGCCGGCGAGTTCCGCATCTTCTGGCAGATCATCCTGCCCAACGCCAAGTCCTCGGTGCTGGTGGTGACCATGTTCAACTTCATGGGCAACTGGAACGATTTGCTATGGCCCTTGATTATGACAAGCCGCCCGGAGACCAGGACCATCACCGCCGGTCTGGCTATGCTGACCGGACACGGCTCCTCGGTCACGCCCTATGGCGTGGTCATGGCGGGCGCCCTGATCTCGGCGCTGCCCCTGCTGATTATCTTCTTCTTCATTCAGAAGAGCTTCGTGCAGGGCATCGCTATGACAGGCATTAAGTGACCGACAAGGCCGACATCATCGGCACTAGGTACAGGGCCCGTTGAGGGGTGGGTCGCTGTGCCTGGTGCCCAAGGGGCCGATGGGGGATGACCACCTCCGTCGGCCCCTTGTTCATTCTGGATTTAGACTGGGCTGGTGAGCGTAGCGGATGGGGAGGTCAGGCATGGATGAGCGTCAGGGCGATCGGTATGGGCTTAGCTCCGACCAAAAGGATGCCCTGGGGGTTCTGGCATCGGCGGATCCCCACGCCGGACAGTCCAAATGGACCATCTTCAGGCAATTGCCGCCGGCCAAGCGCTGGCCCTACTTCGCCCAGCACTTCCTTCCTGGTGTTCTGGCCGCTGGTCTGGTACTGGCCCTGCTGATCGGCTTGGTCGTCACCAGACTGACCAGGCCACCGGACCCGCTTATTTCAGTTCAGGGCTTCAACATGAGCGCCCATGAGGAGGGATTCGATCGCCTCAAACAGGGATTTATGCGCGACCAGGGAATCAAGGATGGTCGGCTGGTCGATATAGAGGCGACCTTGACGCTGAATGGCCAGGGCTACGACGATTCGGCCAAGGCCCTGACCCGGGTCACTGCAGGCCAGATCAACATGGTGATCGCCCCCGCGGGCCTCTTTCCGACTCTGTGCAAGCGTGGGCTGGTGGCTAAGCCCTCGCAAGGGTTGAAGGGCGGCGACCTTCGGCGGTTGGCCAGCCAGGGCGTACTGGTGGATTCCAAGGGCCGGCAGGTATCGAACCCGTCCCATGCAATGGGTCTGGATCTCTCCCGATCATCTCGCTGGAAACAGGTGCCCGGTCTGCCCAAGCATGCCGTCCTGGGACTGAGCAACATAGCCGACACCGTATCCTACGTCCGGGCCTTCGTTGACTATATGGATTTCGACTGAGTTTCCGGGTCCCTTTGAACTGTGCTTGCAGCATGGATTCCCAGGGTGGATTCCCGCTCCAGCAGACGGTAGCCCACAATCACTCGGCGAGGGGTTCGGCCCGAATCTTCATGGCCCTCCTGCTGACCGACATGGTCCAGCATCATGGAGACGGCCATCCGCGCCATCTCAGTGAAATCCACTGCCACGGTGGTCAGGGTGGGGACGGAGTAGGCTCCCGGTTCAATCCCGTCGAAGCCGGTGACCGCGACATCCTCGGGCACCCGCACTCCGCATTCAGCCAGGCCTCGGATGACGCCAAGGGCCAGGGCATCATTCATGCAGCAGAGGGCATCGTAGGGCATGCCCTGGCGGACCAGGGCATGGGCCGTCCGCCGTCCGGCCGGGGTGGACCAGTCGCAGGCGACCAGGGCCTGGGAAGTATCCATGCCCAGGTCCTGCATGGTGTCCAGGGCCTGCCGGTAGCGGTTCCGCCGCAGGGTCACGCTCAGGGCATGGCTGGCGCTCAGGGCTCCCTGATGGCCGCCCACCACGCCGATTCTCCGCCGCCCACAGGCATGCAGATGGTGTATGGCGGCGGACATTCCGTCCCTGCTGGGAGTCTCGATGGAGTCGTAGCAGGCTTGGTTCTGCACACTCATGTCATCAAAGAGCAGGACAGGCAGTCCGTTGGCCACCTGCTGGATCTCCCGGGCGCTGTTGTGGGTGGAGCAGACGAAGAGTCCGTCGCACATGGACGAGCGCAGCTCCTGGATTTGGCGGAGCTCCTTGGTCTTGTTGTACTGGCTGACCTGGATGATCAGCTTCAGATTCCTGGCGAAGAGCCGATTGGATAGGGAGTTGGCCAGCCTGGCGTAGTAGCCGTTTTCCAAGTCCGGCACAATCAAGGTGAATATGCCTGACCTGCCCGAGCGCAGGGCACGGGCGGATACGTTGGTGGAGTAGTGGAGTCGCTGGGCCTGTCTGATGACCTTGCGGCGTGTAAGGGGTTTGACGATGTCCATGCCGCGCAGGGCCGCCGAGGCTGTCGATGGGGATACGCCTGCGGCATCCGCCACATCCTTGAGTGTTACCACCGCTTCGCCTCCTTGCGAATGACCAGGAACCGACGGGTCAAGTCTGGTCCCATAGGTCGACCCGCCTATCGAATCGTTGCAATAATTCTATGTCCATCACCTGCCGAACGCGCCCACAACAGCGATGATTTGACAAGGGGGCAGCGAGAATTGCATAATCAAATCGTTACGATTCCTATGGGATGACGACAGGTTTCACCCTCTGCAAGTATGCAAAGACGTATGCGTAGGCAAAGCAGCCGGGGTCCTGTAGACCCGATCCGCTTGCCAGGCCTTTCAAGGGCCGGGAATGGAGAAGGAGACTGATGATGACAACCAAGGCAACCATAATGAAGGGCCTGGCCGTGCTGTCGGCACTAGCCATGGCGGGCACTCTCGCCGCCTGTGGCGGGGGGGGGGGGGCTCCTCCACCGATGACAAGGGACGGCCCATAGTCAAGATACTGGTGGTGAAAAACTCCAACGAAACCAAGATGGCCGACATGACCTGGGCCAAGGAGCTGGCCGCCGACTGCGACTGCTCCATCCAGTGGCACGAAGTCAGCGATGACGCCTGGGGGCAGCAGAAGAATGCCTCGCTGGCTGCTGGCGAGATCGACGATCTGAACATCAGGGCTTTCAATCCGGACGATGCCGTCCGCAATCCTTCAGCCTTCGAGACCTTGGGAGATGACCTGGACAAGCTCCCCAATGTCAAGCGCTTCTTCAAGGAGCAGCCCACAGCCCGCAAGTTCGTCACTGTAGACGGCAAGGTCCGTGTCCTGCCATCCAGCCGCACCAAGGGGTTCCTGGCCTCGGGGCAGCATCTGATGATCAACCGCGTCTGGCTGGAGAAACTGGGGCTCAAGGCCCCTACCACCTGGGACGAGATGCGTACAGTCATGGAGGCCTTCAAAACCCGCGATCCCAACGGCAACGGCAAGGCCGACGAGATCGCCTTCAACCCGCGGGAACTGGTCACCGGCAAGATCGGTGACTGGTGGAGCCCCTTCCTGATGATGAATTCGACCGGCATCGTCACCCATTTCAACTCCGGACCCTCGCAGCAGGGGATCTATCTGCGCGACGGCAAGGTCGGCAACTGGATGCAGACCGACCAGTTCCGTCAGGTCATCGCCTTCTACCGTGAGATGGTCGAGAAGGGATGGGCCCCCTCTGACTGGGTCACAGCCAAGGACGACAAGTACAACGCCCGAAACCAATCTGACGGGCAGACCGCCAAGGTAGGCATGGTCTTCGGCTGGGACGACTCTGCCTTCGGATCCTACGGGTCGGCCATGGCCCAGCAGTATGAGAGCATCCCAGTGCCTGCGGCCGACGGGGTCTCCGCTGACAAGGTGGTCTGGGACGGCTCACGCGAGGCCAACCGCTTCGAGGACTACCACATGGCCATGTCCGCCAATGCGACCAACAAGGATGCCGCACTGAAGGTCATTAACCTGCTTTATTCCGAAAAGTACTCCGTCCAGCAGCTCTACGGTTCCTTGACCGATAAGTACCTTGAGAAGACCGGCCCGCACGCCTACCGGGTCACCGACAAGTTCCACCAGGCCCAGGACGCGGCCAAGATTCCGGCCCTGGAAGACCGGCTGGCTGGCTGGGTTCCTGATGCGGTCACCGTTGAGGGCGACCGGGGCATGGATCATGTGGCTGCCGTGGACAAGGCCTATGAGGAGCAGTATAAGCACTACGACCACGAGCGGGACATGATGCCTATCTATGTGCGTATCAGCGAGGCTGATCAGAACACCGTGGCCAACAACAACACCGCCCTGTTCAACTACGCCGTGCCTGTGGTCTCCAACTGGCTGGCCAAGGGGGGCGTCCAGGATGATGCCGCCTGGAAGGACTTCCAGAGCAATCTGAAGAAATATCAGATCGAAAAGAACACCACGATCTGGCAGAAGGCCTACGACAAGGCCTTCAAGGTCAAGTAAGCCAATCGGCGCGGATAGGGGTCCGGCGGTCGGCTCTGCAGGATGGCCGATCGCCGGCTCCTCTGGCAAGGAGGTTGAAGGTGCGTGTGGACAAGGAAGCGATCGATCGCGGTAGCGACGCACAGGTGGTGGATAACGACAAGGTGCGGAAAACCTGGCCTCTGCATAGGCGGCTGGCCTGGCATTTCCGACGATATTGGCAGCTCTGGCTCATGGCCTTGCCGGCTCTGGGCTTCACCGTGCTCTTCGCATACGTGCCCATGTATGGCATCCAGCTGGCCTTCAGGGACTTTGTCCCTGCCAAGGGGCTGACCGGGGGCCGATGGGTGGGACTGCAATATTTCAGGCAGTTCTTCCAGTCGCCCCTCTTTGCCTCCACCATGATCAACACCTTCAAGATCAGCCTTGGGACGCTGGTCCTGGGGTTCATCACCCCTATCATTCTGGCCCTGCTGATCAACCAGATCGGCTCGCAGCGGATCAAGGGATTCGCGCAGACCATCACCTACATGCCCCATTTCATCTCCACCGTGGTCATCGTGGCCATGCTCAACATCTTCCTGACGCCCAATACCGGACTGATCGGCCGCTTCCTGGGCAAGGACAACGTCCTGGACAGCCCCGGTGCCGTGGCGCCCATCTACTGGATCAGCGAGGTCTGGCAGCACTGCGGATGGAACGCCATCATCTATCTGGCGGCCCTGAGCTCGGTGGACCTGTCCCTTTATGAGGCTGCCAAGATGGACGGGGCAGGCCGGCTGCAGCTGATCAGGTATGTGGACCTGCCCACCATCATGCCCACCTGCGTGGTCCTGCTGATCATGAACATGGGCTCGGTACTGTCCGTGGGCTTCGAAAAGGTCTGGTTGATGCAGAACGCCATGAATCTGCCGGGTTCCGAGGTCATATCCACCTATACCTTCAAGATCGGCATCCAATCCTTCCAATTCAGCTACGGAACGGCCATAGGCCTGTTCAACACGGTCATCAACTTCATCTTCCTGGTCGCGGCCAACTGGATATCCAAGCGGGTCACCGACACCAGCATCTTCTGATTGTGCAGGATAAGGAGCGTCATCATGACTAGCAGCAACGTCGCGCAACCGGCACCCAAGGCGGACCCTGGGGCCATTCCATGGAACAAGCACACCAGACAGCAGCTGAAGCCGGGGGATATGGCCGTCGATATCGTCATCGCCCTGCTCCTGGCCGTCATTCTTTTGGCGGTCATCTACCCGCTCTGGTTCATCGTGGTCGCATCCCTGTCCGACCAGGGGGCGGTCTCCTCGGGGCGGGTCACGCTCTGGCCCGTGGGCTTCACGCTGGCCGGCTACCAGAGGGTTTTCCAGGATGCCCGCATCTGGACCGGCTATGGAAATACGGTCCTGTACGCCGTCCTGGGTACAGCTCTGAACCTGGTGGTCACCATGCCTGCGGCCTTCGCCCTGTCACGCCTGGAGTTCAAGCCCCGCAGAGTGTTGCTCTTCCTGTTCACCTTCACCATGTACTTCGCCGGCGGGCTCATCCCCAACTACCTGCTCTACAAGCAGCTAGGCCTGCTCAACAGCATGTGGGTCTTCATCCTGCCTGGTGCCTTGAGCGTTTGGAACCTGATCATCGCCCGTTCATTCTTTGAGACATCCATACCCGAGGATCTGCATGATGCGGCGCGAATCGACGGACTGGGCTACTTCGGCTACTTCATGAAGATCGTCATCCCCCTAAGCTCGGCCATCATCGCCGTCATCGGCCTTTACTACTTCGTGGGCCACTGGAACGACTACTTCACCGGTCTGATCTACATCCGCCAGGAGGCCAAGGAGCCTCTGCAGAACGTCCTCCAGTCCATTCTGCTGGCCAACCAGACCAACCAGATGGGCAGCGGCAACGGCGGCCAGAACGTCCTGCAGCAGCAACAGCTGGCTGACCAGATCAAGTATGGCGTCATCATCGTATCCACCCTGCCCCTGTTGATCATCTACCCCTTCCTGCAAAAATACTTCAACAAGGGTGTCATGATCGGCGCGGTCAAGGGATGAGACCATGAGCCTCATACCGGGTGTGCAGCTGGTCAGGCGGGCGGATGGGTCTGTGGCCCAGTTGCACGCTCTTGGCATGCTGAAGGATGGCAGCCGCTGGCTGGCCTATGGCGAGATCAAGACCGGGGGCAGCCGGTTCGGGGGAATCTGCTGCTATGCCACTGAGGACTTCGTCCACTGGCACGACCTGGGCTGCGCTCTGCCAGTGGGGGCTCCGGGAGGGATGACCTCTCCGGGGCGGATTGTGGAGCGCCCTAGGGTCCTGCGTTGTTCGGCCAACGGTATCTATGTCATGTACCTGCATGTGGAAGGCGAGGGGGATTACCGTTACGCCCATGTGGGCACGGCTGTCAGCGAGCGGCCCGAGGGACCCTTCCGGCCCCTTTCAACCATGCGGTTTGGCATGAATGCCAGCCGCGACATCTTCGCCTTCCAGGACCAGGATGGCAGCGGGTATCTGGTTTCCGAGGACCGGGATCAGGGAACCCACATCTACCGGCTCTCAAGGGACTACCTGTCTTTGGTGGAGGATCTGGTCTGTCTGCGTGGCCAGGACGGCCGCTTCGGCTATGAGTCCCCCATCCTCCTGCACCGGGGCGGCTGGTACTACTGGTTCGGTTCGCAGCTGACCGGCTGGGATTGCAACGACAACATGGTGTCAGTTTCGCGGGACCTGCGCGGTCCATGGAGCCCGTGGAAGCCTGTGGCGCCTCTGGGGACGCAGACCTACCAGTCGCAGTGCGACGCCATCGTGCCCCTGTCGGATGATCCGGCCATGCCCTGCCTGTACATCGGAGATCGGTGGCGGCCGGATCATCTGGGCGAATCCCCGCTGGTGACCTTGCCCATATTGATCAACGACGGTTGCGTTCGTCTGCTCTGGCGGGAACAATGGAATCCAGAAAAGGGGTGGCGATGAAGCGCTTCGCAGTGGGATACGAGTTCCTATGCCGAATCATCATGATGATATTCGTGGTCCATGTGGCCTTTCTGGCCCATACTCTGCTGGGACTTGTCCTAGTCGGATTCTTCCCCTCCATGGCGGCCACCTGCACCACGTACCGGACCTGGCTGCTGGACCTGAAAGACCGCTCATGGACGGTCAAGCAGACCTGGATGACCTTCCACCGGGCCTGGCGCTCAGAGCTGGCTGCGGCCAACCGCTTCGGATGGCCCCAGTTCCTGGTCTGGGCACTCCTGATCTGGGAGTACTGGCTGACCATGACCAATGACATGGGCACCCTGACACCGGTGGTCTCCGGCCTGCTCCTCCTGCTCAACCTGTTGTACGGGCTTTTCGTCCTACTCAGCTGGCCGGTGCGGTCCAACTTCGACGAGGGCCCGCTTTGGGCGGCCCGGACCGCCCTGTCCATGGTGGTGGGGCGTCCCCTATGCTCGCTGATGGTCCTGGCCCTGCTCATGATCACGGGCTGGGCCTACTACACCTGGCCGGGTCTGGCCGTGACCTTCGGCCTGGCCGTGCCGCTCTTTGCAGACATGGCCGCCGTTTATTCCTGGGGACGGCTGCCGGGCATGGATGTCCATGTGCTCGAACCCGCCAAAAAGCGGGTCAGCGGGTCAGGGTCCGCTTCAAAATCCGATACTCGCTCTCGGTGATGGGCATAATGGATCCGTGGCGCTTGGTCAGTCGGCCGAAGTCCATGTCGTTGACCAAGGTCCAGTCCTGTTGCCGCCTGGATGACAGATCAGCCGAGCGGAAGGGCAGGTAGCCCCGGCCCTCGATGAACTGGTCGCAGATCAGGCCGAAGGGCATGGTCCGGCCGTCGGGTCCAGCGGCATCGGCATCGTTGTAAAGGAAGAGCTCGGGGCCCTCCAGATAGCGCGAGGAGTAGCGCCCCTGGCCGAAGATGTCGGTCAGGTTGGATAGGTAGGACCAGGCTTGGTCGTCGTCCGTGCGCACCAGCTCATGGGTGACCGCATAGGGGTTGCGCGTGCGCTCCAGGGTGATCTGGTCATCCTTGGAGGCCCGGTACCACCAGCCGTCGGGCGCCTTGAGCATGGTTGTGTCGATGATCCCGTTGCTGCGGTCGATCCACTTTACCGGGCGGGAGAAGGTAATCAGGTCAGTGCTGGTGGCGTAGTACATGTTGACGCCGTCACCCAGCTCGTTGGCCAGGTCGGCTGCAGCCGGGTCTTCGGAGCTGTCGGCCGCCGCCGTGGCCCAGAAGACTATCCATTGCTCCCTGTCGGCATCCCAGCAGGCCTCCGGTGCCCAGGCCATGCCGGCCTTGGGAATGGCCGAGGCCACATCCACCAGGCGGGGCCTGCCCCAGTGGGCCAGGTCAGGCGAATCCCAGATGACCAGGCCGGTGGATCCGTTCACGGTGGCCCGGCCCTCCTGCCAGCCGCCCCTGTGGTAGACGGACAGATCGGTGGCGATGATGTGGAAGAGGCCGTCCGGTCCCCGGACGACATAGGGGTCGCGCACGCCGCCCTCGCCCTCGCTCCAGGTCAGCACCGGGTCTGACTGGGCCCGCAGATCATGCCAGTGCAGGCCATCGCGGCTAAGGGCGAAGTAGAGCTGCTCGTCCGTCTCGGCCTGTTCGTGTCCGGTGAAGTGGACGAAGAGGTAGGCGCTGGTCGCCTCCGACGAGGGTTGACAATCCGTAGACATGTTCCACCTTTCCTGCTTACGGCAACGGTACCGTGGCGGCTGGGGACTGGCGGACGGACGGCGGGTGCTCCTTCGCTCTTCCGTTCCGGCCGTTCCAAGGCCGTCATGGGCGATTCTAGCTGCCGACCTTCCTTTTGGCAGAGCCGGCCGTCCGGGCGGGTCGTGGTTTGGGCCGCACGGGTTCTTAGACTGTGGACCATGAGCAGGCATCATCGCGACCGCAGCTGGGCTCCCGACCCCGAGCCGCTGCCCGAAGGCATTGGAGTCATCGACGATCATACCCACATGGCCTCTGTGGTCCCCTTCGCCCAGGAGATGGATCGGCAGGCCAGGGAGCGCGGGCAGGATCCGGTCCCCGTCCGCACGGTCGACCAGCAGCTGGAAAGGGCCCAGGCCGTGGGCGTGGTCGGGGCCATCGACGTGGGCTGCGAGCTGCCCCACCTGCAGACGGCTGTGGACCTGGCCTTGGCCCATCCCGGGGTGGTTCACGCGGCTCTGGCCATCCATCCCAATGAGGCCGTTCTGCACGGCCATCGAGGGGTGCCGGGACCGGACGGACTGCCACTGAAATATCAGCCCTGGCATGAGGTTTCTTTCGAGCAGGCGCTTGAGGGGGTCGCCCGCCTGGCTCGCGCTTATCCCGACCAGGTGGTGGCCATCGGGGAGACGGGCATGGACCTCTACCGGACCGGTCAGGGGGCCGAAGAGATCCAGCGGCAGGCCTTCCGCGACCACATCGCCCTGGCCAAGGAGCTGGGTCTGCCCATGCAGATCCACGACCGCGACGCCCATCGGCAGGTCATTGAGACCCTGTTGAAGGACGGCGCTCCCGAGCGCACGATCTTCCACTCCTATTCGGGGGATGCACAGATGGCCCAGGTGGCCGCCGAACACGGTTGGTATCTGAGCTTTTCGGGAACGGTTTCCTACAAGGGCAACGAGGGAATCCGCCAGGCCCTGTCCGTGGTCGGCATGGACCACATCATGGTGGAGACCGATGCGCCCTACCTGAGTCCCATGCCCTATCGGGGGCGTACCAACTCCCCCTACATGATTCCCTACACCCTGCGAGCCATGGCCGATGCCTTGGACTGCCCTCTGGCCCAGGTGGCCAAAGCGACGGCAGCCACCACGCGCCGTGTTTATGGCCTATGAGGGATGTCCGACGGACGGTGCCAGGCCGGGATTAAGCTTATGGTGTGTCGCGGTCTGAATCGCCCCTGCCGAGTGTGGGGGGACAGTGCTACGGTTGTCGTCGCACGTGTGCGCAAACAGCAACATACGGCACCCGGAAGTAGATGAGTGAAGGCATTGGCCGATGGAGGGCTCTATGGCGGATGAGCGGCATGAGTTAGCGGCTCAGGATGATGGCAGGGGCGCTGACGAACCACCCCGGTTATCCGGCGAAAAAGCGGCGAAGCCGACGGCGGCCTCTCGTAAGGGTCGGCTGACGAAAGAATCGATTCTCCCTCCGGAGAGTTTCACCAAGGCTCCTAAGATTTCGGCCAAATCCCGCACCCGGGAAGAGGAGAACGAGCTCAAGCGGGTCCGGCGCGAAGCCCAGAGGGCGGCCCAGCGTCGCCGTACCCCGCCGAAGGGTCCTCTGGGCCGCTGGTGGAGGCGGGTGCAGTCCTCGCCAGACAGGATCAGCCTGGGCATGTGCATCGTGGCCCTGGGCGTGGTCTACGGCGACATCGGCACCTCGCCCCTGTACACCATGCAGGCCTTCGTGGCCGGGCAAGGCGGTATGGCCCGTGTGGACAGGGCGGCTGTGCTGGGCATGCTCTCCCTGGTCTTCTGGTCCATCACGCTGATTACCACGGTCAAATACGTTCTGGTGGCCATGCGCATCGATAACAAGGGCGAGGGCGGCATCTTCGCCCTGTACACCCTGGTCCGGCACTACGGCAAATGGCTGGCCATCCCTGCCATGGTCGGCGGCGCAGCCTTCCTGGCTGATTCGGTGCTGACTCCTGCTGTCTCCATATCCTCGGCAGTCGAAGGACTCAAGACCATCCCCGTCCTGACTCCGATTTTCCGTGAGAACGGGAACCTGACCATGGTCATCACCTTCGTGATCATCCTGATCCTGTTTGCGGTTCAGTCGCGCGGAACCGAACGGATCGGCAAGGTCTTCGGCAGCGTGGTCATGGTCTGGTTCGCCTTCCTGGCCCTGATCGGCATCTACTGCATCGGCAACGACTGGTCCATCTTCGAGGCGCTGAACCCGGTCTACGGGATTCGCTTCCTCTTCAGTCCGCAGAATCCGGTGGGCCTGACCATCATGGGCACGGTCTTCCTGTCGACCACGGGAGCCGAGGCTCTCTATTCTGATATGGGTCACGTGGGCCGCGGCAACATCTATGCCACCTGGCCTTTCATCAACGTCGCCCTGGTCTTCAATTACTTCGGCCAGGGGGCCTGGATCCTGCGCAACAGTGACAATAAGGCCCTGCAGGGTGTGGACGGGCTCAACCCCTTCTTCCAGATGATGCCCACCACCGTGCGTTACGTGGCGGTTCTCCTGTCGGTGACGGCCGGCGTCATCGCTTCACAGGCCCTCATCACGGGCGCCTTCACCATGGTCTCGGAGGCCACGGGCCTCAACTGGATGCCCCATCTGCAGGTGCGTTACCCGGCGCGCACCCGTGGTCAGCTCTACATCCCCACCATCAACTGGGTCCTGTGCGTGGCAACACTGACTGTGCTGGCCATCTTCAAGGATTCCGAGCACATCTCGGCCGCCTACGGACTGGCTTTGACAGTGACCATGATCACCACTACCGTCCTGCTGGCCGACTACATCTGGCACGACGGCAAGCGGGCGCTCTCCCTGCTCTTCGCCCTGGTCTTCCTGGCCATCCAAATCCTCTTCTTCATGGCCTCCATGGCCAAGTTCATGCACGGTGGCTGGTTCACCATGCTGCTGACTGCGGCCATCCTCTACATCATGTACACCTGGGACGTGGGCACCAAGGTGGAGCGCTCCCAGCGCCGGCATATGACGGCCAAGGAGTGCCTGCCCGCTCTGGAGATGCTCCACAACGACTTCCGCGTCCCCTATTATGCGGACAATCTTGTCTACCTGACCTCGGACGCTGAGATGCGGCGGCTGGACACCGACATCTTCTTCTCCATCTTCGCCAACCGGCCCAAGCGTGCTCGCGCCTGGTGGGCGGTCTCGGTCCAGACCACGGATGCCCCCTATACCCGCAAGTATTCGGTGGAGAACTTCGGTACTAACTACCTCTTCCGTGTGCGCATGAGGCTGGGCTTCAAGGTGGACCAGAATGTGGCCACCTACCTGCACCAGATCATGCACGAGCTGATCGACAGCGGCGAACTGCCCAAGCAGCCCTCCATCTACCCCAAGGTGGACGAGGACCCGCAGATCGGCACAGTCACCTATGTGCTGGTCCACAAGGCCCTGATGCCCGAGTCCAAGATCGACTCCCGTGGTGCCTTCTCGCTGAAGGTCAAGTACGCCATCCGCAAGGTGGCTGGTTCGCCGATCAAGTGGTTCGGCCTGGCTCCCTACAACCCCATCGTGGAGGTGCAGCCCCTGTTCGTCTCCACGCGAGCGGTTCCCAAGCTGACGCGCGTGGTCCTGCCACCCCGCAAGATCAAGGGCGGCAAGCATCACAAGGGCTGATTGAGTGGAATCTCACCCCATGGAGCTTGGCCCAAATCGGGTCCGGGCCATAGAATTGACGGCATGGAACCTGGTGCCCGGCCTTTCCGGGCTACCGTCGAAAGGTGATGTGATGACACAAGCTCAAGCCAATATCGGAGTCGTGGGTCTGGCCGCCATGGGTGCCAGCCTGTCCAGGAACCTGGCACGGCACGGCAATACAGTCGCGGTCTACAACCGCCACTATTCGCGTACCGAGACCCTGATCAACGATCATGGTCAGGAGGGCCATTTCGTTCCGGCCAAGACGCTGCAGGAGTTCGTGGCCTCGCTGTCCAAGCCCCGCACAGCCATCATCATGGTCAAGGCCGGGGATCCCACCGACCAGATGATCAACGACCTGGCCGACCTGATGGAGCCTGGAGACATCATCGTCGATGCCGGCAATGCCTACTTCAAGGACACCATCCGCCGGGAGAAGGCCATCCGGGCCCGTGGGCTGCACTTCGTGGGCTGCGGCGTCTCCGGCGGCGAGCAGGGCGCCCTCTTGGGGCCCTCCATGATGCCTGGTGGGACCGATGAGTCCTGGAAGACCCTGGGACCCATCCTGGAGTCCATTGCCGCCAAGGTCGATGGCGAACCCTGCGTCACTCACATTGGCACCGATGGGGCGGGCCACTTCGTCAAGATGGTCCACAACGGCATCGAATACTCAGACATGCAGGTGATTGCCGAGTCCTATGATCTGATGCGCAGGGGCCTGGGCATGGAACCCGAGGACATCGCCCAGGTCTTCGAAGAGTGGAACCAGGGGGATCTGAACTCCTACCTGGTGCAGATCACAGCCGAGGTGCTCCACCACACCGATGCCACCACCGGCAAGCCTTTCATCGACATCGTCACCGATCAGGCCGGCATGAAGGGCACCGGCACCTGGACCGTGCAGACCGCGCTGGACCTTGCCGTGCCCGTGACCGGCATCGGCGAGGCCGTCTTCGCCCGGGGACTTTCTTCCTCGCCCGAGCTGCGCAGCCAGGCGGCCCAGGAGGGCCTGAAGGGTCCGCAGCCCAAGGCCGTCATGGCTGATCTGGCCGCCGACCCCGAGGCCCGCAAGTCCTTCATTGAGGACATTCGCCAGGCCCTCTATGCTTCCAAGATTGTGGCCTACGCCCAGGGATTCAACGAGATGCAGGAGGGAGCCCGAGTCTATGGCTGGAAGCTGGATATGGGTGCCATCGCCCGCATCTGGCGTGGCGGCTGCATCATTCGAGCCAAGTTCCTGAACCGGATCTCCGATGCTTATGCCTCTGGCCGTGAGCCGGGCTCCCTGCTCTTCGATCCATTCTTCAAGCAGGCTGTCGAGCAGGCCCAGGATTCCTGGCGGCGTGTTGTGGCCCGTGCCACCCAGGCCGGCATCCCCATCCCCGTCTTCGCCAGCTCTCTGTCCTACTACGACGGGCTGCGTTCCGATAGGCTTCCCGCCGCCCTGATCCAGGGCCAGCGTGACCTCTTCGGCGCTCACACTTATGGGCGCGTAGATCAGCCAGGCGTCTTCCACACCCTCTGGGCCGAGGACAAGTCCGAAATCAAGCAGGACTGAGCTTCGCCGGAATCGCAAGGGTCCGCGCAGCCGCTAAGACGGCAGCGCGGACCCTTTTGTCAATCTGTTATCGAATCTTGGCTGTGGATTCCCGGATCACCAGCCGACAAGCGGCGGTCGTCCTGGTGGGAGGATGATTATCGTCGCCGCCCTGCAGACGGGCCAGGAGGGCATCCACTGCCTTGCGGGCCAAGTCCTCCTTGTCGGTGCTGATGGTGGTCAGCGAAGGTATATAGGACTCTCCCTCCTGGATACCGTCGAATCCCACGACGGCTATGTCCCGGGGGACCTCCACGCCGCATTCGTGCAGTCCGCGGATCAGGCCCAGGGCCAGGGAGTCGGTCATGCAGAAGATGCCGTCAAAGGGCAGGTCGGACGTCTCTGCCAGATGATGACCCAAGTCCCGGGCCAATTCCCCGTCCCAGCGGTCCAGGGTCAGGAAGTCTTTGGAGCGGGCCTTGATTCCGGCGTCTTTCAAAGTCTTCAAGCAGCCGGCCACCCTGCGGCCGCGTACCGAGTGCCGTTGGACCGGATCGGTGCTGGCCGTCATGTCGGCACCCACCACGCCTATTCGTCGGCATCCGCAGTCCAGTAGGTGCCGCACGGCCATGGAGGCTCCCTCGAATCCGGCCGTCATGACCGAATCGAAGACCGGCTCGGCTGAGGGGTCGTCCAGCAGGACCAGAGGCTTGCCGTCGGCCAGCTCCTGCATTTCCTCATTGGTGATGCTGCCTGGACTGAAGATGGTGCCGTCGCAGAGTTGGCTGGTGACATGCCGGAGGATGGAGACCTCGTCCTGTTTGGAGTTGGAGGTCTGCTGGATGATGGCCTGCATGCCGTGCGCGTTGATCTGCCGCGAGATGGCCGCACTCATCTGCGAAGGGTAGGGCTTGTCCAGCTCGAAGATGGCCACCCCGATGATGCCGCTCTTGCCTGAGCGCAGGCTTCTGGCCGACAGATTGGCCGAGTAGCGGAGCTTGTGGGCTGCAAGCAGGACCCTGCGCCTGGTGTCATCCGCTATGCGTGTATCGCCTCGAAGGGCATAGGAGGCAGTGGCCCGAGAGACCTGAGCCTCCTTGGCCACGTCGCTCATCGTCACCATTTCGCACCTTTCCCGTGGTTCAGCCATTATCTTAGGCACGTGGGTGGCCTTATCTTCATGTGATTGACACGATTCAACCAACGTGCTATACCATATCTTGATAGCAGTTGAATCGTGTCAATTCCCGGGTCTCGACGTTGAACAGCCCGGACGGATGTTCAGAGGATTGATTGCAAGGAGGAGTCATGAAGCTGAAGCGAGCATGGAAGGGCATAGCTGCGGTGCTGGGGGTCGGTATGTTGGTGTCGGCCATGGGAGCCTGTGGAGCCGGTGGCGGTGCTGATGGGTCCAAGACCACGCTGACCTTCCTGTCATGGAACAACGAACAGACGATGAGGCCATACATCGACCAATTCGAGCAGGAGAACCCAGAAATCAAGGTGGACTTCAGCTACTCGCCGCCGACCGCTGAGTACGTCCAGACCCTGCAGACCCGACTGGTCGGCAATCAGGCCCCGGATGTGTTCGTCATCACCTCCGAGAACAAGGCTGACCTGATCAAGAACAGCTACGTGCGCGACCTGACCGATGAGCCCTTCATGCGCAACATCTCCCAGGCTAATAAGGACTTCGTCAGTCATCAAGGCAAGGTCTACGGCATGTCCGTGTCCTCCTGGGCTTCCGGAATCGTCTATAACAAGGACCTGCTGGCCAAGGTAGGCGCCAAAAAAGTGCCCGAGACCTGGGACGGCTTCCTACAGCTGTGCAAGAAGCTCAAGGCCGCCGGGGTCACGCCCTTCCTTGAGGGCATCGCTGACGCTCCCAGTCAGATTCCCGACGCTTTTTTGGGTTCTCAGCTGGCCAGGGACAAGGTGGATGTGAACAGCCTGATTGACCGCCGCCCACAACAGCCAGGCAGCGATCAGCGCGAAGCAGTTGCGGCCTGGATGAAGCTCTATGACCAGGGCCTGTCCACGCGAGACACAGTGGGCATCAGCGGCGACGACAGAAAGACCCAGTTCATCAACGGACAGGTGGCCATGATCTGCACTGGGCCCTGGGACCTGCCCTCCATCAGCCAGTCCGGATTCAAGTGGGGCATGGCCCCCATGCCGCTCATGGAGGAGGGCATGCCTAACTACGCCCAAGGATCACCTTCGCCTGCCTACGCAATCTACTCACATCTCAAGGGAGTCAAGCTCAAGGCGGCCAGGAAGTTCCTGACCTTCATGGACGGCCGCTGGGCCTTGCAACATTCGGCGGATAGCGGGGATGTCATCACCGTCCAGGGGTTCAAGGCCAAGGTCAAGCCCGAGTACGAAGAAGTCTACCGGACCAGTGTGCGGCCAGGTCGTTACTTCCTGGTTATGAATTTCTACGCCAAGCCGGATGTGCTGACCACGGTCCGTCAGTCCGAAACCCAGCAGCTGGTGCAGGGGTCCATCAATGTAGATCAGTGGGCCAAGGCCATCGACGACAAGATGGCCTCGGTCAAGTAGGAAGGGCTGGAACATGGCTTCCCAATCCTCGGCAGAGCGTGCCAACGCCCATCGACGGCGCATGGTCGGTCTGCGGCAGGATCTGACCTCTTTCTGGTTCCTCCTGCCAATACTGGCCGTCTTCGTCATCCTCTTCGCAGTGCCGCTGGTGCAGACCATCATCTACTCGGTGACCGACTTCAACGGCTACAGCCTGAACATGCACTATGTGGGCTGGAAGAACTACCACAGCGTGTTCACCGATTCCTCGACCATGCAGGGCCTGGTGTTCACCATCCTGTACGCCGTGGCCCAGACTGTCCTGGTGACCATCTTCGCCATCCCCCTGGCCGTCACTCTGAACCGGAAATTCTGGGGCCGCAACTTCGCCCGTTCCCTGTTCTTCTTCTTCAGCGTGCCTTCGCTGGCCATCATGGGCATGGTCTGGAAGTACATCTTCTCACCCATGAAGTCAGGCGTCTTCAACACCATCCTCGGTGTCTTCGGCCTGGGACCGGTGCCCTGGCTGTCCAACTCGACCCTGGCCCGGTGCTGCGTCATCTTCATCGCCGTCTGGGCGCAGATCGGCTGGCATGCCACCCTCTACTTGGCCTTTTTGCAGTCCATTCCCGGAGACCTTTATGAGCAGGCCACAGTGGACGGGGCCAGCAGCCGCCAGCAATTCGTCCACATCACCCTGCCCCAGCTGATCCCAGGCATCGTCACCTCCAGCTTCCTGCTCATGTCGGGCGGTCTCAAAGTCTACGACCTGCCCTACACCATGACCAAGGGCGGCCCCGGGTACTCCACCTATACGGTGACCCAGTCCATCATTCAGCAGGGCATCGGCCAGTCCCAGTATGGGCTGGGTTCGGCCCTGGCGGTCCTGTTCACCGTGGCCACGGCACTCGTGGTCTTCGCTCAGATGGGCGCCGCCAGCCTGATTTCCAGGAGGTTCCAATGAGCAGCAGCAAGAGCTCGACCCTGACCCTGAGTCAGCGGGAACGGCGGCGTTCGGTGGTCAGAAGCGTGGTGGTGCTGATCATTGCCCTGATCTGCGCTGTGCCCCTCTGGTACATCCTGATCAACACCTTCAAGACCATCCCTGACATGGCCACCAATCCGCTGGGCCTGCCAAAGCAGTGGACGCTGCGCAACTACACGCGGGCCTTCGCCACGGTGCCCATCGTCCGCAGCCTAATCAACACCCTGATCGTCACCTTCTTCGGTGTCCTCTTCCAGGTGCTGATCGGAGCTCTGGCTGCCTACGGGATGATTTTGCGCAAGTCGATATTCACTTCGGGCATCGGAGTGATCCTCATGATCGCCTTCGTCATTCCCACCCAGTCCACACTGATTCCCCTCTATCGGATGGAGTCCAGCGTGGGGCTGGTCAACACGCTCTTGGGCCTGATTGTCATGTACCTGGGCGGGGCGGTCTTCTGCTACTTCCTGATCGTGGGCTACATGCAGTCCCTGCCCTTTGAGGTCATTGAGGCCGCCAGGATCGACGGGGCCGGACCCTTGAGGATCTTCTGGAGCATCGTCCTGCCGCTGATCAGACCCATACTGACTACGGTGGTGGTCTTCCAGACCATGTCGACCTGGAATGACTTCATGACGGCCAACGTCTTCATCAGCAGTTCCAACCTGCGCACCATCGTTCTGCAGGTTTACAACGCAGTCGGCCAGTTCACGACTGATTGGCCCAGCTTCATGACCATTACGGTCCTGGCCCTGATCCCGGTCTTCATCTTCTTCATCTTCTGTCAGAAGTGGATCGTCTCCGGACTGGTTGCCGGAGCGGTCAAGGGGTAAGGCGGCCAGTTGGAAGGTCACAGTCAATGGCGGCGGTCGGAGGTTCAGGTTCCGGCCGCCGCACTCATGAAGGATCGGAGTCACAGTCCATGGAGGAATTCGCAAGCGCACATCAAGGGTCGGAGGGGACGGATTTGGCGAGCAACCCACTGCATCGCTACTGCGCGGACCCGGATCTGGTCATGATCGGGGACCGCTGGTACCTCTACTGCACCGAGGATGGTCTGCCTGAATGGTCCTCGCATGCTTTCTACGTCTATGAATCCGGGGACTTGTGCCGTTGGACCCGCAGAAAGATATTGGACCTGGACCAGGTCCCCTGGTGGCATGGGGGACAGGGTGCCTGGGCCCCATGCCTGTTGGTGCGCCGGGGACGCTGCATCCTGTATTTTGTGGCCGACGGGCAGATCGGCCAAGCCGTCGCTCCCGGTCCGATCGGTCCCTTCCGGGCGGCCCAGGAGCCATTCATTGCCCAGGGTGACTACGACTGTCTGCCCATCGATCCCTCGGTCTTCGTGGATGACGGCGATGTGCCTTATCTGCTGTGGGGCAATGGCCGTGCCTACATGGCGCGGCTGAGTCCGGACGGCCTGCGTCTGGAAGATGGCTCAGTGCGCTCCGCCGTGCCTGACAACTTCCGCGAGGCCGTCACCATCTGCCGACGTAGGGACACCTACTATGCCTCCTGGTCGGAGAACGATACCAGAGATCCGAACTACCGGATCCGCTGGTCCAGCGCGCCCTCGCTGGACGGGCCTTGGACCGCGCCCCAGGTCCTGATCAAGGCCGATCATGCCAAGGGGATCCTGGCTACCGGGCACCACTGCATCACCCGTGTGCCGGGCCGGGATGATTGGATCGTCGCCTATCACAGGTTCGCCAGGGACGGCCAGGGCGACGGCTGTCATCGCGAAATCGTCTTTGCCCCCTTGGATTTCGCTGATGACGGCGCCATGGTCCAGGTCTGTCCGCAGGTGGGATCCTACTGGTACCCGGCCCAGGACCTGGTTACTCCCTGACGATGGGGTGGCCGCCGAAGGCGCTGCGCAGGGCGGAGACCACCTTCATGGTCATGGGATCCTCGATCTTGGAGGACTGGCGGGCGTAGAGGGCCGAGGTGATGGCTGGTGTGGGCACCCCCAGCTCCAGGGCGTCCGCAATCATCCACTTGGTTTCGCCGGTCTCATCGGCCTTGCCGGCGATTCCACTCAGGTGCGGGTCTTCCTTCAGGGCTTGGGCCAGCAAATCCAGCAGCCAGGACTGGATGACCGAGCCCTTTCGCCAGGACTCCACCACTTCGCCTGGCTCCTTGATCAGGTCGGAGGCCTCCAGGACTGCGTACCCTTCGGCCAGAGCCTGCATCATCCCGTATTCGATACCGTTGTGGACCATCTTGGCGTAGTGGCCAGCGCCGGTTCCTCCCGCGTGGACCAGACCGTAGTCGCCCTCAGGTTTCAAGGTGTCCAGGATGGGCTGGATCCGGGCCACGTCTTGATCTGATCCTCCGACCATCAAGGCGTAGCCCTTCTCCTTGCCCCAGATGCCGTTGGAGGTGCCCACATCCACCAGGCCTATGCCCTTGGCGGCCAGGGCTTGGGCGTGCTCCTGGTCCTGGGTGAAGCGGGTGTTGCCCCCATCCACGACCAGGTCGCCGCGCTCCATCAGCTCGCCAAGCTGATCGAGAGTGGACTCAATGGGCTTGCCGGCCGGGACCATGACCCAAATCACTCGTGGGGCATCCAGCGCTTGAACCAGGGCTTGCAGGCTGTCCACATCCCTGCCCGAGTCCGGCGCGATGTCGTAGCCGACCACCTGGTGGCCACCGGTACGCAGACGGTCCGCCATGTTCTTGCCCATGCGTCCCAGGCCAATCATGCCGATCTTCATAGTGTCAGTTCCTCTCCCTTGACTGCAACAGTGTGAAGTTGACCGCGATGGTTGGTGGTCGGCCGCGGTCGGGCCGCTTTGCCGGTGCTACTGGCGGGCTGCCTGCCGGGCGCGCTCGGCCTGAACCTGGGCGGTGTGCGCTTTGACATCACACTGCAGGCCCAGGGTGTCGATGACCTCTTCGGCCTCGATCTCAGGAGACATGCGCAGACCCACGTCGATGGTCAGGTGAACCTCGTCCGGTCCCAGGGGTTCCAAGTCATCGAACTGGGAGCGGAGCATCTGCGGCTTCATGAAATGGCCCTTCCTCTTGGAGAGCCGTTCCATGATGGAGTCGTAGTCCCCGCTCAGGTGAATGAAGACCACCCCAGGCATCCGCAACCGGTCACGATAGATCCGTTTCAGGGCGGAGCAGGTGACGGTTCCGGGCACTCCTCGCCGCATGTGATCCTCGATCCAATCATGGATGCTGTCCAGCCAGGGCCAACGGTCCTGGTCGTTCAGGGGAATGCCGCGGGCCATCTTGTCGATGTTGGCCTGGGGGTGGAAGTCGTCGGCCTCGGCCATGTCCCAGCCCAGTTTGCTGCCCAGGTGCTCATTCATGGTGGTCTTGCCGCAGCCGGCGACCCCCATGATGACCAGAACAGGTGTGCGGCCCTGGAAGTAGTCCGGGGGAACCGTGTTGTCCACTGCCGAGGGGACCTGGGGCTCCGGGTGATCTTCTGCGCTCAGCGCGTCGGAATTCTTCAACGATGTGTCGACCATATGCAACCTTTCTGAAAAGTAATCTGACAATGACGATCAGGCGGTGATGGGCACAAAGATGCTGGCGATCATGACCAGGACCAGAACCACTACCGACAGCAGGCATTCCAGAACCGACCAGGTCTTCAGGGTCTCGCCAACACTCAGACCGAAGTACTCCTTGATCAGCCAGAAGCCCGCGTCGTTGAGGTGGGAGAGGAAGATGGAGCCGGCGCCGATGGCGATGACCAGGAGTGTAGTGGCCGTGGAGCCTGCATGCATCATGGTCATGGCGTTGCTGAGAATGCCGGCCGTGGTCAGGATGGAGACAGTGGCCGAGCCGGTGGCGATGCGCACGAAGACGGCGATGACCCAGCCCAGCAGGAAGATGGAGATGTTGGAGTTCTCCACAAAGGTGCCGATGATCTTGCCGATGCCGGTGGAGACCAGGACGCCCTTGAAGCCACCGCCTGCGCCCACAATCAGCAGGATGCCCGCTACAGCGGGAAGCGACGCTCCCAGGGAGTCATTGACGGTCTTCCAGGAAATGCCCGAGGCGGCTTTGAGGACCAGCATGGAAACAATCAGTGCTATGGCCAGGGCCATGACCGGGTTACCGATGAAGTTGATGGTCTGTGCCAGGCCGTCCTTGCGATCCTTGAACCCGGGAATGGCGATCTCGAAGATGGAGGTCAGCAGCATGAGGACTGCAGGCAGCAGGATGCAGCAGACCGAGAGAGCGAAGGATGGCAGCCGGGTCTCCTCCTTGCCGGCCTGCTCGCTCTTGGCCACAAAGTCGGCCGGGGCTTCGATGGGAACCCAGCGGGAGGCCAGACGGGAAAAGGCTGGACCCACGACGACCAGGGTAATCAGGGCGAAGGGGATGCCGAACATCATGGTCAGGCCCACGTTTCCGGTCTGCTTGAACTGGCTCAGGGCGGCCAAGGGGCCAGGGTGAGGAGGCACACAGGCGTGCATGATGGACAGGCCTGCCAGGGTGGGGATGGCCACACGCATCAGAGGGAGCTTGGTGCGGCGGGCCACCAGAATGATGACCGGGACCAGAATGACCAGGCCGACTTCGAAGAACATGGGCAGGCCGATCAGGGCGCCGATCAGGGCCATGATCCAGGGGATGGTGGCGGGCTTGGACTTGACGACCAGGGTGTTGACCACCTGGTCAGTGGCTCCGGTGTCCATGAGGACCTTGCCGATCATGGCTCCCAGGCCGATCAGAATGCCCACGGAGCCCATGGTGGAGCCGAACTCGCCGGTAAAGCTGGTCAGGGTGGCCACGGGTCCGTAGCCAGAACCGATGCCGACCACGAGGGCGGCACCCAGCAGTGAGACAAAGGGATGAAGTTTGACGACAGTGACTAGGAAGATGAGCACCGCCAGGCTGAGCACCAGGCTGATGCCCAATTGGGTGGTGTTCAGGGAAACGGCCTGACTCGCCGCCAGGGTTAGGTACCCGTCGGCTGTCGGCTGCGACGCTAAAAGCATGGCTGCCTCTTCTCTGAGGATGCGAGCCATTCAGCCTGAACAGCTTCCCGGCTCTTATTTTTGCATTACATAATATCGACAGTGTGATATTACGTATGCCTTAACAGACAGTATTTTACACGAATCTGTGACAGATTGGAAGACGGCATGCTAAGAGGCAGGATTGAGTCTCAAATTATTTACATATCGCTCTGGTCCCATTGGGAATGAGCCAGGTTGCTAGAGTGGAATTCGTGAAAAACGCGAGGAAACCTGATGACGAAACGGCTGCAGAAGGCACCCTGCATGATCGGCTGCTGGATCAGTGGGGGGCGGCCATTGTAGATGGCACCATCGCTCCGGGAGACCGGCTGCCCGCCCCCGACCTGGATAGCCAGAGGCCTTCGCGCACGGTCACCCGCGAGGTCACCAGGGTTCTTGAGGCCATGGGTCTGGTCACTGTCAAACGCAAGGTCGGTGCCACAGTCAATCCTCGTCAACTCTGGAATATCTATGATCCGCAGGTGATCGAGTGGAGACTGCGCGGACCTGACCGGGGACGGACCTTGCATGAGCTGTCTGAGCTCAGGGCATGCGTGGAGCCCATGGCTGCCCAGCTGGCGGCCGGCAACGCTGATCAGGATCAATGGGCGAAGCTGACGCGGGCCGCCATTGATATGGTGGCCAACGCTGACCGGGCCGACGGGCCGGACTATCTTCGGGCTGACGAAACGTTTCATCGGACCCTGCTTGAGGCATCGGGCAACGCTATGTTCGCGGCCTTGGGCGATGTGATTGCATCAGTGCTGTCTGGGCGGACCCGGCATGAGCTTATGCCCAGGAAGGCCGATGAGAAAGCGTTGCGGCTGCACGGCGACGTAGCTGCGCTGATACGTCGGGGCGATGCGGAGGGGGCCCGTCACGCCATGGATTGGATTGTTGACGAATCCGATCGGGCTGTCGAACAAATGACAAGAAAGGACTCTGGAGACTCCGCCCGCGGTGCGGATAAGGAATCTTCAGAGTCCTGAGATCTCTAGAGGCTCTTGGTGCAGAAGGCTCAGTTCAGTTTCGAGGCGGCATCAGCGTCCAGGAGCCAGAGGGTCTCCAGAGTGCCCCTGGCATAAGAAGAGGGGACATGGGGATCGTCTGTGGTTCCCAGGGCAGCAGCCACGGCCGAGGCCTTTTCGGTAGTTGAGGTGAAGAGCCATACCTTGGGGGTTCTGCGGATGAATGGCGTGGTCATGGTGACCCTGAGCGGGGGCAGCTTGGGGGAGTTGCTGACACCCGTCACCAGCAGATCGTCGTCCTGCAGCCTGACCTCAGGACGGTCGGGGAAGAGGGAGGCATAGTGTCCGTCAGGGCCCACGCCAAAGACAGCCAGATCCATCCGGCCCTCAGGGCCCAGCTGGTCGATGATCTCCTGCTGATATGTGGCTGCCGCCTGGGTCAGAGCCCGTTCGTTCTCCTCCTGGTCGGCGGCTTCAACCTGAGCTGGGCTGCGAGTGTCCACAGGCATGGAATGTACGTTGGCCTGCGGCAGCAGCCCCTGGTCGATCAGCGAGCCATACCAGGCCCGCCGTGCCTGTTCGTCGTTGCGGTCCGGGTCTTCCAGGCCCACGAACCGCTCATCGCTCCACCAGAGGTGGACCCGGCTCCAATCCACACTCTGGCTCAAGGGATCAGCGCCCATCAGGGCATAGACATCCGCCGCATCTCGCCCGCCGGTCAGCGCCAGGTCGGCCCGGTCCTGACGGGCCAGAAGGTCTCCCAGCTCCAGCAGGATGCGGGCTGCTGTAGCTTGGTTGAGCAGCTCGGTTGTGGCATAGGTAACGATACGACGCTCGGTCATCTGATCCTCCTCGCATGCAGGTGATGCTTGCCTCAGCCTACACCCCTGCGTTTGCATATGAATTCAGTCGCTGCCTGGGTTACTGGTGGTCAACCATTCCCCAGCCGGTGTGGATGACCTCCTGATAGACCTCGTCAGGATCCAACCGACCCAGTTCCTCGCTCATGCAGTCCACAGCGGTGCGCAGGGGCATGGAGATGGTCTGTGAAGCTTGTCCAGGTTGGTTGATTCGGGCCTGGTCATCATTGTGGCGCTCCATGCTCATGACTCCGTCAGGGCGTTCGAAGTAGACGCCGGTGACGGCCTGGGCCTTCGGATCGCGCTCGACGGTGACCGGCACCTTAAGTTTCAGTGCCAGCCAGGAGGCCAAGAGCTCCAATGGCAGGTAGTGGGCCTGGCCGGTCACCCTGACCGAACGGATGGGCAGGTGGGGCGGCTGCTGCACCATTGAGGTCAGCTGTGCCCGCCAGATGGTGATCCTGGTCCAGGACAGGTCCACGTCCTGAGCGCGCGAATGGGCCAGCAGCCCAGCGAAGGCAGTCTGACGATCGTCGGCCTCCATGGCATCAGTGATTCTGCTTGCGGCCATGGTTCCGATGGAATCCTGCGAGGGATCCAGTGGCGGATTGGTAGGCCACCAAACCACCAGAGGGGCATCAGGCACCAGGAGGGGGATGACCAGAGCATCTGAATGGTTCAGCAGAGCCCCCACTGGTCGCAGGACCACTACCTCGCCGGCACCGGCATCCGAGCCGAAGCGGATCTCGGCATCCAGTGTGCGGTCGCCGTCATGGTCGGTGTTCTTGTAGGAGACGCAGTCTTCAGAGGACTGTGCTGCAGCGAACTTCTGATCCGCTTCCTGCTCGGCCTGATGGTCTTCGGCGTCAGTCACCATGGCGATGACCCGGCAGGGGTGTTCACGGCTTGCGGCGTTTACGGTTTCCAGGGCCGTCTCCAGATGGGCCTGCTCGGTGACGATGACCAGGGTCAGCACCCGTCCCTGGGCCGCCTCTCCCCGCTCCACGTGGAGCTCGTCAATCTCCCGGGCGATGGCGGAGGTGGTGGTGTTGTTCAGTCTGACAATCATGGCATCCTCCAGTGGTATCCGTCGCGGGCCAGCATCAGATCTGCCTCCCGCGGACCCCAGGTGCCGGCGCGGTAGGGCTGGGGCTGGCCCTGTCCGGCCCAGAACTCCTCAATGGGGTCCAGGATCTTCCAGGACAGATTGACCTCCTCGGTGGTGGGGAAGAGGGGCGGGTCTCCCAGGAGCACGTCCAGAATCAGCCGCTCATAGGCCTCCGGGGAGGCCTCGGTGAAGGAACGCCCGTAGGAGAAGTCCATGTTGACGTCACGCACCTCCATGGCCGAGCCAGGGGTCTTGGCCCCGAAACGCAGGGTCACGCCCTCATCGGGCTGTACGCGGATGACCACGGCGTTGGCGCCCAGTTCCCGGGTGGCTGTGGCCTCGAAGGGCAGGTGGGGGGCACGCTTGAAGACGATGGCGATCTCGCTGACCCGCTTGCCCAGACGCTTGCCTGTGCGCAGGTAGAAGGGGACGCCGGCCCAGCGGCGGGTGTCCACATCCAGCCTGATGGCCGCGTAGGTTTCGGTGGTGGAGGAGGGATCGATCCCGTCCTCGTCCAGGTAGCCGACCACGTGCTGGGAGCCCTGCCAGCCGGCCGTGTACTGGCCTCGGGCGGTGTGGGCCGCCAGGTCCTTGGGAAGGTGGACAGCTGAGAGGATCTTGGTCTTTTCAGCTGTCAGATCTGAAGCCGAGAAGGAGACCGGCTCCTCCATGGCCGTCAGGGCCATCAGCTGCAGGAGGTGGTTCTGGATCACATCCCGGGCTGCTCCGATTCCGTCGTAGTAGCCGGCCCTGCCGCCGATGCCCATGTCCTCGGCCATGGTGATCTGCACGTGGGAGACGTAGTTGGAGTTCCAGACCGGCTCGAACATCATGTTGGCAAAGCGCAAGGCCAGGATGTTCTGCACGGTCTCCTTGCCCAGATAGTGGTCGATGCGGAAGACCGAATCCGGCTCGAAGACCTCGGAGACCACTCGGTCCAGCTCCTTGGCCGAGGCCAGGTCGTGACCGAAGGGTTTCTCGATGATGACACGGCGCCAGGCCCCTTCCGTGGAGTGGGAGAGCCCCGACTCGGCCAGCTGACGGGCCACCTGGGGGAAGGCCTTGGGCGGCACCGACATGTAGAAGGCATGGTTGCCACGGGTGCCACGGACCCGGTCCAGCTCAGAGACGGTGGCCGACAGGTGGCGGAAGGCCTCGGCATCGTCGAAGCTGCCTTTGACGAAGCGCATGCCCTGGCTCAGATGTCGCCAGGTGGATTCGTTGAAGGGGGTGCGGCAGTGGGCGCGGACGTTCTCCTCCGCAAAGGCGACGAATTGCTGGTCGCTCCAGTCGCGCCGTCCGAATCCGATCAGCCCGAAACTGGCTGGCAGCAGTCCCCGGTTGGCCAGGTCATAGACGGCCGGCAAGAGCTTTTTCTTGGCCAGATCTCCGGTAACGCCGAAGATGACCAATGAGCTGGGTCCTGCGATGCGCGGCATGCGCAGATCGCGCGGGTCCAGCAGGGGGTTGTGCCAGGGCGCCTGTCGGCCGCCGTCCTCGTCGGGGGGAGTGGGCTGGTCGGCGGAGCGCACAAGTGGTGAAGTGTCCATAGTGCTCCTCGTGAAATACCGTGGCTCCCAGTGTACTGTCGGCAGCAGAAGGGCAGGGCTGATTATCCGCTGAAGTGTGAATAAGCGTCGCAAAGGTCACATTTGCGGCAAGGATCCCTAGAATGGTCGGTATGATTCCCAATGTTCCCATGGCTGAGGCCCTGCATCGTCAGTATGCGCCCTCCCAAGCCGCCTATGAACTGATACACACCCACTGCCAGATCATTGCCGCGCTCGCGGTGCGCATGACCGACCAGGTCAACGAGCGCCTGTCGCGTGGTGATGACCCTGACGGGGTCCTGCCCGAGCGGCCGCTTGATCGTGATTTGGTCCGCACGGGCGCCTTGCTGCACGACATCGGCACCTATCGTATCCTCAAGGATGACGGTTCTCAGGGCCGGCCCCTGACCTTCCAGGGTGAGCGGTACATCGAGCACGGGCTGGAGGGCTATCGCCTGCTGCTGGACGCTGGTGTGGACGAGTCGGTGGCCCAGTTCGCCCGCAACCATACCGGGGTTGGGCTGACCCGCCGCCAGGTGGAGGAGGAGCATCTGAACCTGCCGCCGGACGACTACCTGCCGGTCAACCCTGAGCAGGAGGTGGTCATGTATGCGGACAAGTTCCACAGCAAGCACCAGCCGCCTATCTTCGTCTCCGAGCCCACTGCCGCCAAGCGCACGGCCAAATATGGTCCCGACAATCTGGCCCGTTGGAGGCAACTGGTGGCCCGATACGGGGTGCCGGACCTGCAGCCCCTTGCTAAGTACTACGGCATGACCATCGTCTGATCCTGCTGGACCGGACCCCAGGAACTGCGGAAACGACCAGCGAATTCGCGCACCATCCACGGGTCTGGTTGATAGGGGTCGACTGGATCGGTCCGGCAGTCCGCAACGGTTTTCAGGAAAGAGATCATGCCCTGTGGCCCGTAAGCGTAAGGGGCTGCGCACCAGACCGGGTTTCCCTCCAAAATCAGCGGCCGATCCGACCCACGGAGGAAGGCCAGGTCCACGCTGATTGGAGCAGAAGATCGACCCTTGGCTGCCTGGAGGGCGCAGTCCTCGGCGGTCGCTCGGTGTTCGGGATCGAAAACGGCACCGTCAAAAATCGTGGTGATGACCCTAGAGCCCTCACCTTCATGCAGGCAGTATCCGCTGGATGCTGCAATCCGTCCCCTATTGATGATGATCCGCCACTCCTCTTGGATATCGGGCAGGTGGGTCTGGATGCGAATCAACGATTGCGCAGGGGCCGTCCGCAGCTTGCTCTGCAGATCTTCAAGGTTTCGCCGGGCTGCAGGCAGGCCCGATACCCGACCGGCGGCCAGCTGCGACCAGGGGCGCTGCCCCAAGCCCGATGGCAGTCGGCGCCAGGTCAGGATGGTTTCGACCGTCACAGTCAGAATTCTGCGTCCGGTCAGAGACTGGTCCAGATCATCCAGCCACATGGTCGGTGGGGCTGACAGGGCCCATGAGGGACGGCCGTGGGATACCAGCCAGGCGTTCTGGGCGATCAGCAGCCCTGGGGTGATCCATATGGCTTCCTTGATGCCGACTTCCCGAATGGGTCCGAATCCATGGTGATGGTGCAGGATGATTCCCCGTTGCCGATGTGGGTCCTTGTTGCTCAAATCGATTTGTTCGGCCATGACCCGGGGTATCCACTCCTCATGGGTGATGACCGAACAAATCAGTGCAGTGCCATCCGTCTTCGGCCCGGAAGGCTGAGGCTCAATCGACGATGAATCGGTCGTCGTAGGTGCCCTCGTCTACGGTGTCCGAACCGCCTGAGGTCAGGATGATCACGGTGCAGTCATGACGGCGGGAGACCCGCTTTAGGGTGGCCAGCAGGGTATCCCAGTCGCCCGGCTCCAGCCCTTCGGTGGGTTCGTCGGCGATGAGCACATCGCATTCGCAGCACAGGGCTCGGGCCACGGAGGCCAGGCGGAAGTCCAGGTGGCCCAGATCAGCGGTCAGTTTGTCCTGCAGACGCTCCGGGAAGCCGACTTCGTCCAGCAGTTGACGGGCCAGATTGTCCTTGGGGCCCAGGAAGGTGCGCCCGCTGGCATCCATGGTGTAAACAAGATTCTGCACAGCGGTCAGGTCGTGCCTCAGGGCATCGGTGCCAAAGATGGCCCCAATTTGGTGGCCCCGATAGTCGGAGGCCAGCAACTGGCGCAGGTCCGTGCCCCGGAAGAGCACACTGCCCTGGGTGGGGGCGCGCAGGCCAGTCATCAAGGCCATCATGGCGGCCCGTACGGAAGGGGAGGTGGTCTCCACCGAGTAGATGCGGCGACGCTGGAATTCCAGATCGACATCGTCCAGGATCTGTTCGGGGCGACCCTGGATCTTGCGCGTGTAATCCACGTGCTTCAGGGAGAGCACCGGGTAGCCTCCAGGAACCAGCACCCGTTGGTCATCGGTATCCAACAGCGGGTCCTCTTCCTGATCGTCATCGGAATCTTCGGTATCTTCATGCTCGATGACCACTTTGAAGGCAGCCAGCGCGGCATCTTCTTCTGAAGAATCATCCTCCTCGGTCTTTTTGTCTGTCTGAGTGGTTGCTTCTTCCTTGGATTCCGTTTCCGTCTCCGACCCTGTGTTGGGTTCGGACATGGGTTCGGCGTTGGTGCTCTCGTCGGCTGTTTGCTCAGCTTCGGCCCTTGTCTGAGCGGCTTGCTTCTGATCGGTCTGTTTCTGGTCAGTAGTTGCCTGGGACTCTTCGTCTGGTTGCTGGTCTGATGTCTTTTCGCTCATGCCTCGTCCTCCAGGTCGTTGGTGTATAGCTGGGCGGTTCTGAAGGCCGCTACTCTGGCGGCTGCTGCTAGAGCGAGGACCAGGCAGACGGCCAGGCCAATCAGGATTATCTTCCAGATCAGACCAGCATGAGGCATGCTGGCCAGGCTCCCCAGATGGAAGAGCGACCGCCCCAGCGGCCGACTGATAGCGGTGCCCAGCGCCAGGCCCAGGGCCAGTCCGGGCAGGGTGAGCAAGAGGGTCTCCAAGGCGAACTGCCAGCCCAGCCGGGCCTTGTGGACACCGATGGTGATGGCCATGCCGATTTCGTTGGTGCGGCCGTGCAGCATGAGGAATAGGCAACCCAGCAGAATCAGCCCGCCCAGCAGGCAGACCAGGATGATGACAGTTCGCGCCTGGTCGGCAGCCTGGTGGACCGGCTCCATCCGACGCTGATAGTCCTTCAGGCTGGGAGAGTCTATGTCGTACTGCGAGGCCTTGAGCCCGTCCTTGCGTAGCTCCTTGATGAACTTGTGGTAGGTGCTCGGCGAATCCAGGACGAAGGCCACCAGCAGCTCATGGCCAGGGTCACCGGGTTTGCTGGCCGTATCCAGTCCCAGCATGGCAAAGGTGGGATAGGCCGTGTAGATGGCCCGGTTGGCTGCATGGTCGGCGGCCTTGCGGTAGTGATAGATGCCCGAGACGGTCAGCTTGACCTGCTGATCCTGCTGGCGGGGATCCTTGATGGTCAGGGTGTCGCCCACCTTGAGTTTGTTGGCCTGCGCCATCTGCTTGGAGATCAGCACCGTCTGGGTGCCGGAGGCATTCTGCGAGGCGTAGTCCAGCCCCTTGCCCTGGTCCAGCACGAAGGGACCGTGAGGCAGGGTGGGCTCGGCCTGCTTGTCGGAGACGCCCACCAGGGAGTAAGTGCCTGACTGGGTCAGTCCCTCCGGGTTGATGTCGGCGGTCTCATGGAAGTAGGCCTTGTACTGCATGCCATCCATCTGGAGGCGCTGGGCGTACTTGGAATACTCGTTCCAGCCCAGGGGGGAGGCCTTGGTTCCCTTGCGCGGGCTGATGACGGCATCCACCTGTTGGGATTCGTAGTCTGTGGTACGTGCCTTGGTGTCAGCTTGGAGCACGGTGGCTGCTGCCGTGGCCAGCGCCGCCACGACCAGACAGGCCAGAACCATGACCAGGCTCCGCGCCGCATGCCGCCTGATGGTGAACCAGGCGTTCTTGAGAACGAACATGACACCCTTCCTGATAGCGTTCCAGGGATGACCGGGCGGCCCGCGATGGCGGGCCTTAAGTCCGGTCGCCGTCCTCCAGTCTAGCCAGGGACATTCCCAAGCTAGCGGTGCGAACTTGGAGCTTGCTGAATGTCTCGATCGGCCTCTGGCTGCTCGGCGTGGGAGAAGTTGCGCACCTTGAGAGAGACGGCTAGAGCGGCCAGAATCAGCACCAGGGTGAAGATCAATCCGTAGTGGGTGCCCCTGGTGAAGGCCTGGGCTTTATCAACTCCGGCTGCCTGCCCCTCACCCATGGCCAGCAGGGAGGTGGTGATGGCTGTGGCCACGGCTCCTACGATCTGCTGCATGGTGTTGATGATGGTGCTCCCGTCGCCGGACTGCGGGCCGCTCAGAGAGTTGAGCGCGTAAGTCTGGGCTGGCGACATGGCCAAGGGGCAGCCGATCATGAGGATTATGTGGGCAGCCACCACCAGGGCCACAGGGGTGTGTGGGCCGGTGAACAGGAGGATGACCGTGCCAAGCAGGGCGATAAGGAATCCGCAACGGACAGGAATCCGGGCTCCAAAGCCGTCATAGAGCCGACCGGCGAAGGCTGAGACCAGGGCGTTGATGGCGCCGCCGGGCAGCATAAGGATGCCGGTCATGGCCACGGGCAGGAGCAGCCCACGCTGCAGGAACTGAGGCAGCAGATACATGGAGGAGAGGATGACTGCGAAGTCCAACATGACTAGGGTGGCGCCGTAGCGGAAGGCCGGGATAGAGAAGATGCGCAGGTTGAGCACCGGGTGTTCCAGGCCCAACTGACGACGAATATAGAGGACCAGGGCTACTAGGGCCACGACCAGAATGGTCAGGGTGACCGGGGAGAGCCATCCGAACCGGCTGGCCAGGCTGACACCTGCCACCAGTCCGCCGAAGCCGACAATGGATTCCAGAATGGAGGCCAGGTCGGGCCGCTGGTGGGTGATGGTCCCCACATTCTTCAGGAAGCCGACGGCGAAGATCAGGGCCACAACCAGGAATGGGGTGAAGAACCAGAAGATCCAGTGCCAGGTCAGTTTGCCCAGGATGATCCCGGTCAGGGTCGGGCCAATGGCGGGGGCGAACATGATGACCAGGGCACACATGCCCATGACCGTGCCCAGTCGCGCCGGCGGGAAGATCAGCATGGCCACGGTGAACATGAGCGGCAGGATCAGGCCCGTGCCGATGCCCTGGATCAGCCGTCCAGCCAACAGGACAGGGAAGGTGGGTGCCATGGCCGAGATAATCGAGCCCCCCAGGAAGGCGACCAGACCGAAAATCACGGTCTGCCTGGTGGTGAACCACTTGGAGATCAGACTGGAGAAGGGCAGGACGATGCCGATGACCAGCATGTACCCCGTCACCAGCCACTGCACGGTGGCAGCGGGGATTTGGAAGCTCTCCATCAGGTTGGGCAGGGCGATATTGAGCGAGGTTTCGCTCAGCATGCCCACGAAGGCCCCGATCATCAGCGCGGTGATGGCCGGCCAGGGGTGGGGGACGGCCGGGCGTGACCGGTGAACGGAGGCAGGGGTGGACGTGTTCTGCACGATAATGATCTCCTTCTTCAGACAAACAGCACGCCATCTTAGGGAGGCGGTCATTTTTTCGTAAGTCGGCATGTCTACTCGCTTCGCCGAAGGCGTGCCGCGTTGGGATGGAAAAGGTTATGCTCGGGAATGGTCGTCAGAGACCATAAGGAGGGTGCGTGTGGATTGGCATGCAGCGGTCTACGGGTCAAGAGCCGGTGGTTCAGGAGGCCATGGCTTCTATGATCCGGGTGATGAGGAGGAGGGGCGGACCTTTGGTGATCCGGACACCATCTCTGACGCTGCTCTGCGTCGATTGGGCGGCAAGGCCTACTTCCGTGCCCATCAACTGCTGGATGACCGTCGCTTTACAGACTTGCGCCTGCGACACCTGGGGGCTTTGACCGTCCTCAAGGGACGTGTGCCCGCCACTTATCAGCCGGATGGCGACTGCATGGTTCAGGCTCGGCTGGACGAGCAGGCCCATCGGGTCATCGACTCCTCCTGCACTTGCCGGGCCTTTGGGCGCCAGGGTCCTGCATGCAAGCATGTAGTCGCTCTGATCATGGCCTATAACGAGTCCAGCCAGGTCTTTGCAGGATCGGATGACTGGACCGGTGACGATGGTCGATCCCGGTCCGCCCGCTCGACCTCAGGACCCTTGGCAGCCTACATGCACCGGCAGGAGGGTCGGCGGCGGCAAGCCTTTCGTGACCGCCAGCTGAGCTTGCTCAAGCAGGAGAACGGACCGGTCGGCGGTCGTCACCTGCCCATCGGCTCAGTCGGACTGATCCCAGATCTGACCAGCGAGCGCGGAGGCTGGCTTGTCCGTCTGCATATCACCCTGTCCTCCCACGGGGTCGCCTATTTGGTCAAGGACCTTCCGGCCCTGCTGCGCGCCGTGGATCAGGGCGAATTCATGTCATACGGACGGCGGCTGGCCTTCATCCATTCTCGTGACACCTTTGATGACCGGGCCCAGGCTCTGCTGACCATCCTGGAGAGAGCTGGCGCCATCCGCCGCAGCCTGGCCGAACAGGAGGGGGGCATGCGCCGCCGTCTTACGCGTGCAGGATTGGCGGGGATTCGGCTCAGCGACGATGAGGTGGCGCAGATCCTCGACCTGTTTGTGGATTCCGGGCTCACCCTGGACTACACGCCTCCTGAGGACTCCTTCCTGCAGACCATGCCTGCCCCCGTGGTCAGCGGAGACCCGGACCCTGGCATCGCAGTCAGCAAGGAGGCGGACGGCTACCGGATCACTCATGCCCTGGCCGTGGAGCGCTTCATCGTAGGCCAGGCCCATTCCTTCGTTATCGTGCGCCCCTCTCAGCCTGGTTTAGGGCTGGATTCGGGACCAGTCATCCACCGTTGCAGCGCGCGTTTCATGCGTCATCGGGACCTGCTGGAGACCCTCTGCCGCCCTGGCGAGGATCGGGATCTGCATCTGGATGCCGACGACCTGGACCTGTTCGCCCGGACTGTCCTGCCTGACTTGGATCAGGGTGCCCAGGAAGGATCTGGGCTCTCCGCCACACTGCCTGAAGAGCTGGATGCCCGCCGACGGCCGCCCTGCAGGATCGAGCTTTACCTGGACAGGGATCAGCAGGGGGTCAGTTGTGACCTCAAAGCCCGCTATGGAGATCGTCTTGTGTCCGTCGGCGCTGATCCCGGCTCGGAGGATGAACCTGGCAGAGATCGGGAGAGCGAGTCTCTGGCCCGGCAGACGGTCCGCCGCTATTTCCCCCTGATGGATGGGGGATTGGCCCGCATCCCCGAGGAGAACGAGGAGGCCATCCACACCCTGCTGATACAGGGTCTGCCCGTGCTCAAGAGTCTGGGACGGGTTTTTTCCACCCCGGCCTTCGACGGACTGAGCGTCGTCTCTCATCCGCAGATTCGTGTGGGTGTGCGGGTGCGCTCTGGTCTGGTTGAGATCTCTCCCATCGCCGATGAGGTACGGCCCGAGGAGGCCGCCGCCATTCTGGCTGACCATCGCCGTCGTCGGCGCTTCCATCGTCTGCGCAATGGGGCTTTCGTCGAGTTGGCTGATCTGAATACCGATGCTGTGGACACCCTGGCCCAAGATCTGGGCATCGACCCGGCTGATCTGGCCAAGGGGCCGGTCCGTGTGTCTGAATTCCAGCTCGGCTACCTGGATGCGCTGGTACCCGAGCAGGACCGCGATTCCAGCTTCCGCGACTACCTGAAGGAGCGCAAGCCTGACCCTCAGGAGTTCAAGGTCCCCGACGGGCTGCGCGGGCAACTCAGACCCTATCAGGTAGAAGGGCTGCGTTGGCTATGCACCTTGAGCGACCGCGGATTCGGTGGCATCCTGGCCGATGAGATGGGCCTGGGCAAGACCATACAGATGTTGGCTTACCTGCTCTCCCGTAAGGATCAGGCCAGTGATCGAGGGCCTTCGCTGATTGTCTGTCCGGCCTCCTTGGTCTACAACTGGGAGGCCGAGTGCCGTCGTTTTACGCCGGATTTGCGGGTGGCGGTCCTGGCCGGTGGGCGTAGCCAGCGTCAGGCACTGCTGGATCGGGCCAGATCCTACGACCTGCTGATTACCTCTTACGACCTGCTTAGGCGGGACCTAGACCGGTATCGGAGCCTGCCCTGGTATGCCTTGGTCTTGGATGAGGCCCAGTACATCAAGAACCATGCCACCAAGGCATCCCGGGCCGTACGCGCTCTGGACAGCCTGCACCGGTTCGCCTTGACCGGTACACCCATCGAGAATCGGCTGTCTGAGCTTTGGAGCATCTTCGACTTCCTGATGCCCGGGATGTTAGGCCCCTACTCTCGGTTCCGGGACCGCTTCGAAATGCCCATACTCAGCGGCGATCAGGATGCCCAGTCCCGGCTTCAGGCCCTGGTGGGACCCTTCATTCTGCGACGGCTCAAGTCACAGGTGCTGACGGATCTGCCCGAGAAAATCGAAAACGTGATCAGCGTGCCCCTGCAAGGTCGTCAGCGCAAGCTCTATGCTGCTCTGGAGCAGGAGCTGAGGGCCACGCTCAACAAGGAAAGGGACCAGGAGTACGAAGTCGGCAAAATCCAGGTCCTGGCCCAGCTGACCAGGCTGCGGGAGGTCTGCTGCGATCCGCGTCTGGTCTATCAGGATCAAGGTCGTGACCGGCGGGGCGATTCAGCCAAACTGGATGCCATCGAGGATTTGGTGGTCTCCTGTCAGGATGCCGGGCGCAAGATGCTGATCTTCTCCCAGTTCACCTCCTACCTGGACCTGATAGCCCAACGGCTCCGTCGGCTGGACGTGCCCTACGATCTGATCACCGGCGCCACATCCAAGAAGCGTCGGCTGGAGCTGGTGGAACAGTTCAATAGGGATGCCACGCCGGTTTTTCTGATCTCCCTGAAGGCCGGCAACACCGGGCTCAACCTGACCGGAGCCTGTGTGGTGGTTCATGCGGACCCTTGGTGGAACGCCGCTGCCCAGGAGCAGGCCAACGACCGCGCCCACCGGATCGGCCAGACCCAGGACGTCAACGTCTACCAGATCGTAGCCAAGGACACCATCGAGGAACGCATCCTCAACCTGCAGCACAGCAAGAGCGACCTGGCATCGCGCTTTGTCGATTCGGCCGCCTCCACCGGTGCCTCCAGCGTGGCCAGGCTGAGCAGAAAGGACCTCCTGGCTCTGCTGGGCTGATCCCGTACTGACATGAATCTACTCGAAACTAAGACTCAGCGATTTTGAATGTGCTGCCATCATTGATGGCGAGGTCCTCGGGCCACGGTTCCGGTTATTCTTGATGCGGTAGTCAAATCGAAAGACTATGTGTATGAGCAGATTGACGGTTGTGCCACTGCGGGCTTGTCGATTTGGCAACGGTCGATTATTCGGGTTATGGGAGCCTGGCCATTTTTCAGCTCCTTTGATTACGGGAAGCTAAAGGAGAGAGCATGATCAGCGGTGTGCAGATGTTCTGCTCAGAGTTCATGGGCACCGCCCTTATGATGGCCATCGCGGTCATGGTCGCCGCCAGCAGGTCGCTCCCCAAGACAGGGGCTTATCGTTCCGACTGGATCAACGCATCGCTGGGCTGGGGTCTTGCTGTCTATGTGGGCGTATATGCGGGGTGGAGAACTGGCGGCCATCTGAATCCGGCAGTGACGCTGGCCAGGGTGGTCGGCCACTGGATTGATCCACAAGCGACCTTGAACGGTCTGGCCATGGGCAAGGGCGGCATTCCGGTCACCATGGCCAATGTGGCCATCTTCATTTTTGCCCAGTTCCTTGGGGCTTTCTTTGGCTCCTGCCTGGGCTACCTGGGCACTCGCAAGCATTTCGAACTTTCGACCGATACAGATACCAAACTCATGGTTTTTTGCACCAAGCCGGCCATACGTTCGAATTTCTGGAATCTGACGTCGGAGGCCATCGGCACGGCCATACTGGTTTCCTGGGTTTTCCTCAATGGGGGGACTCCTACGCAGGTCGGGCCTCTGGGTGTGGCCCTGGTCATCACGGTTCTGGTTATGGCCTTGGGTGGGGTTTCTGGTGCGGCCATGAATCCTGCACGTGACTTTTCCGCACGATTGGCATACTGCCTTCTGCCCATGTCCGGCAAGAAGGATGCGGACTGGAGCTACGCCTGGATACCCTTTGTCGGGCCGATCATTGGAGCCTGCATCGGTGTGCTGGCTCCTGCCTGGATGGGGCTTCTGCCTTGATCGTCGGCATGGAAAAGCCCCTGATCCTGTCAGGGGGTTATTACGACAGGACCGGGGGTCGGGTTAGTTAGGTAGCTCGAACTCAGTAGCTGGCTGAGGTGGGCTCCTGGAAGCGGACTGTCAGTCCGCGGCCGTGGTGAAGGAACATCTCCGCACCGTGGCGGTCGACATCGCGATGGGTGAAGAGCATGCGGATGGCGAAGGCCGTCTGGGCATCATCGGGCAGGTCCAGGAAAGCCTTGTGGGCATCCCAGCCATCGGCTGCGACAGCCTTGTTGGGTACGTAGGCATATCCATAGCCGTCCTCGTCCACGTAGCCCAGGAAAGGCAGGTCCCATGCCTGGTGGTAGCTCAGCTGATTCTTGTAATCCTCGACCTTCTTGAGGGCTTCGTCGCTGATGCCGTACTTGCGGGCAACCTCGTTGGCCTTGGCGGTCTTCGCTGCGGCATCTTTTCCGAACATGGAAGTATCAACAACAATGACTGTATCGTCTACCATGACTGACCTTTCTGTGTGACGGCCTGCACGTGTGACAATCAACGTCATGACCATGCAGGGCCATGACCTTTCGGATGACCGTCCAACATCAACGGTGACCCCTGGATGCAAGATTCCTTCCGCCTTCTAGAATATCAAATTTCGCCCGCCCCTAGGGGTAAGGAACCGTGCGGTTTGCCGTAGGCGCTCGTTTCTGACGCTGAGCAGACCTTGTTGCGATTGCATGTATGCAACTATCAGTGCAGTTGGGTAACTTGATCCCTGCGATGTCGAAGCGCGCCAATCAGCGCCAGGCCGAGAACGGCAGTGCCGACAGCCAGAGCTGCAGGAATGACTATATCTGAGCCGGAGTCGGCTAGTGATGGGGAATTCGAAGAGGACTTCGCTTGGTCATCAGAAGATTGGCTCCCTGGCACTGGTTTTTGGCTATTCCTGGTTTGATCCGGTTTGCTAGGTGCATGATCGGACTCGACCGGCTTGCTCGGTTCTACCGGCGGATTCGGCTTGTCATGCTCTCCGGAGTTGTTGGAGTTGCCGGAGTCGCCGGGGTTGCCAGAGTTGCCGGGGTTGCCGGTGTTACCAGGGTTGCCAGAGTTGCCGGTGTTGCTGGAGTCGCCGGTGTTGCCAGAGTCAGAGTTGCCGGAGTTGCCAGGGTCGTCGGGCTTGGCCGGCTTGGTCTGGTAGGTGTTGGTGAAGACCGCCGTGTCTACCTTGATGCCCTTGCTGTCAGTCCACTGCGCCTTGGCGGTACGATGTAACTCAGTTGCATCGGTTGTCAAAGTGATGGTCAGGATTGCATCGCTCTGATCATACGTCAGGCCAGGAATGGAGCCGGTTTCCTGGTGTATACGATACTTGTAGCTGCCATCGTGGGGCAAAGCATACACGTTGACGGGCACCTGGGTATTTTGCTTGTCGGCGTTTATGATGATTTGGCTGGGCAACGCTGTGGAGGGTGCGCCTTCCAGGGGCTCAACAGTTAATGTAAAGGAGTCTGTACTAAGCCAGTTCCTGCCTTGAATCCGTACTTTGACTCCGGCAGACACTTCATCGGTGTCCATTGTTCCCGTTAGGCCGCAGTTGTTGTAGTCCAGGGACTGGCTGGCTGCGTCCACCATGTCCTCGGCCTTCTGGAACCCAATATCGTTGATGACGGCGCCTTTCAGCGTTCCGTCCTCCAGCACGCCGCTGGCTGAAGAGTTTTCGCTCGGGCTGGCTCCGCTGGCCTTTTGGATTGTTGTAGTCAGGTGGGTCCAGTTCGTGTTCGGGGCGGGGTCGAAGCGCAGGTGGAATTTCCCTGCCGGTATATTGGTCAGTTCGTACTTGCCCTGGGGATCAGATTTTGTGCTCAGAACATCATGTGGGGTGACGACCGACTTGGCGGGCTCGTTGGTACCGTCCTTGATCAGGGTCACTTTGACATCTTTAAGCAGAATATCTTCCGAAGAGCGGACACCGTCCCCATTGACGTCGTACCATACGATGCCACTGATGGAACGTTGAACAACCATGGCCTGGGCAGGCATTTGGTTCAGTGCATTGCCCCAGCGATTCCGATAGAGGTCGCCGGGGGAGTTGTTTCCGGGGTTTATATGGAAAGTGATGTCATAGCGGAATTGGTTGGGCTGCCCATCAATGATGAAGGCCCAGGCGACCACGTTTCCAGGCATTTTCACTTCGCCGCTTGTTGGGTCAAAGTCAGCCTTGCTCCAAGAGAGGTAATCCTGGGATTGTATGGAACTCGTGTCATTCACCCGCCATCGAGAATCTGTGGTGTAGCGGATGGTGATTCCGCTCAGACCAGCCCCCGCCGAAGCTTTTATGCTCATATCGGCAAAAGTAGGTTCCCCGTGGAAGTCGGGTTTGCCGCTTGCCTGTTTGTAAGGCATGATGTCGATGGCATAGTGATGCTGCTTGCCACTGCCTGCGGTGCTGCTCAGCATGTTGGTGAAGCCGATTGGTGCACCGGCTTCATTGGTATCCCGTACGGCCGAAGTGGAAAGGCTGGTGGTGTTGGTCCGCCAAGCGTGGATGGTGAAGGAGTCGGCAGTCTTCAAGTATGTGTTGGGCTGGGACATATTCTGTTTTGACTGAACTGTGGCCGAGGTCATCAGATTTTCGTCGGGACCGATGTCTTTGCTGGGGTCAGTCAGGTCGCCCAGGGAGGTGGAGAAGTGGATGATGCGGTTGTTGCCGTCCACAGGGATGTTGGTCAGTGTCCAGGACAGAGTGGTGATTCCGGTTTCGGAGTCCGTGCTCACTGATGGCTCACAGGCGGTTCCGCCCTCTATGTGGCCCATTTCAGGCGTGGCTTCCGTATATGTGCCGCCCAATCGGGCGCTGCCGGGAATGTAGTGGAGCTTTGCTGGTAGTTTGTCGGTGATGTAGAGTTCGGTTTTGGCGCCCTTGTTGGCTTGGGAAGCTGAAGTGCCGGTGTTGATGGTTAGCCGCCAGTCAACGAACCGTTGATCGCTGTCTATGTCAAAATAGTCTTTGGGTTTGGAATTGGTGCTTGTTTGTGCTACGGCGTTGGAGATGGTGTTGGTTTCGCCGGCTACATAGAGGCTGTCCCCGTGTTCATTGCCGCCGGTGTCCCCGCCCAGGTAACCGTTTATTTGATCATAGCGGGCCTTGGTATAGCCTCCGACGGGGGTGGTTAAGACAGGAGATTTTATTTTGGCCAGATCGTATGGGTTCTGCTTCTCGGCCCAGTTCTCCCATTCCTGATCGCTGGAGTTCTCGGGGCTCAGCCCGGCCATAGCTGCTAATTGGCTGCGGGTGAAGGTGCGCGACACTGATGTCAGCTGGGCTACCGAACCTACTTTGGCGTCGGGGAGGACGTTGATCACAAATCCGCCGAAGCCGAATCGGGAATTCTCTTCGGCAAACCTGGAGGGCGCGGCGGTGCGCCCGCCCAGCAGCATGCCTACAACCGTGCCATGCTTCTTTGCTTCCTCCTGTGTGCTGTAGAAGTTCAGATTCTCTATGTCGGCATTGGCTTGCTCAGTGTCGTTTTTCCAGTCCTTCCCGTCGGGTTTGGTGGCGTACATGACCAGGTCCAGCAACGGGTTTTTATCGCTCGTTGTATCGTTGTATTTGCCGTTCTGCCAGATGCCATTGCCCCAGGGAAGATCCAAGCTGTCGGAGTCCGGCAGTCCAACTACCTTTGGGTCGATTTTGACCAAGGACATTCCCAGCAGAGGCAGATCGGCCTTGCTGGTTTTGAAGTTGAAGCCAGCCGTTACCCGCACTTTGGTCCCTGCGACTGCTGAGTCGGTCCCCCGTAGATTGTCAGGAGCGTTCCACCACCCGCAGTCCACGCCGTTATCAAAAAAGTTGGAAGCCGTCATGCAACTGTACTGAATGATGTTGCTGATGCCTGCCTTTGATGTTTCGGAGCCTAGCGTGAAGATGACGTTGTGCCACATGTCATCGGACTGGTCGGGTTGGTTTGACGTGTCCGTTGCGTCAGAGGCAAGGGGTAAAGACTGGTTTGATAGCGATTTCGCACCCAGGTTGCCGTCATTGACCTTGCTCTGCAGGCTGAGACCGGTCTGTCCATAGTAGTTGGCCACGTCCTTGCCTCCGACAGTGGAGGGGTTGAAGACATATAGGTAGCCAGTGGAGATTTCGGCTACTTCCTGTCGCGTGCAGTCAGTCGAGGCCAGGGCAGGGGTGCAGTTGGTGCCTGGCGCATGGGTATGCCCCAGGTATGGGAAGGGGTCGTTGGTTTTATAATCCTTCAACGTCAGGTCCAGCCTAAGGCCCTGGCTGCTGCGCTGTTCAGCCACGGTGTATTGACCATTGCCTTGGACCCGGTCCTTCCCGGCATCGCCACCCGTGGATCGGGCATAGCCATAGTTGCTGAAAGTGGGTTTCCAGCCCTGATCGCCGGTGTTGCGCCCGCTGTTGTTGAAGTCGCCATCGATGGTGCCGATGTCCCAGAAGTAGGGTTGCAGATCCTCTATTTTCGGGAAGGCATCTCCGCTGGCGGTCTGCCACAAATTGCTCAGCGACAGGGAGAAGGTTATGGGGCCAGTGGGAACCTCCAGACCCTTGAGACCCTTGGTTCGATCGGGCCAACGCATGTCAACGGCCCAGTTGAACTTGCTGATGATCCCCTTGCGCTTGCCCAGCTCATGGTTGGGGTAATTGCTGGCGGCTGGGGTGTTGAAATCGAAGGTTTGGTTGCCGGAGCCTTCATTGGTTCCGCCAGTGATTCGCAGGTTCAGATTGAGCTTGGCCGATACGGTGATCTCATCGGACGTGGCTGAAGCAGGATCGGTCTTGGTGGTGGCATCCGGAGCGCCCCAGGCCTGGATCTCTGGGGCGAATTTGCTGCCATTGGGCATGCTTCGGACCCGGAGGACCAGAGTGACGCTGGAGGATCCCGGAATGACGGTAGACATATTCTGCGTGGCAGCGAGCAGCCTGTAAACGGTAAGCACCTGTGTGGGCTGACCGTTGATGATCTCTGTAGTTTGCTTTGGCTCGTATCCCTGCGTATTGTCCACCCAGCCCATCGAAGCCACATCAAAGGTGACCTGATCCTCAGGCTGGCTCAGTTTGAATTGGAAGCCTATTCGGCCCCGGCGGTAACTGGTTGTCTCGCTGCGGGTATTTACGGCGAAAGAGTAGGTGTAGGACATCTTATCGAAAGTGCGCACTATGGCATTGTCCGCATCGTGGTCGTCGCCTGGGTTGTTGTCGCTGTCGAAAGGGGCCGTGCCAGTGGAGCGGGAGGCCTGGGACAGTGTGGTGACCACGGCGTCGTCGGTGTCCAGCGTGTCCTTGATTACCGATTTGGCGGTCGGCCTTCTGCTGGGTTGTATGGGCGTGGCCTGGTTCGGGGAAGTTGACTTCGATTTATGAGTGGTTTGGGCTGCTCCAGCCGTGGCAGCGTCTAACTTTGGAGTCGAGGTTTGGATCGACGTGGATGATGCCTGGTTTGTCACAGTCTGTTGTGCTTGCGTCGTTGCGGATGTTGATGTGGAAGCGGTGGTCTGTGCACCAGCCGTCTGCCCACCATCTGCTATAGCCATGGTGGGTATCAACATGGCCATAGCCATCAGGCCGGCCAGGACTTTTTCACTCAAATTACCCTTTGCCACGTTTCTCCTTTTGAGCGCCGACGACCGCCAGGGGCGTCGGGCCGGGCATCCCCTTCAGATCATCCGGTCGACTGTCTACGATGGTTCTCGAGTCATTCGATATTAGTTTTGTAGAGCTAGTATACAAAGTCTTTGGCTATGATTCCGATTGATATGCGCCTCCGGAGAAAAGGGCCAACCATGGACAAAACAGGGAGGTTCGCATGAGTGAACGGGATCATCATGAGCTCTCGGTTGCCGATTTTCCGGGTCACGGAATGCGCGAGCGGCTGGCCGTTTATGGGTTCTTCATCATCATGGGTATTGGTACATCGGCCTGGATTTCTCGACTGCCAACCGTCAAGGCCAGTCTCGGTCTGCAGCCTTCGGGCCTGGCTCTGATGACTATCCTGGGCGGATGCGGCGCTCTGGTCGGCATGCTAGTTTCGGGAGTGTTGACTGATCAGCTGGGCGTGCGCCGGGCCATGCTGCTGGCAGCCTCGATCTGGTGCCTGGGTATGGTGATCGCGGCCCTGGCCGTCACTTTGCGATCAGTGCCGGGGGTTATCTTGGGGCTGCTCTTCAATTCGGCGGGAATCAGCCTCTGGGGAACGGTCAACACTGTTGAGGCCGGCGCAGTGGAGCGATTCTCCTCCCGGTCCATAATGCCGCGCTTCCATGCCTCATATAGTCTGGGCATGTTTCTTGCCTTGGGTCTGGGCTCGCTCCTGTCTCATCTGGGCGTGCCCATAGGCGCGCATCTGGCGGTCAATGCACTGATCAGCCTAGCTCTGGTGGCCGCTTGCGTTCTGCTCTGCCCGGCTCGGCCTCTAGGGGACTACAAGGGCAACGCTGACGGCAAACGTTCGGACCGTCATGCTGATTCAGGACGATCATCCGCCTTCAGCAGGCAGTTGGCGGCCTGGGGTGATGCCTTGGTGCTCATCCTGGCCCTGATCAACGTGGCACTGGAGGCCAGCGAGGGTGCCGTCAATGACTGGAGTGGGATCGGTCTGGTCGATTCCTTCGGTGTCCCCGAGTCTCAAGCCGGTCTCGCTCCCACGATCTTCGCTGCAGCCATGATCGTGTCAAGGCTGCTGGGGACGCATCTGATTGAGCGGCTGGGGAATATGCGCTCGCTGGTCCTGACCCTGCTGGTCTCGGCTCTGGGCATCCTGGTCTATGCTCTTTCGCCCTCTTTCGTGCTCAGCCTCGTGGGCACTGGAATTTGGGGTGTCGGAGCAGCTCTGGGCGTACCCATCGTCACCACTCTGGCAACCAAGGATCCAGCCATGGCGGCTCAACGCGCTTCGGTCATCTCCACTGCTTACTACGGGGTCTCTTGGATCATTCCTCCGGCTATCGGATTTTTGGCCGACCACACAGGTGTCAGGCCGGCCCTGCTCCCCCTGGCGCTCTTGCTGGCGGCGGTCACCCTCCTGGTGCCCAAGGTGTCCAGACTCACTCGGGAATGATGCTCTTCGATTGGCGATGGGCACTCTTTGGGCAGATACTCGGATTCAAACAGCCCTTCCCCAATATTGCCGTACACGTCAGCGAATTTTATGGCCACAGCAGTCAGTCGGCACCGGCCCTGAGGATCGGCCTTAGGACAGATGGATGCCCTTCCCCGCCAGGTTCTCCAAGCACTCCTGCAGGTAGGCTGCATCATGCTCAGGATAGATGGGGTCCGTCAATGGCACTGCTGACAGATCCTTATAGGGCGGGCAATGTCTGCCGCGGTAAAGCGGATCATACCAGGCAGGATCAGGATGGTAGCCGCGCTCGCGCATCGTTGCCATGACCAGCAGATGAAATTGAAAGAGCTTGTATGGGCAGTGGCGGAAGACATAGTCAACAGTGGCGTGCCTTCTACCCCAGCCCAGGCCCCGCAGCGCGGTGATCTCCCGATGCTGACCCAACAGCTGTTGTCTGGGAAGCAGTCGAATCAGATCCTGATGCCACAGTCGCATGACGCCCCCTCGTTGGGGCCATAAATGAACCCCTCCTTCAGCCTAGCCACTTGCCTTACTGTAAAGCGGACTGGCAGAAGAAGGGGTTCCGGCAATTCCTTGCCGGAATAGCTCACTGGGCGATGAATCCACCGTCCACAACGAATTCGGCACCCAGCGCGAACTTGGATTCGTCACTGGCCAGATAGACGCAGATCTCGCCGATGTCTTGGGGCTCGCCGATGTGGCCCAGGGGGGTCAGCTTGCTCATCCTGTCCTCAAGGCTCTGGCTGATCAGAGGGGTCTTGATGAATCCGGGATGAACCGAGTTGATGCGAACACCATAGTTGTTGTTGGCGGAATCCAGGGCCGCGGACTTGGTCAGCAGCCTGGTGCCGCCCTTGCTGGCGTTGTAGGCTCCGGCTCCGCTCAGGCCTACGAAGCCCTCAATGGAGGAGATGTTAATAACGGATCCGCCACGGCCCTTCATGACCCGCATGCCGTGCTTGGTGCCAAGGAAGGTTCCGTTCAGATTGATGGCGATGACCTTTTTCCAGTCCTCGTAGCTTTCCTGGTCCATAGTGGCTCCGCTGCCGCCTATGCCGGCATTGTTTACCACGGTGGTCAGCTGACCCAACTCCTTTTCAACGGTGTCGATGGTGGAGACCCACTGGTCCTCATCCGTCACGTCCAAGGTGTGGAAGACGACCTGCCCGGGGTGCTTCTGCATGAAGCTGCGGGAAGCATCGCTTTCCTTGATATCGGTAAGGGCCACCTTGGCTCCCTCGCGGACGAAGCATTCGGCGATGCCTACGCCCATGCCACCGGTTCCTCCGGTGATGATGGCTACCTTACCTTGTAGTCGATCAGTCATATCCACTCCTTTATAGAGATGTGCTGTCATATTCCATCCTATGGGATGGCATGCCCACGGTGGTGACCGATGTACCGATTATCTTGGTTCCGCTAGTTCTCCGAAGTTGTCTATGAGGGGCTAAAAGTTCTGCAGGGGTTACAGTAAATTCCCCGCAGAAACAGTGCGCCTGTTCTGCTGACTGGGTATGTTCGGATGTCGAGCAGATGGCGGTAGAGCTCGTGATCCATAGGTCGGTCAAGACGGAGATTGGTGATGGTGACGAGCATCCGGTCATTGCTGTCCGGCCCTGCTTTCTTCCCGGCATACGATGGCTCTATAGCGGTGACGTGGCCCAAGTGGTAGCAGCTGCAGTCTGCCGCATCCTGTCAGCTCATGACGCAAGGTGGAATGTTGCGCAGGCTGCTGGTTGCAAGGTTCGGTCAGTTGGTTTGATTAGCTGACTTGTGCGTGCCCTTCAGTGGGATAATGCCCAGGAACAAGGCTGCAACCATGATCAGGATGCTCAGACCGAACATGATGATGTAGCCGTGGGGCAGGTCGGCGATGGCTCCCCAGAAGAGAGCCGCGAAGGCCGAAGCCAGGGAGCCCACCATCTGAATGCGGGCGTAAATGTTGGTGTAGTCATGCGAGCCGAAGACTGCCGTAACCAGAATGGGCGTCTGCACTGTAGTGCATGCGTAGACCAGGCCGAAGGCGAAGGCTCCCAGCAGGAGGAGCGCAGGTAATCCGGGGAAGGCGACCATGAGGCAGACGCCGAGAACGCCGCCGCCGATGCCCAGGCAGAGCCCGCCTACGATGCTGCCGTCGTTGACCATGCCCAGGATGACCTTGCCGATAGCCTGGCCGGCCATGCAGGAGGAAGCGATCAGGCCCGTGTAGGCCGCCATGGATGGCAGGGATGCCGCATAGGAGGGCAGGAACTGGTAGATGGTCTGATTCATGGTGATCAGGCCGCAGAAGAGTGCCAGCGCCCAGAAGGCAGGGGAACGCAAGGCCTGGGAAGCGGTCATGCCAACAGTCGACGTGACAGGCTCTGGACTCTTTACGTCTTTACTTCCGGTGTTTGGGCTGTTGGACGCAGCCTCAGCTGCAGCAGGCTCCTGGTCGGTGGCGCCATAAGGGAGCAAACCTATCTGCTCGGGCGTGCCGCGAATGACGAAGATGGTGAAAGGCAGGGTGACCACCAGAATCAGAATGGCAAAGACCAGGTATCCCCGCCGCCATCCGTCAGGGGCGGATCTGATGATCATGGTGCCTATCTGGTTGAAGATCACGCCGCCTATGCCGGTGAAGGCCATGCACAGGCCGATGAAGAACCCGACCCTTTTGCGGAACCAGGCGTTGATGAGTGTGGGCACTGACAGATAGAGGATGGGTGGCATGCCGATTCCCAGAACCACTCCGCATAGGTAAAACTGCCACATGGCGGATGATCGGGACATGCCAAGGCAACCGAGTCCGGCAAGAATGGTGCTCGCCGTCAGGACGATGCGCAGATCATAGCGGTGCATCAACCATCCTGCCACCGGCAGGAAGATGACCATGGTGACGCTGAATATGCTGAAATACCCCGTAAATGCAGCCTTAGGAACATGAAAGTAGTTGCTGACAGGAGTGAAGAAGATACCGGCGCAACTGCATACAAGCGATACGGGGATGGCCGTGAAGACAATGCCCGACAGCACGATCAGGTAGGGATAAACAGTCTGTTTTCGTGATGAGGGCTGTGTCGGTGTGGTCGACATGACTGCGACCTTCCTCTTAGGGGATCGTGGCTAGCCAACTGATGCTTGGTTTGTATGCTCCCATCGATCTGTGGCTCGTCTGCTCTGAATGTCCACTATGGGAAATTCAAGGACTAATCATAGTTCAATATTTAACCCTCACCTATCGTTACAATGCAGATTACGACGATGCAGATTAAGTAGTTTTGCGACACTGCCGTTTTACCTCTTGCAATGGGGCGATCGAGCCCACTTTTGGCTGGCAGCCGCATTTCTTCGTAGATTACTGCGTCGATTTTCCATATGCCCATGCCGGTGCCGTCCTGACTGATTTGCCCTTCTCAAAAGATTCAGCCCTGTACCACGCATCTGGTCACAGTTGTCGATGTGGACCTGGTTGTAGTAAAGACTTGCACCTCCAGCGACTCGAGGTTGTACCATCAGGCCGACTGAACAACTAGGAAAGGCGGGACTATGACAGTTGCAGATAAGACAGTGCTGATCACCGGAGCTTCGTCGGGCATCGGGGAAGCCACAGCGAGGCTGTTGGCGCAGCGAGGGGCCAAGGTGGTGCTGGGCGCTCGCCGCAAGGATCGGCTGGATACAATCGTCGACGACATCGTTCAGGCGGGTGGCCAGGCGGCCTCCATGGCTCTGGACGTTACTGATAGGCAGGCTAATGAGGACTTTGTGGCTTTCGCCAAGAAGCAGTTCGGCGGAGTGGACGTGGTGTTCCTCAACGCCGGGCTCATGCCTAACTCTCCCTTGTCGGCTCTGCATGTGGACGAGTGGGATCGGACTATTGACGTTAACCTCAAAGGCGCACTGTACGGCATTGCTGCGGCCCTGCCGGAGTTCATCGGGCAGCGTCACGGGCAGTTCATCGCCACCTCTTCGGTGGCTGGGCTCAAGGCCTATCCGGAAGGAGCAGTCTATGGGGCGACCAAATGGGGTCTGCGTGATCTGATGGAAGTGCTCAGGATGGAGTCTGCCCAGGAGGGGACCCATATTCGCACCTCTACCATTTACCCGGCAGCTATTCGAACCGAGTTGCTGGACACCATCACAGACCAGCAGACCCTGGCTGATATGAACAAGACCTACGACAGCTATCAGATCGATCCCGAACGGGTGGCTCAGGTGGTGGCCTTTGCCATTGATCAGCCTGAGGATACCAATGTGTCGGAATTCACCGTAGGCCCCACCATTCAGCCCTGGTGAATTCCTCCGCCGCTGCCTTTAGTCGCCACTGGAGGAAAGAAGACGAATGCCGGCTTGTGCCATGGCCTTTCGAGCCTCAACGCCCTGATCCTCGCTGACCGGGACAGTCAGATCCTCGAAGACCGTGACCTGGTAACCCAGCTTTGCGGCATCCAAGGCCGTCTCCTTGACGCAATGGGATTCGGCGATGCCGACTACATCCACCTGGTCGACTCCTGCTTGCGCCAGTGCGTCGGCCAAGGTGACTCCAGATGACTTGGCGGCAGCGAATTCCTCCCTGCTCTGGATCCGATCAGTGTTGTCTTCGATGCCTTCGAATCCGGAGTAGGCGGCAGAATATTGGCCCTTTTTGAAGTGATGGGTGATGCTCAGCTCCCGAATACTGTGATGAAGCTCCGCCCCGGACGATCCGGCCACGCCGTGCTTGGGCCAGGTATCCACAAAATCCGGGTGATCGGACCAATGGGATCCGGGTTCGATGTGCCAATCCTGGGTGGTGGCCATGTAGGCATAGTCCTTGGCGTGGTCGTGGACATAGTCGGCGATTTTGTCGGCTGTGGCGTTGCCTCCATCGACTCCCAGTTCACCTCCTTCGCAGAAGGTCGGTTGAACATCCACGACGATCAAAGCCTTGGACATAGTAATCACTCCCTTGGTCGATGCTGACGGTAGGCAGAGAAAATACCAGTTGATGTTCCTTGAGCATTCCTCTTAGGTATCAGTCTAATTCTCGCTGATGCGTCGGTCCTTCTGCATTAGTGCATGTGGACAAATATGGCGGCGAATCAGCACCTTGTGGACAAGAAAGGGGGTAGCAAGGGTGATTAACCGTGGCTGTGTAAGGCGGATCCATGCGGTCTTTTGAGGTGTTTGCTTGGTAGCATAAGTGCCAGGATTGTACGGAGTTATGGTCGGTGCTTCCGGGCCTGCCTCTTCCGTGCGACGACGGAGTGAGCATTGTTCAAAGGTAGGGGATACGGGTATGAGGATCAATGAGTTTGGGCAACCTATTGGAGATGCGATTTCGTTTGTCGGGGCCATGGTGCCGGAGCCCGTCAAGTTGACTGGCAGAACCGTTCTGGTGGTGCCCTTGGGCGAAAACCAAGGTGATGCCTTTTATGAGCGGATTTTCGGTCCAGAATGCGACCAATCCATCATGACCTATAGCACTCACGACCTCTATCCTGATAGACCAGCATTCGACTCAGGATTCGCATCTATGATTGCAAGCCGGGATCCTCTCTTCTTTGCTATTCTCCGCAATCCGTCTGTGCCTGACCTTGGTGTCGGTCAGTCTGCAGGTGGGAAGGATGAGGATATACACGGGCATGTCAAGCTTCATGATTCGTCGGATCTGTTGGGCATGTATGCCTTGCATCGGATAAGGCCTGACATGGGAAGCGTCGAGATGGGCCACGTTATCTATACCAGGGAGTTGCAGAGAAGCAGGCAGGCTACCGAGGCCCAATATCTGATGGCTCGGCATGTCTTCGAGGACTTGGGCTATCGCCGATATGAGTGGAAGTGCGACAGCCTCAACGCGCCCTCACGGTCGGCGGCGCTGAGGCTGGGGTTCAAGGCTGAAGGCCGGTTCAGAAACGACATGGTCTACAAGGGTCGGACTCGGGATACGGATTGGTTTTCCATATTGGATAGTGAATGGCCAACAGTGAAAGAGCGGTTGGAGACCTGGCTGGATGATGACAATTTCGATCAGGATGGCAGGCAGAAGCGCCGTCTGCAGGATTGCTGAACTATTGCTGTTGCACTGCTGCATCCTTGATAAGGCCAAAATAGGCATTCATGGCTTGGGCTGTGGGAGTGTCATTTCGACGCATCAGTGCAAGCGGAGTCCCTTCAAACAGCACCTTGCCACCCGCGCTCCCGGCTCCTGGGCCCATATCAATCACCCAGTCGGCCTGACCGATGAAGCGCAGGTTATGTTCTATGGCGATGATAGTGAGTCCTTTGTTTGCGATGAGTTTACGCAGCAGCGCAATCTGCTGCAGGATATTGGATTCGTGCAGGCCACTGGTAGGCTCATCCAAAATCAGGGTTTCATGAATCCCATCCTTGAGCAGCTTGGCCAGCTTGAGACGTTGCAACTCACCGCCCGAGAGCGTATCGAGGGCCTGTCCAACGGATAGGTAAGACAGGCCGACATCCTCCAGGGCCTTCATAGCTGGCCCCAGCACCGTACGATATTGGTGCATAGCCTCGCTGGCAGTCAGTTTCAGCGCTTGGGCGATGCTGTGACCATGATATTTGGCAGACAGGGACTGTGCTGAATATCTGGTTCCATGGCAGCTTTCGCAGACAGTGCTGGCATCGCCCATGTAGGCAATATCAAGAGTGACAATTCCCTTGCCCTTGCAAACAGGGCAGGCTCCGGCAGCGTTGAATGAGAAGAGTGACGGGGATTCACCTGTGGCCTTGGCGAAGGCCTTGCGCAGCGGGTCGAAAACGCCCAAGTAGGTCAACAGGTTGGAGCGCCCACTGGCCTTGATCGGCTTCTGATCCAGGAGTATGGCATCATGCTGAGCCATGAAGCCTGCCTTGATCAGGGTGCTTTTGCCTGATCCGGCCACACCGGTCACCACAGTCAGCATATGCCTGGGTATCTTGGCGTGGGCTTCTCTGACGTTGTGGGCAGTGACCTTGTCTATCGCGTAGAAGCCATGCGATGGTGCCGCCGGGTCGTTCACGGTGCCTGGATTTGATAGGGCTTTGCCCGTGGCTGTGTCGCTTTCCAGCAGAGACTGATAGCTCCCTTCGAAGACGATCCGTCCTCCTTCTCTGCCTGCTCCTGGCCCCATGTCGACGATATGGTCTGCAATAGCGATGAGCTCGGGGTCATGATCCACGATTACCACCGTATTGCCCTTGTCCCGTAAGCCCTTGAAGATTTTCTTGATCCCGGTCAGGTCATGGGGATGTAGCCCAACACTTGGTTCGTCAAAGATGTAGAGAACGTTATTCAAGGGGCTGTTCAGGCAGTTGGCGATTTTCAGACGCTGTGCCTCTCCTCCGGAAAGCGTAGATGTGCCACGCTGTAGACTCAGGTAACCCAGACCAACCGTTATCAGGTTAGCTATCTTGCGCTTTAGGTCCTGCAGAATGGTCTCGGTCTGATCGTCATGAATCTTCCCCAGCCAGTCCTGCAGGTCAGCAACGCTCATGGCGGAGCAGTCAGCTATGTTCAGTCCCTCGATCTTGGCTGACCGCACCTTGGCGTTGACCCTGGCCCCTTGGCAGTCGGGGCACTGGGTGATTCGCGTAACCTCCTCCAGCTCATGCTGGTACTTGTCACCGTTCTGGTTGATGAAGGTCTTGGTGATCCGAGGCACCAACCCCTCATACATGGCCGTCTTGTGCCAGTTGGCGTCAGGATGTGCTGGTTTTTGCTTTTTGCCATATAGCAGGAAGTCGAGGTCGCTGCTGGTCCACTCCCGCAGGGGCAGATCGTTGTCAAAGTAGCCTGAATCCGTATACCTGGTCAGTCTCCAACCGCCCGGCTGGAAGGTGGGGAAGTTGATGGCTCCTTGGTTCAGCGAGAGATCCATGTTGAGCAGGTGATCCAGCACTAGACTGCGCACAGTTCCCAGGCCCTGACAGGTCGGACACATCCCCGCAGGATTGTTGAAGGAATACGTCATGGAGTACCCGATGAAGGGCTGGGCAGTACGGGAGAAGAGCAGGCGCAGGGCGGTGTAGATATCGGTGTAGGTACCTACAGTTGAGCGGGCATTGCCTGAGAGCTGCTTCTGGGTGACGACAATGGAGAAGGGCAGGTTGTCGATCCGGGCGACTTCAGCAGGCTCATACTTGGGCAGAAGCTGCTGAATGTAGGAACTGTAACTGCGGTTGATCATGCGCTGTGACTCGGCTGCCAGTGTGGAAAACACGAGAGACGACTTTCCTGAACCCGACAGGCCGGTGACCACGGTGATGTCCCGCTTGGGTATGGACAGCGAGACCTGCTTGAGGTTGTGTGTGGAGGCCCGATCAATAAGGATCGATTCTGTCCTCATTGGGTGACCCGCTCCTGGCGCAGCTTGGCAATGAGTCTGTTGGCAAGAGCGGTGAATTCTTCCTGCTCGTCTTCGGACCAGACCTGTCGGGCATCCTCCTCGAGGGTCTTATGCTGTTGATCAATGATGCTGAGCATGTCTCGGCCATCCTGGGTCAGGCTGGTCTCCAGCTCTCGCCGGTCACGAGTATCGGGCGTCTGCCTGATGTATCCGAGATCGCGCAGCGTACTCAGGTTCTTGGAAACCTTGGATCGGCTCATGCCGAGTCGTTGGCCAATCTGTGAGGGCGTGGACGCTCCTGTGCGCAGAATGGTGAGGATGTCGAACTGTTGCCAGGTGATGTTTCCCGGGTTGACCCTGTTGCGCTCTGCTACGAATTCGCACTGCAGATACATGAGAGCGTTATAAAGGGAAGAGGATTTATTTGATTTCATAATGGAAATTATATCATATTGGAAATTATCTATTGCTCAGGTAGTTACCTGTGCCCCGGCTTCGTGCTTGTCTGACTGTATCGGACCGGTGAAGTCAGGTCGCTGGAGGATTAATATTTGCCTTGTTTTGTTGCAATTTAGCAAGATGTTTCATCGACCGCTCAGCCGGACCTTTTGGTGCTAAGGACCTCTTCCCTGTAGCCATTGTTGCTTGCAAGGGCTCATGCATGAAAATAGGCGTGCACCTGCCTGGTAGATTCCTTGATGCGGTTCGGCGATTCTCCATATCGGTCGTCCAAAGGTGAGGGAAGCGTACTGATTAAAGGTCTGTGATTTGTTGACAGCAGTAGTGAAATGAGGTATCGACTTATCGGCATATCAGTATTGCTTAGCTAGTCGGCTATGAAGTACGACGATCCTGATACCTAGGTTCTACATAAGCCTGCATGTTTACAGGTCGGAGAGGCTGAGCCATGGCTCTTTTGCTCGAGTTTCCATGTATCAAGAACATTGTTGGGCGAGTGTTTGTATTTCCTTGATTTGACAGCATGTCTTTCTTCGCTAATAATGTAGCATGCTACATTTTAGAGAGGCGGTATCTTTTGGAGCTCTCGGAGAAGCGGCCAGAGGGGCTGGTCAAAATAGCCAACACCCTGCTGGAAAAGCACATGAATGAGTGTGTGCGGAACATCTTTCCCAATCTGACTGGTCCCCAATTCGTCATGGTCTATTACCTGTATGAGCATGATGGCCTGGAGGTGACGCAGAAGACGGTGGGCGACAGGTTCCGTTTGAGCCATCCCACGGTTCGGGGAGTTGTCAAACGGCTGGTCAAGGCAGGATGGCTGACGGCAAAGCCACAGACTGATGACCGACGTCAGATGGTTCTTGAGCTTACCGGACATGCACGCAAGGAGCTGAACGCCCATCAGGTCGAGATCCGGCATGCATTGGAGGCCACGGGCAAGCTTGCCTTGAAAGGGTTCGATGAGCAGGAGAGCAGACGGCTGGTCAGCTACCTGGAACGGATCATTAGAAATATGGAATCCTGACCTGCTTCTAGTAGGATCACGCAGGCTTCGGACCGAGCCGGTGAAGAACGGAGAGGATGCGGCATGTATAAGGATGGCAGCAAAGGGGAGCGTGGCCAAGGCGGAGGTGGGGAAAATCGCACTGCAATGATGGGCACGCTTCTGGCTGGAGCATTCCTTGCTTTGATGGCAGAGACCTTCCTTAACAATGCTCTTCCCACCATTATGGCGGAGTTCCATGTTTCCCAAGCCACCGCTCAGTGGCTGAGTACCGCCTATCTGCTGGTGGTGGGGCTGATGATCCCTGTTTCAGCCTGGGTGTTTTCCAACTTTCGGTCAAGGCACACTTTCATCGCTATGATGGTGACCTTTCTGGCGGGCTCCCTTGTCTGTATTTTTTCTGGAGGACATTTTGTCCTGCTGCTGATCGGCAGAATCATTCAGGCCTTGGCCGCAGGGTCGCTGATGCCTTTTATTCAGAACGTGGTGCTGTTGCTTTTCCCTCCGGATAGGCGCGGCGTAGCCCTAGGCGTGGTGGGCCTGGTGGTGGCTTTGGGCCCCACGGTGGGACCCACGCTCTCCGGGTTTATTCTGGAGCACTGGTCCTGGAGGGCTCTGTTCGTTCTGCTTGCTGCCTTGAGCGCCGCGATCCTGGGGGCATCGTTCTTCTTGGTCTACACGGTCAACGACCAGGTGAGAACCCGTCTGGACGTGCTTTCCGTAATATATTCCTGCTTGGGCTTTGGGCTTCTGCTTTATGCGCTATCCGCTATTGGTGCCGAGGGGGGCGCATCGGCATTTGACCTGGGATTGCTTCTGGCTGGCTTGCTGGTGGTGGTCCTGTTCTGTCGGCGTCAGTTGCACGTGGAGTCCCCGTTGGTGAATTTGCGAGTCTTCATGAACGCTACCTTCAACCTGACCAGCCTGCTGAGCACCCTGAGCAACATCGCCATGGTCGGTGTGGAGCTGGTCCTTCCTCTCTATTTGCAGAACACGCGTGGATCAAGCGCGCTCACCTCTGGTCTGGTCATGTTGCCGGGAGCCATTGTCATGGGCATATTCAACCCTCTCTCCGGAATGATCTACCAAAGAATCGGGGCGAGGAATATTTCCCTTTTGGGGTACATGGTGCTGCTGGCTGGCACCTTGCCGATGATATGGTTTGACACCGCCACCAGTCTGATCTTGATCGCCGGCTGTTATGCCTTGCGCCTGGTCGGGGTGGCGCTGGTGATGATGACCACCTTCACCGAGGGCATTAACGCCCTGCCGCTGGAACTTGCGGCTCATGGCAACGCGGCTGCCTCGACTGTCCGCCAGGTGGGCGGCTCGCTGGGTACGGCCGCAGCCATGATGATTGTCACCATCGGCGCTCAGCGCGGCAGTCTCAGCGGAGCCACGCCAGCCCAGGCTCTCGACCAGGGCTACCAATCGGCCTTCATCTTCCTTATGCTCGTAGCCCTAATCGGCCTGTGTGCCTCGCTTTTCCTTAAGCGGCATAAAACTGAGAATGAGTAAGAAAGATATCTTTTCGCTTTCAAAGCAGGGGCCATTGCTGACAGCGATTGGTTCATAATGCCAACGAGCAGAGGGATACATGCATGGGTCATAATTTGATACTTGAAACTGTCGGAAACGCCAACTGCATAAGGCGAGCAGGATTCTAGATTGGCAAAGTGAACCTTCGCTGCCGGTCGATACAAGGATTGAGAAATTTATTGCATGCCCTAGATACCCATGCATAAGCGACGATGATAATAGAGAAATTACCTTATCCAGCATTTACAGCCTTTCTTATCCAAACTGCTTCCCGAGCGCAGGCCAACACCAGCCGGGAAAGCTCTAGCCATAGGAGATACTGGAATCCATCGAGCTAGACAATGTTGCGGACGCAGAAAACGACTATCGTGCAGGACGAAGCCAGAAATTCGACAAGGACGAGAAAAGCGCTGGTTGACTGTTTGCGGGCACTCCATTTGCTGTTTTATTCTGGCTATTATTGCTTTGTTCCTGTGCGCACTGTGGAAGGAGAGGGACGGATGACAAGGGAGTTGGAGCTTTCGCCACGGCACGCCAGCGAGTTGGTTTCTGTTGAGTATTCGTTGGAGCTTGCGAACGACAAAGGTATAGAGGCTGGAATTAGCGTTGCTAAAGCGACCGGAGATTTTGGTGATGGAATCTACGTGGAATCCATTGAAGAAGATGCTGCATCTGACCATGTGCAAGATGACGCGCAGCTTGATTACAAGATAGCTGCAGCTTGTGGAGTGGTTGCTGGTTTATGCGATTCGATTTTTGTTGGCAAGTTCTCTCTGGATAGGGCGAACGAGTGGGGCTCGGAGAAAGTCAATGAATTCGTGGTTTGGGTGGCAAAGCAGCATTCTGGTTTTAAAGGAGAGTCCCTGCGTGATGCCATTCAATTCCTAGAAGATGAATATCCTTTTGTTGGCGATAAGTACACAGCCGAATTTGGCGGCGGTTTGCAACATCATCTCAGGGACTTTTCTCACCACTTCTCCCTTGAAGGATTGGTGTTCTCGATACTCACTCAATTTACCGGAAAGGTATACGGCACCAATCAGTACGGAGATTTCATTGCAATCCCGGTGGAAGAACAATGGTTTAAGGAAGGACTGATCGGTGATAATTTCTGCGAAAGGCTGTTCTTAGGCACAGTGCGGTGGTTCTTGCACATGGCGTCAGACATGGCAGGGTCAAGTTCGAATCCCGGTCAGGGCACGGGGATACCTGGACCTTTGCTCTCTATTATTAAGGAATTGTCCGCCTTGCCCGTGTTTGAAAATGCCATGGATTCTGGCATGGGGGCACGCAAATTCATTTCCAAGATGTTCAATGGGACCTTATTTGCACAAGTGGATGATGAAGGTCGTAAAGTGCCTCGTAGGTTTAACCTGCGAACTGAAATCGGAATCGTGCATGAACTGGGGCGCCAGGCGCTTCCAGTGTTGCTGAATGAATGCTTGACGCGGGGCTGCTATTTTCTTCATCATTTTTATCTGGAGATGAAAGATAATGAGGTCCGCTCTTTGTCCGATTTGACGCAGCTGGACATGGACCGAATTCTTCCATTCAATAATTCCAGAGTCGTTCGCATGGTATCCATTGCCTCGGCCACTTTTACTGCGGTGGATCTGGCGGATGCTGCTATTCGGGCTGCATTGGTCGGGTTTACGAAAGGCAAGGTGCTTGCCGGCAAGGAGTTCTTGCTGAGAGTCAACTACGTAGGTGTGACTCGTCTTGTTTTCGCAATAGGC